>CAZLHQ010000029.1:0-27351 GCA_964559355.1 uncultured Hyphomicrobiaceae bacterium
GGCACCGGCGACGTGCAGCTGACGATGGCGCAACAGGTGCCGATGACAGGCGCGGTGATCGTCTCGACGCCGCAGGATCTGGCGTTGATCGACGCACGCAAGGGCCTCAACATGTTCCGCAAGGTCGATGTGCCGGTGCTCGGCATCATCGAGAACATGAGCTATTTCATCGCGCCTGATACGGGTAAGCGTTACGATATCTTTGGTCATGGCGGTGCCGAGCGCGAGGCGGAGAAGCTTGGCCTCACATTCCTCGGCGGCGTGCCTCTGCATATGGATATCCGCGAGCTTTCCGATGCCGGTACGCCGGTGACGGCGCTGCGTCCCGACAGCACGGAAGCTGCAATTTTCCGCGAGCTGGCGAGCAAGGTTTGGGAGGAAGTCGCCAAGACCAAGGGTGTCGAGGCGCCGGTGATGAAGGTGTCGCCCGATCGCGATAGCCTCAAGGTCACTTTCACGGATGGCTATTCCTACGACCTTCCCGCGGAGATGCTGCGCGTGTTGAGCCCGTCGGCCGAAGTGCAGGGGCACTCCGCCGAGCAGCGGGTGACGGTTCCTGGCAAGCGCAACGTCAAGATCAAGGAGCTGAAGCCGGTCGGCAAGTATGCCGCCAAGATCGTGTTCGACGACGGGCACGATACCGGCCTCTACTCGTGGTCGTATTTGATGGAGCTTGGCCAGCACAAGGATGCCAAGTGGAAGGGCTATCTGGAAGAGCTGGCATCCAAGGGCTTGGGCCGCGGCTGATGCGGCAACGCCATCGCCATCGCGTCTCACACGTTGAATGAACGCGGCAGCGATCGTTTGATCGGGTTGAAGATCAAGGGTGGGAGACGTGCGCTCCCGCCCTTCCTTTTTTGCCGGCATGCATGGCGATGCTTGGTTTTAGGGCAGGCCCGATCTTGATGGAATCACTCGAGCCCTGGTGGCCTGCTCTATACCCTTGTTTGAGAGTCTGATTCACGCCCTCAATGGAACCGGAAGTGGTTCCATCTCAGTCGATCAGGCTCTCGGCCCCTCACTCGATCAAATGTTCGGCCTCCGGCTCGACCTCGCGCCTGATCCATGTGCTTTCCGATCGGACGACCTCGTGTGCGGCCCACAGCGAGAATGTCTGGCGCGAGCAATGTCCGCTCTCGTTGCGGTCGCGTCCGGCCACCACGCGCCAGATGACGTCACCATTCTGCGAGCCGGTGGCGGTATCGATGATGCGGCGAACCGACCAGTCCTCTCCGAATGCACCGTTTGAGTAGTAGGCGCCAAGGCGGATGTCCTCGGGCTTCAAATGGCGATTGGCCGCGGCCGAACGGGTCAATTCACGCAAGCGCTCAAATTCATCCTCGCGGATGTCGACAAACGTGCCGATGCTTTCGAGGGCGGCGACGAAATCGGCGTGGCTCGTTTGCGGGCGTGAGGGGGGCTGCGCGGCTGGCGTTGCGCGACGGCCCCAGCCGGCTGGATAGCGCCGCCACGCGAACGCAGCGTTGATAAGTACGGCGGCCAGCACCAGTATGGTAGTGTTGATCATCACTGGCGTCACAACGAACTGATAGCCGAGCGCATGTACCTGTGGGCCGCCGATGACGGCGGTCAGCGCCGTGGCGCCACCGGGTGGATGTATGGCTCTGAGATAGTGCATGGTGCCGATCGCGGTGCCGACGGCGACGGATGCCGCCAGCATTGGATCGGCGATGAACTTGGCGCATGTGACGCCGATGATGGCTGAGACGAAGTGGCCGACGAACACCGCCCACGGCTGTGAGAGTGCACCGTGCGGTACAGCAAACAACAGCACCGCCGAGGCGCCCATCGAGGCAACCAGGATAGCAGCGCCGATCTCGCCAAGGAAATCGTGCTCGAGCAGGAACACGATATAGATCGCCACAAATCCGCCAATGGCGGAGATCGCGCGTTCCAAATGGCCGACCGGGGCGATCTCGATGCCCAGCAGGCGCTTCAGCTCAAGAGAAATTCTAGCGGGCATGGAGATTTTGCAGGCTCAATTTTCGAGGAAGCGGACACGATTGCGGTTCATGCGATGGTCTCGGCCTTGAACTGCAATTCGGGCAGGCCCGCTGCAAGACAATGGTGGCGAGCCGCGCTGATGAATTCGGCATCGCCTGCGGCGTAGACGTCGTGCCCGGAGAGGCTCGGCGCTTCCCGTGACAGTGCCGACAACAATGCCTGCCGGTCGTCGCTGGCGTCGAGCGCTGTGTAGCGGAAGTTTTCAAGCGCGCTGGCATAGGACTTCAACAGGTTTTCCTGATAGAGCCCTTCATCGTTCGCCAGCCTGTACAACGCAATCGACGGCGCATGATCGAGCGAGAGAGCATGCTGCAGGATGCTCTTGATCTGGCCGAAGCCCGCGCCTTGCGCCAGCAGCACCAGCGGCCGCTCTGAATCGTCGTCGAGGACGAAGCTGCCGAATGGGCCGTGCACCGTAATCTCGGCATTGACCTTGAGCGTGCTGAACGGCTGCATGGCTTCCTTCGATGGCTCCTCGCACAGCACATGCACCTCGATCCGGCGCTCATCGCATGGGCAGCTTGCCGCAGGCACCCGCCTACTCTTGCCATCGACCATGATTTCAAGCCACTGCCCGGCGAAGTAGCGCAGACGCTCGGCGCGCGAGGTGATGAGATGCAGCGCGATGCGATTGCCGCCCAGCGGCTCGACCGCGCGCACACGGGCGCGGATGGTCTGCTCCGGCAATTCGGTTACGCCGACAAACGGCACCTCGATCGAAACGTCGCCGACGGCGGTATAGCTGCAAGCCAGCATGTAGCCTTGTTGGCGTTCGGCTGCGCTCAACGGAAAATCGTGCGGGTGAACCTTGAGCACCTCGCCGGAGACGGCGCGGCACTTGCAGTCCCCGCATGTGCCGTTGCTGCAGCCATAAGGCATGGCCAGCCCGGCTCTGAGACCCGCTTCGAGAAACGATTCGTCGCCTAGAATTTCGAATGTCTGCCCCTTCGGCAGCAGCGTCACCTGAGCGCTCAACACCCGCATGATGCGTTCCCTGGCCAGTAATTCTTCCCATCGCCGGCGCTCGACCGAGGATGATGCAAGTTCGTCGTTCAGCCACTGCTGCAGCTCGTCGGCGAACGGCCGGGTGGCTGCTCCGCGCTCGACGGCGTCGTTGAGCTTCTCGCCAATCCAACCGATGACACGCTCGAAATGCAACATCTTGCCTTGTGCAGTTGCATAATCACGCCCGAGAACCTGCAAGCGCTCGTGCAGCACGCTGGCATCGGGCAATTCCAACCGGGCCGGCGCTTTCGCAACGGCGTTCACCTTGATTTCCTCGACACGCCTGATCTCGGACTCGTCGTTCAGCTGAACATTCGGGAAATGGCGCAGCACTTCCTCCAGGTCGACATGACCATCGAAGGTGGCGAGTTCGCCGCTCTGCGCCATGCGCTGCAACACCGAGCGCGGTTGGCCGACCAGTCGAGCGAGGCGGCTCAGGGGAATGAATTGCGGCATGGACTGCCGACCTTTTACTGGAGGTTGCTTGCCGGACGACGGTGCCTGGAGTTGCCGCGCGCGAAACGCTTGGTCGAGCAGCGACGCAAGGCAAAACGTCGATCACTCCTGGCGACATTTGTCATGGCGGCTGTCACGACCGATTTCGCATCGGCAACGACAGCCCGCCGCACCCAAATCGCCAAGGGTCAGAGCGATGTCCCGAACGAGGGGTCCTTGGAGTCGTGCGGTACGGGCACACCGGCCAGCCGCGACCCCTGCGCCACCGGACCACCGGGAAATAGCTGATACAGGGCCTTTGCGCCGCCTTCGGCCGCGAAGGCTTCATCCAGCAGCGCGGCAAGCGCGCGTGCATGCGAGGCCGGTCCTTTTTCGACGTAGGTCTTTTGCAGGAACTCGATCACCTTCCAATGCGCGTCGGTCAGCGTTATTCCCTCCTTGGCCGCTGCGGCGCTGGCGGCTTGCTTGGACCACGCCTTGATCTCCTCGGCGCGCATCGCTTCGTCGATGTCGGCGCCTGCCTCGGCCGCTGCCATAGCCTTGTTGATGTCGACGTCGGTATTAGGCATGAAGGTTCCTCCCGTCTTTACGTCTGTCAGTTCTTGTCTGCTTGAAAGCTTTCCCGGTCAGGCTTCTTTGCAGGCGAGCCTGTTCCGGCAAAAGCTGGTGATGATGAACCGCACACGCTGGGCGATCACCGCCGCAGCGGGATACCGCGGCACTGCTCGAACCAGTCGTCGGGTATGTCTGTATACTCCGGCGTTTCGATCTCGACATTGCCGCTGGTCAAGCCAAGGCGATCTTGTAGATACGGCGAGAGGCCGCCCACGAACTGGCGCAGATTGCCGCAGATGTCGCAAAGAATGTAGACGCGGCCATCGATGCGGCGCGGCCGCCAGCCTCGTGGTAGTGCATCTTTGAGCAGCGTTGGACCGGAGACTTGGATTTCGTACTCGCTCTGGCAGGCCTCGCAGCAAATCTTCATCGGTGCCTCGCAAGAGTGATCATATCCAGACGGTCACGGCCTCAGCGCCTGACGCGGGTGCGATGCAGGCCGCTGCCGGCCTCGTCGTCGAACCGGCATTGGGCATCATCCGGCAGGCCGAGGCACTGCTGCAGATATGTAGAGATACCGCCACGGAAATGCCGGATGCTACCGCAGCAATCGCACAAGGTGAAAGTGCGGCCGTTGATCTGGCGGATCACCCAGCCCGCAGGCAGGCCGGTATCGGCCATCGCTGGTGCGTTGGGCGGATAGGGCGGCAGTTTGCAGGCATCACAAATCGTGGCGGCCGTCTCGGTCATCGCTATCTCCGCATCGGCTACCAGAGAACCCTGCGGACGGCAGGCCAGCCATGGACTGGTCGCAAGTTCTTCGTCTAATAGCCAATAGACAGTATCGCGCCACAGATCGGGCACTGGCAAGGTCCATGGGACCGCATGTCACCGCCCGGCGGTCACGATCGCGGGGTGCTCCTGTCGCGCGTCAGATTGTTTCCCTCCTGCCACCAGCTGTTCTAGAAGGAGCGCGGGCCGCATCCCGCATCGCCCCCCTGGAGTGTTGGACGAGATCATGGCCGCGCCGCTCATCACCTTGCAGGCAATCCGCCTTACGTTCGGTGGTACGCCACTGCTGACGGCGGCAGACCTCAACGTGGTGCCGGGGGACCGCATCGCGCTGGTCGGTCGCAACGGCTCGGGCAAATCGACGCTGCTGAAGATTGCTGCGGGCCTGGTCAGGGCCGATCAGGGCGAGCGCTTCGTGCATCCGGGTGCAGTCGTGCGGTATCTGGCGCAGGAAGTCGGTTTCTCCGGGTATGAGACGACGCTGGACTTTGTCGAGGCCGGATTGAAGCCCACCGACGATCCCTACAAGGCGCGCTACGCGTTGATGGAGCTTGGCCTTACGGGTGACGAAAGGGTGGAGCGGCTATCAGGCGGGGAAGCGCGGCGCGCGGCGTTGGCGCAGGCGATCGCGGGCGAGCCCGATGTGCTGTTGCTCGACGAGCCGACCAACCATCTCGATCTGCCGGCCATCGAATGGCTGGAGCGCACGTTGGCCGCTTCGAAGTCGGCAATCCTGCTGATCAGCCACGACCGCCGCTTTCTCGAGACCCTGTCGCGCACGACGGTGTGGCTCGATCGCGGCGTGACCAAGCGCATGGAGGCGGGCTTTGCCGGCTTCGAGACGTGGCGCGACGAGCAGATCGCGCAGGAAGAGCTCGAAGCTCACAAACTCGATCGCAAGATTGCGCGCGAGGAAAAATGGATGCATGGCGGCGTCACTGCGCGGCGCAAGCGCAATGTTCGCCGTGTGCGCGAATTGGCCGAGCTGCGCCAGCAGCGCAGCGAGCGGCGCCGCGTCGAAGGCAATGTGCGCCTCGAGGCGTCGGAAGGACAGACGTCGGGCAAGCTCGTTATCGAAGCGGTGGGGCTCGTCAAGGCATTCCCCGAGCGCGTCGTCGTCGACAACTTTTCGACGCGCATCATGCGAGGCGACCGGGTCGGTCTGATCGGACCCAACGGTGCCGGCAAGACCACGCTGTTACAGATGTTGACGGGGAAATTGGCTCCCGACAGCGGCTCCGTGCGGCTCGGCACTGGTCTCGAGATGGTGGTGCTCGACCAGAAGCGCGACGATCTCGATCCGGAATGGACGGTGGCCGAGGCCCTGACGCGCGGCCGCGGCGATCAGGTGATCGTCAATGGCAAGCCGCGCCACGTCGCCAGCTACATGAAGGATTTTCTGTTTCTGCCCGAGCAGACGCGCTCGCCGGTGTCGGTGCTCTCGGGTGGCGAGCGGGCGCGGCTGTTGCTGGCGCTGGCGCTGGCGCTGCCGTCCAATCTGCTGGTGCTGGACGAGCCGACCAACGATCTCGATCTGGAGACGCTCGATCTCCTGCAGGAGCTGTTGTCGGACTACGAAGGCACGGTGCTGTTGGTCAGCCATGATCGCGATTTTCTCGACCGCGTCGTCACCAGCACGATCGCATCGGAGGGAGACGGGCGCTGGCTCGAATACGCGGGCGGCTATAGCGATATGCTGGCACAGCGGCGTGGCCGTCCGGAACCGGCGGCAATGCGCGAGCAACGACGCGACCCCGGCCAGCCGAATGATCGATTACAAGCGGCTGCAAAGCCTGCCGAGCCTGCCAAGCGCAAGTTGTCATTCAAAGAGAAGCACGCCCTGGAGACGTTGCCGGGCGACATGGCGAAACTCGAAGCTGAGATCGCCGCGCTCGAGCTAAAGATCGCCGATCCATCGCTGTTCAAGGTGAAGCCGGACGAGTTTGCCAAGGCAACGGCGCGGCTTGCTGTTGCGCAGGCGGAACTCGCCGCAGCCGAGACCTATTGGCTGGAGCTGGAATTGCTGCGCGAGGATTTGGAGCAACGCGCCTGATGGCGCGCCGGTGCTTCATTCAAGATGTGCGCGCGCCATAAGAGCCGCCTGCGCGCCCGCTCCCCACCGCGTGAATGCCAGATGAATATGCCGTTCAGGCTGCCGACATCAGCGGCATGGCTACATGCGCGTGCCTACTCCTGATCCCGGCGCCGCTTCCCCCCGCGGTCAGCCGGTTCTAGAGGGCGCAGCCCGGGGAGGGACTGCGCCCTTCTTCTTTTGCGGGTGCGGCTGCTGCTCTGGTAACGCGATGCTCGGCTGATTTCGAAGCTGCGTGCTTGCCAAGGTCGGTTTCGATCTCGCTCTCGCTCCGGACGACACAGTTGGTCGCGTGCATCGTAACGGATGACCCGAAGCGGACGCCGGCGCTGTTGAACGAACCTTGCGCTTCATCCGCCGGGACAGATGTCGCGATTGCCGGATCCTCTCACCTAAAAGTGACTTGCCTCGCCATACTCGCGGGTTCTCGGCGATGGCGGGCAAGGCATCCGCGGCGTAGGCTCGCGACGTTGCAGATGGTGCCTCAACCCCCTGGGAGGGTACAATGAAAAATTCGATCGCAACCCTAGCTCTTATGTTGACCATGATCGACCCGGCTGCAGCTGACGAAAAAGCCGATGTCATCGGCGCCATGAACGCCTGGAAGGAAAATCTTGCCGCCGCATGTAGTGGTGGAGGAGCCGGAAAGATTTTGCCCCTTTATGCAGAGGAGGGCGTGTTGTGGGGCACAATCTCCCCCACGATTCGCGATGATCGGGCCGAACTCGAAGATTACTTCGTCAATGCCTGCAAGAAGCTGCCCAAGCTCACTGTCGAGTTCAAGGATCCCCTGATCCGGGTCTACGGTGGCGATACGGCGATCAATAGCGGTTACTACACGTTCAGCTATGAAAAGGATGGGCAGCCAACGCAGCTTCCCGCGCGCTATAGTTTCACGCTCGTGAAGCGCGACGGCAAATGGTTGATCGTCGATCACCATTCCTCGACGATGCCAAAGTGAGGCTTGCTTGCGGGCGCACGGATCCGGCGAAATGCTGGTCTTCCAGGTCGTGCGCCCGGCCTTGTGTCTTTGGCGGCGGCCCGATTGCCGCGCGCAATCCAAGTATGGGGCGCGAAGGCGGCACCTGAGCCGAAGCAGGAGGCCGTCAGGGGGGGGGGCGGGTTGCAGTTAGTCCCGGTTTCTGGTTTTGCCCCATATTGGCGAATCGGCCGATCGGCGAGATTGCCGTCACGTCCGCTGCGCGCTGGCTGCGCCGTCAAGGTGCAGGCTTGGACCAGTCGTCCTTCACCTCGTCGCACTTCTTCGAGATGAAGTCGTTGATGTCCTCGATCAGCGTCGATTGCAGCACGTTGAAGGTGTTGTCGGTCGCGGTCGCCGTCCACATCGCGCCTTTGACCAACGTCGGTGCTTCGACCTTGCCCCAGTTGATCTTCGCCTTCACCGCCTTGCCGTTTTCGAACGAGACGGTCGGCGTGAAATCGATGTCGATCTGAGCGTCGTCCTTTTTCTCGCGATCGATCGTGCAGGCGACGTGGTGCGGTGCGAGCTTGAGATCGTATTTCGCCTGGCTCATCGCTTTGGCGAGGTCTGCCCGAGACAGTTTGATGTCGGAATTGCAGCGCACCGCCCCCCACGGCCAGGAGACCTTGGCCTTCGACACCATCTTGTCGAGCTGCGTTTTGCGCCACGACTTCAGGATCGAGCAGCTGACGTCACCGGAGAGCCCGGCAGGGTTACGAAATCCCTTGCAGATCTCGACCTTGCAGGATTTGCGGGCATCGCGCTCGGCGCGCTCTTCCGGCGTCAGCTCGGCGTCGGTGAGGCCGGAAGAGATGGAGGCTTTCTCCTCTGCCATCGCCGTCCCCGGCAGGGGGAGGGCTGCACCGGCAAGGACAGCGAGGCAGGTCGCGGTGATCCGGGCAGGTGACTGCAGGATGACGACGCAGCGAGTGGCTAAGCGCATGGAAAGGCTCCTATTTCACCATTGCGGGCAGCGCTGGCATGTGGCCGCCGCCGGCATTGCCTTGCGCCGGGTGATCCGGCGTCGGGCATGAGATCGTTCAAGCGTTCAATTGCCGCAGAACTGAGGCCGCAAGCAGACCGTTCGCGCAGACTGAGACGGGGGCTTGGTCGCTTGAAAGCCGACCGGGCAGCACCATATTCTGTGCATGCAGACCGCGACCGCCACGAACAGGGGTCGCACGATCAGTCCGCTTGAAACGGGCTGTCGAAGGTCACATCTTCGGGGCCTTTAAAACCCCGCTGAAGTCGCTTCTTGAAAGGGCTTTGGGACCAATGAACCGTATGTCACTTCTGTCAAATCCCCTGCTTCTCGGATTCGACGAGATCGAGCGTCTGATCGATCGCGCCAGCAAAGGCGGCGACGGTTATCCGCCCTACAACATCGAGCGAATCGTGCAGCCCGACAGCGCCAAGGAGCGCTTGCGGATTACTCTGGCGGTAGCCGGCTTCACCCGCGACCAGCTCGACGTCGTCGTGGAGGACAACCAGCTAATCGTCCGCGGCAAACAGCAGGATGATAAGTCGCGCGAGTTTCTCTACCGCGGTATTGCGGCGCGGCAATTCCAGCGCACTTTCGTCCTTGCCGACGGCATCGAAGTCCGCTCGGCGGACTTGGCTAATGGATTGCTGGAGATCGATCTGATGCGGCACGAGCCAGAGCGCCTGGTGCGAAAGATCGACATCGGTGAGAATTCGAAAACCTAGATTTCGGATTTTCGTCGAAATCGCAAACGAATCGCAGATGATGGGGATGTGGGAGTCTTCTTTCCGGGACATGAAATCGTCCAAGCCCGGGCGTAGGACTCAGCATGACGCGTCCCAAGCCTCACGCAACCGAGGAGTTCCGTCATGAATATCAAGAGCACGCCGAAGACTTTCGACAACGTCGCGGAGCGTGTCATGCCGATCATGAGCGAGCTGGAATTCGCAAAGCTCGGTGATGGCCATGTCGCCTACATCAAAACCATGACGTCGGAGGAGGCCAGCCGCCTGTTTCCGACGGTCGAGGGGCTGCCACAGGGTATCCACCTGTTCGCTCTGCATGGTGCCGATGGCACGCCGTTGGCGCTGACCGATACGCGGTCTGCCGCTGTTGGCCATGCCATGGGCGACGAGCTCGAGATCGCTAGCGTCCACTAAGACGCTGTGCGGTGAAATGAAAGAAGCCACGTCGCCGGGCGGTGACGTGGCTTTGTCTTTTGGGGTGTCGGGCGTGTTGAGTTTCGGGTGTGCGGCGATCCGCGATGGGCTCAGCCGCGATAATGCGCGAACTGGCCTTTCGGTTTGAACCGCTCCAGATATTCGGGAACCACGATGCCGGCGCTGCGTGGCTGCTTCACGCCGAGCGCCTCGAGCGTGCGGCCTTCTTTCTTTGCGGCCTCGCTGACGACGTTGTCGCTTTCGAGCATGCGCACTTGATCGACGGTAACGGGGCGCAGGGAGTTGGGTAGTGGCCAGGTCAGGAGTGCCTGCAACTTGGCCATCCAGAACGGCATCGGAAAATAGCCACGGTCGCGGCCGGCCCACTTTTGCGTTTCGTCCAGCAGTTCGCGGAAGCTCTTCACGTCGGGTCCGCCGACCTCATAGACGGTGCCGGGCGTACCAGCACCTTCCGCGGCGTTGACGACAGCCGCGGCGAGATCAGCAACGAAGATCGGCTGGAAGCGGGTTCGACCACCGCCGATCAGCGGCATCAACGGCGACATGCGCGCCATGGAAGCGAAGCGATTATAGAATTCATCCTCCGGGCCGAACACGATCGAAGGCCGGATAATGATGGCGCCGGGGAACTCCGCCAGCACGGCGGCCTCGCCCGCCGCCTTGGTACGTGCGTAGGCGGCCGAGGATGCAGCGTTGGCGCCAATGGCAGAGATGTGGATGAAGCGCTGGGCGCCGGCCTCGCGCGCTGCCCGGGCCACCGCGCGGGCACCCTCGACATGAACGGCGTCGAACGACTGCTTGCCGACGCTCGCCAGCACGCCGACCGCGTTGATGACCACCTCGGCGCCTTGTGCGGCGGCGAGGCACGATTCGGGGTAACGCAGATTGGCCTGAACGGCATGGATCTGCCCCACCGCCCCCATCGGCTGCAGGTGCCCGGCCAAATCCGGCCGCCGCGACGCCGCCCTGACGCGCCAGCCGCGACGGGCCAGTTCGCGCACCACATGGCGGCCGACGAAACCCGGTCCGCCGAACACCGTCGCCAGCCCGCCGTGCAACAGCTTGGAAGTCATGAGATTACCGCCTCGATTGCGAATTTCCGTATCCGAAAGGCGCTGCCCGGCCGGCAAATTACCGCTTCGACCTGCCGCCGACCTTATCGCCGCGCCCCCGCGCATACCTCATGGCGCACTATACGGTCCAGAAAGCTGCTGTGAAGTGCGCCAGAAGTCCTGTCTTGAGATTGACAAGTGGGCGCGCTGCCACTAGTTGAAGCGCCTCGACATGCCTGTCGTGTCGGCCCAGATGGCGGAATTGGTAGACGCACTAGTTTCAGGTACTAGCGCCGCGAGGCGTGGAGGTTCGAGTCCTCTTCTGGGCACCATTTGTTCTCATCACAGCACCTCATAGCAACCGTAAATCTAATAAAAAACAATAAGTTGGTGAGCGACAGCTTCTCATGGAATCTCATGATGATCATTGCATACCGTCGGGTTGGCGGTATGATGTGACGGTATTTGATCACCTCCTACGTCGGTACCGTCATCGTGTCCCTGACCGATGCCAAGATCCGTTCGGTGAAGCCGAAGTCCGCGTCCTATAAGCTGGCGGACAGCGGCGGCCTCTACCTGCTCGTCAAGCCCGGTGGTGGCAAGCTGTGGCGCTTCGACTATCGCTTTGCCGGCAAGCGCAAGACACTCGCGCTCGGCACCTATCCGAAGCAGAGCCTGGCCGAAGCGAGGCGCGCCCGCGACGATGCCAAGGAAGAGCTTGAGCAGCGTGTCGATCCCTCCGAGACGCGCAAACTTGCCAAGCTCGGCGTCATCCGCGCCGCCGCCGACACGTTCGAACTCGTCGCCAACGAATGGTTGTCGAAGATCGAGCGCGAAGGCCGCGCCGAACCGACGCTGAAGAAGAGCCGCTGGTTTGTGAGCCTGCTGTCGTCCTCGATCGGCAGCCGCCCGATTTCATTAATCACAGCTCCGGAACTCTTGCTTGCCCTGCGCAGGATCGAAGCGCGAGGAAAATACGAGACGGCGCGGCGGGCGCGCAGCACCAGCGGCCGCATATTCCGTTACGCCATCGCAACCGGGCGCGCCGAGCGCAACCCAGCCGCTGATCTCGCCGGTGCGCTCGTATCGCCCAAGGTTACCCATCACGCCGCCATTATCGAGCCCGCTGCCATCGGCGGACTTTTGCGCGCCGTCGACGATTACTCCGGCTCCCCCATCGTGCGCGCGGCACTCCGATTGCTGCCGCTGGTCTTCGTGCGGCCGATGGAGTTGCGTCACGCGCGATGGGTCGACATCGATCTCGCCGCTGCCCGCTGGACGATCCCGGCGGCGTTCATGAAGATGCGATCGCCCCACATCGTGCCACTTTCGCGTCAGTCGATCGACATCATCGACGGCATGCGGCCTCTAACCGGCGATGCGCCCTATCTTTTTCCATCGATGCGAACCGTGCATCGCCCTATCAGCGAAAATACTCTCAACGGCGCCTTGCGCCGGCTGGGCTACGGCAACGACGACATGACCAGCCACGGCTTCCGTTCCATGGCCTCGACTAGGCTCAACGAGATGGGCCGCTGGAACCCGGACGCCATCGAGCGCCAGCTTGCCCACGGCGAGCGCAACGCGGTACGTGCCGCGTACAATTACGCCCAGCATCTAGCCGAGCGGACGGCGATGATGCAGACCTGGGCCGACTATCTCGACGGCTTGCGCGAGGTCGTCACTTAAGCTGATCGATGGGACGCAACCGCACGTCACCGAAGCGGTGCTCAATCACAAGAATGGCACGCGCACACCGATCCAGCGCGTCTACGATCGCCACACTTATTTGCCGGAGATGCGCGTGTCGATCCCTCCGAGACGCGCAAACTTGCCAAGCTCGGCGTCATCCGCGCCGCCGTCGGCACGATCGTAGACCGTTGATTGTTTGCAATTCGGTTCGTCGGCGGAGAGCTACCATCGGTCACTTCAGAAGATCGAGAAACTCATCGAGCGATAGACCCGCCTGCTTGATGATGCTGCGCACAAATGGTTTCGGAAGATCGCGCCCCTTGTGCATCGGCACTGTTGTTGCCCGCGACGCATCGGTGCGATGCACCAGACGATGGTGGCTTCCGGACGTGCGAACGACGACGAAGCCGCCGCGCTCTAGGGCACGGATCACATCAACGGCCTTCAGCGATGGCAGGATGCTCATGCAGCCGAAAGCGAAATGGTGACCTCACGCAACTGGGCCTTGCCGGTCTCGACCGGGATTTCTTCGCCGCGCTCGCGCCGACTTTCAAGCACGAGCTCGATCGCCTCCTTGGCCATCGCCAGCGCCTCCTGCTCCGTATCACCACCGGTGACGACCTCGGGGAGCGCCGGGACAACGACGAGAAAGCCGCCTTCCTGCATCGGTTCGAGGATCACGCTGTAGGTACGGCTCGAATCCACTTCGATGCTCCTGTGTCGGGTGTAGGTCATAAAAAAACATCATAGCACATCGCAACTCGCTCGCGACACTGCCCCTGTCGCCGCCGCGACTGGCGCCGACCAATCGCGACAACGCACGAACGAGGCCGTCCGTCATTACCGGCCATTCGTTTCCGCTGTTCGAACGCGAACCGTGATCGAGTGTGGGCTTTTCGAACACGCCACCTCATCGCTGACGATCAAACGGATTTGCTCGGCGCTGGTGTTTCGAAGATCCCACGAGGAGACGTCGCAGAAGCAACCGTTGCCGAGCACCACGGAGCATGCGGGTTCGGCGAAGAACACAATGGTCCGTACAGGGGAAGAGCAGTCAGCCTGGAGCCTTGGCATGAGCTTGCAACTGAAAAATGCGCAGTAAGCAATTGACATGACACCCATGCGTGAGTATGTACCCACGCATGAGCAGAAAAGATGAAGTTCAATCTAACGCGCTTTCAGCGACCGCTGCGCTGCTGGACCATGTCGATCGCAACCTTGGTCTCCCGCTCACTCGGACGTTGATACTGGCGGCGCAACGCCCTGGTTTGTCGGTAAACGAACTAGCAGAATTCCTGGGCATTCCACAACAAACCGCGAGCAGGTATGTGGCGGTGCTCCAGGGACGTTATGAGTTACCTTCCATGTCATCCACAGTATCCGCGCGTAACCCGCTTCTGACGTTGGAAGTCAGTCAGCTTGACCCCAGACGGCGCGCAATCTTCCTGACACCCGAAGGAAAGAAGCGCATCGAGAAGCTTCTTGCCGAACTCCCGAGGCATCATGAACAACACGCACGCGTCAGCCAGACTTAAAGGGTTGGCGTTGCCGAACGGATGGACAGTGACTGAGGCAGTCAATCCGAGTGACGACGCCACCGGTGGGCAGTTTTCACGGGCATATGTTGTCGCAAAGGACGGCGTCGAGGGCTTCCTGAAAGCTTTCGATTTCTCTGACGCGTTCAGTTCGACCAACGTCATCGACGTATTGAACAAGTTGACGACGGCATTCATGTACGAACGCGACATTCTAATGCATTGCAGGGAAAAGCGGCTCCGTAAAGTCGTTGTGGCAATTGAGCATGGCGAGGTGCAGGTCCCGAATTTCGACGCCATGAACGGTCGAGTTTTCTACCTCATTTTTCATTTGGCCGAGGGCGATGTCCGGCGCCAAATCTCGATGCGCGGGCGGTTCGATCGATCATGGTGCATGCAAGCACTTCGAGACGTCTCGGTTGGGATGTTCCAGGTCCATCGGCAGATGATCGCGCACCAAGACCTCAAGCCGTCGAACGTTCTCGTGTTTAGCGACGAATGCCGACTGGCTGACTTCGGGCGGGCTTCGAGAAAAGGCTATCCGGCGTTGCATGATGACTACGATGTTGCTGGGGACGCGACGTACGCGCCACCCGAGCAACTCTACGGGTTTCGCGACCCCGAGTGGACGAAACGACGCTTCGGTTGTGATCTTTACATGCTCGGCAATCTAGCATCGTTCTTGTTCACCGGTACCAACGTTACGTCGCTACTCTTCACTCACTTGAACGGACAGTTCCATCCTGCGATTTGGGGAAGGTCATACGCCGACGTGCTGCCGTATCTGCAGTCGAGCTTCGGAAAGGTGATGGCGGATCTGAAGGTGCAACTCGCGGGGCCATGCTCCGCAGAGATTGAGGGGATCATAAGGGAACTGTGCAATCCTGACCTGAGCAAGCGCGGCTATCCGAAGGGTGTCGGTCGGCATGACCAGTACTCTCTTGAAAGGTACGTATCGCGGTTCGATTTGCTCAACAAACGGATCGCGTTCGAGATGCGCAAGGCGAGGCCGCTCCAGTGATCACCTCACCCACAACAGCGAAGCGTTTACTCATTCCGCGGTGGCGTTCTTTTGCTGCCACGACGGCAGCGGGCGAACTGGGCGCGGGCAAAGCCACTCGTTCGCTCGATGTCACGTCGCCGACCGTAGAGGAGTTGGCACGGCGTAAAGAAAACTGGCAGAAGTCTCCGTCGGAGATCACAGCCGCTGAACTGGTTGAGAGCGCTATTATTCATGGGCACGAAGAGATTGCGTCGGGCGCCGCGCAGTTCCTGGCAAGCGTTGAGGCCGACGTCACGCCGCTCGTCAGGCGCCAGTCACAGCAACTGCTATCGCGACTTGGTAGGGCAGTCGAGGAGACACCGGCAGCACGGTCACCCCGCGCGTTGTTGCGGGAAGCGCCTGACGACGCAATTCTTTGGGTAGAACTCGCATTGAAACAAATCATCTCGGGCGCTAACGAAAATGCGGTGCGCAGCATGAAAACTGCACTGCAGTTGGCACCAGACAATCGATACGTTCTGCGGTCGGCAGCGCGACTGTTCAGCCATCTTCACGAACCCGACATTGGATACCACTTCCTTCGGAAGTCTTCTTCGACCGAGTACGACCCGTGGCTGATGTCGGCTGAGATTGCGATGGCAAGTCGCGCCAATAAGAGAGCTGCCTTTCTACGCAAAGGCCTCTTGGTTTTGGACGCTGCGGAGGGGCGGCCCCGATTTGATCTTAGTGAACTCGCCGGTGCTGCCGCGACGACGTTTGTTGAGGGCAATCTCGCAAAGCGGCAGGCGAAGCGTCTGTTCTCCCAGAGTCTATCGATTCCGACCGACAGCGCGGTTGCTCAGGCCGAGTGGGCGTCGCAGGCAACTGGGGAGCGATTCCTCGATCCTAACCGGCTTGCTGACTACAAGAAGGCCAAGGAGGCACAGGCCCTGCACGCGTTCAGCATAGGAGATTACGAAACGTCCTTGAGAGCCGCCAAAGAGTGGATCGCCGAGGAAGAATTCTCTGGTCGGGCACACGTTGCAGCCGCATCAGCCGCCAACACCATAGATGACTACACAACGGCGATCGATATTTGCCGGAGAGGCGTAAGGCTTGATCCGAGGTCGCCGCATCTTCGCAATAGCCTAATATTCGCATTGGCCTCAGCTAACCGATTGGTCGAGGCGGAGCAGGAGTTATCAAACATCAGTCCCGGAATGTTCGATCCGGTGAGTGAACTCGTGGTGATCGCCAATCAAGGCTTGGTAGCAATGCGCAAGTCGCATTTTGAGAGAGGCGAAGCGCTTTATCGCAAAGCTATCGCGGGTTTCCGCAAGTTGGGAAGTGAGTATCTGGCGGCGTCTGCGTTGGCGTACTTCGCCCGCGAAGCACACCGCGCCGATCATCCGATGGCGTCAGAGTTTGCGAATGAACTGAGAGCGGCAACTTTGGATCGGAAGCATGTCGTCGCAGAAAGGTTGTTGAAGCAGATATCCGTCAGGACTACCGAGAATAAATCAGCGCAGTAGCACGAAGGTTGGCGCGTCAATGGTCGGCGGACTCATTGAGGCGATTAGAGATCGGCCACCCGGCCAAGCTCCTCAGTTCCAATCCCTTTTCTCCTGCTTGGTCAATCTCAGAAGATCAGCGGACTCTGCGCCCACGGACGCGGTGCTCGGTTTCTGGGACACACTCAACTTCCGCTTCCTTTGCACTGCAGCATTTCTCTCTTGTGATTGACGTGATGCGGTGTGGACAACCGGTCCGGTTTCCCTGCGCTTGATATACTGTCATCATGCCCGACGACAGCCAGAGCGCATCGGCGACCGGTCGCGACACGGCGCGACCGGCGGCGACCGACCCCGACAGCTATGCGCTGACCATCGAGGACGCCGCACTCCGCTACGAGCATGCCGGCTATCCGCGCACCCTGCGCAGCATCCAGCGCTACTGCGCCAAGGGGCATCTCGACTGCCTGCGACAGGAGACGACCTTCGGCGACCGCTTCATGATCACGCCGCAATCGGTCGCACGCCACATCGCGCAGATCGACGAGCTGGCGCAGGCGACACATCGCGACATGCCGCGACCGGACGCGACCGCTGTCGCCCAGCAAACTGAAGCCGCCGCGACAGATGTGGCAACGACGACCGGCGACGACATGCCTCGACCGGTCGCGACAGGTCGCGCCGAGACCGCCGCCGTCGATCCGCGCTACATCGAGCAGATCGAGCGCGAGAACGTGTTCCTGCGCGAGCAGATCCGCGTCAAGGACGCGCAGATCTCCGAACTCGGCATTCGCGCGCGCGAAACCAACATCCTGATCAAGGGCCTGCAGGAGCTGGTGCTGGCGCTCAATCCCGGCCGCCGTTCGCCCGAGCTTGGCACGAACCACACGCCGCAGGATGGCGAATGAGCCGGTGTGCACAACCGGCGTTCGCATGCTTCGGGGCGCTATACTGACGGCATGGACCACATCGGTCAGCGCATTGGCGAGATCAGGCGCAACATCGAGATCAGCGGTGCCGATCCGGTCACGCGCCACGGCTTCACCCAGGTGCCGAACTTCATCCTCACCAACACGGCGTTGTCGGTCGGCGCCAAGCTCGCCTACGCCATGTTGCTGAAGTACGCGTGGCAGGACGACTACTGCTTCCCAGGCCAGCAGACGCTGGCCACCGACATGGGAGCAGGGGAGAGGAGTGTTCGAACCTACCTCAAGGAACTCGAGACCGCCGGCTTTCTCGAGGTCAAGCAGCAGGGCCTCGGCCGCACCAACCTCTATCGCCTGCATCTCGTCGTCAGGACCAAGGTCGGTCGCCGCGCCTGACCGGCAAAATCTGCCGGTCAGGACCGGCAACGCTTGCCGCTCTGGAACGGCTGAATCTGCCGGTCACTCTATATAAGAATACGCATGGAAAGATACTCATAGCAATGAGACGCAGCAGCGAAAGCATTTTTTGATTTTGAATTTCAGGAATGCAAAATCCGGCAAGGAAGGAAGCGGTTCATGTCGCAAAACAAATATTGTGCGATGTCAAGTTTCGTGGCCTGATTTCTAGTTGTCCTACTATTGGGGCGCCTCGCCCGCTGGCACGGGCGATCGGGCTCACGTCGACGGAGCCGCCATTGCCGCCCCACCGCCGTACCGGCATCGGCGTCTCCGCCCTGCGGGCTTTGATCCCGTGGCGCAAGCGTGCGAGCCGTCAGCTGTCTTTGTCGGGCTCCGGCGGCGTTCAATGGCTTCACCCGGCAGCGCCAGTCTGCCGCGGTGCTCGCGGCTGTCAAGGCGCGCCCTATTATCGTCGACGACACCGGGATGGAAGACGGGCGGCCCTGACTATTGCTGCGCGCCGACGGCCCCGCTTCGACGCGGCCGGGATGAGGGAATGGCTCCGCCGGGCCGAACCAGGGAATTGACCCTGGTGATGACGAGCCGTGATAAGATTAAGGCATGGATAGCAAGTTGTCCCCGCCGCCCTGCACCGACCTGATCGACGACGCCATGCGCGTTCTGCGTGATCTGCCGCTGCCGGCACAGGTCGCCGCCGCTCGCGCCATCCTCGCTTGGGGCGAGCCGTGCCACGACGACATCTAGCTCACCACCGGGGATGTCGAAGCCTCGACGGTGCCGACGAACGCTTCAAGCGCACGCCCAGCCACGCATTCAAACGGGCACGATCTGCAGCGACGTTGGCTTATCGCCGCGTGCATATCGGACATGAAAGAAAGGTTCCCAAATGGCACGCCGACGATCGGAGGAAACGAGGGGAGATACATGATACAGCCCCTCATATCGCCCCCAACCGTGGCCAGAAGACGGATTGGTTCGGCCGTTTCTCTCGTGTCCCGCTCTGTCGGGCGTCCCGCCCGACAAAAATGGCTTTCCGTCACCCCGGTCGTAACGGACACGCCCTCGCCAGCGGTGCGAATGATCCGGAAATTCGCGCCAGGACTGCAGCCCAGCCATTTTTGTCGGCCGGGGCGCCTTTCATTTCACCCGATCGGCATCGGCTGCCGCCGAGCTGCAGCGGTCGCGGCAATCCCCTTCCGACAGAGCGGGCGCGAGTTGCGACGCGATTTGAATTGAATGCGACGACACCGACAATCTGAAGATGCAATCGATGGCCGGCGGCGAGCACCTCTTGCTAGCGCCGAGAGGTGTGGACGAGGCGCTATCCACAGCCGGTGTCCCGCGTCGCGCCGGCTGTCCCCTACAATGAACACACCGGGCCGCATCCAGCGGCCGGCACCCGCCCCCGGCAGGCTGACCACCACACCTCATGCCTCGACGCCGCCTGCACTGCGCAGGCCGCACTCCGGCTCGGTTGCCGACCCATGGTCACGGCTCATCTCGTCCTCGGCACCGCCACCATCGGCCTTACCACTCACGCACCGGTCGGCCTCGCAACCGATGACCGGCGTCGCCATCTGCATGTCATCGGCAAGACCGGTACCGGCAAATCGACCCTGCTGATGTCGCTCATGTTGCAGGATCTTGCCGCCGGTCGCGGCCTCGCCCTGCTCGATCCGCATGGCGACCTGGCGCAGGCGGTTCTCGACGCCGTGCCGCCCGAGCGCACCAACGACTGTCTCTATCTCGATCCCGCCGACCGCGACTTTCCCGTTGCCCTCAATCCGCTCGACGGTGTGCCGCCGGCACAGCGGGCGCTGGTCACGGCTCACCTGGTCGCCGCCTTCAAGCACCTGTGGCGCGACAGCTGGGGGCCGCGGCTCGAGCACATCCTGCGCAATGCCATCGCGCTGCTGATCGACACGCCGGGGTCCACCCTGCTCGGGCTGTCGCGTCTGCTGGTCGACGAGCCCTATCGCGACCGCCTGCTCCGCGCCTGCACCAACCCGATGGTGCGCCATGTTTGGACCCATGAGATCGCCGAGTGGGGCGACGGCTTTGCCGCCGAGGCACTCTCGCCGGTGCAGAACAAGATCGGCGCCCTGCTAGCGCCGCCGCTCATCCGCAACATCATCGGCCAGCCGCGCTCGACCATCGATCTCGCCGCCGTCATGAACAAGCGTCGCATCCTCGTCGCCAACCTGTCGAAGGCGAGCCTCGGCGAGGGCCCGGCGCACCTGCTCGGCGCCTTCCTCGCCACCGCCTTCGCCCAGGCCGCCGAGGCTCGGGCCGCCATTCCCGAGGAGGCCCGCGTCGACTTCACACTTTACGCCGACGAGTTCCAAAGCTTCGCCACCGACAGCTTCGCCCTGATCCTGTCGGAGGCGCGCAAGTGGCGGCTGTCGCTCGCCCTCGCTCACCAGTTCTTCGGTCAGCTGCCGCTGCAATTGCGCCAGGCCGTGCTCGGCAACATCGGCTCGCTGGTCGCCTTTCGCGTCGGCGCCGACGACGCCGAGGTACTCGCCCGTGAGCTCGGACTGGACAGCCCCTCGGCACTGACCGACCTGCCGAACTTCACCGCCTGGGCCAAGCTCATCCGCAACGGCAGTCCGACCGACACGCTGCGCATCGACAGCGAGCAACCGGTCGCTCCTCACACCGGCCGCGCCGATGCCGTCATCGCACGCACCCGCGCCCGTTACGCGCGGCCGCGCCAGCTCGTCGAACGGCGCATCGCCCGTTTTCTCGACGCCGTATGAGCGACAACCTCGAGCACATGGTGCGCCGGCGCCCCCGCTTCGCGCGACAGCCGCTCGCCACCATCCGCCTGACCGAGGATGATCTCGTCCTCATCGGCGCCGTCGGCCGTCATCGCTTCTTGCGCTCGACCCACCTCGTCCGGCTGCTCCCCCACCGGTCGCCGCGGAAAATCATCGAGCGGCTCGGCGCTCTCTACCACGCCGGCTACCTCGACCGGCCGCGGGCGCAGATCAACTACTTCGCCGCCTCCGGCAGCGCGCCGATCGTCTACGCGCTCGGCAACCAGGGCGCCGACGCGCTGGCCGTGATTGGACAAACGCAGCAGCCCTTCACCGACTGGAGCGACAAGAACCGCAGCGTTAAGCGCCCCTACATCGAGCACGCGCTGCTGCTCGCCGATCTCATGCTCGGCCTTGAGATCGCCACCCGTGAGCGCGACGACATCGAGCTGATCGACGAAGCGGTCCTTCGCGCCGAGCTGCCGGATGCAATCCGCAATGCCGCCCATCCCTGGCGCCTGACCGCCCGCATCCGGCATCGCGGCAAATATCTTATCGTCGCCGCCGAGCCCGACGTGGTGTTCGCGCTGCAGTTCAAGTCCACCGGGCGACGATCTTTTTTCTTCGTCGAGGCCGATCGCGCCACCATGCCGATTACCCGCAGCGACATCACCCAGTCGTCGTTCGAAAAGAAGCTCATCGCTTATCTCGCCGCCCACAAGCAACGCCAGCACGTCGCACGGTTCGGCTTCGCCAACATGCGCGTGCTGACCTTGACGACGAGTGCTGAGCGGATCGAAGCGATGATCGCGGCGCTCAAGACGGCGACGGGCGGAACTGGCTCGCGGCAGTTCCTGTTTGCGGGCCGCAAGGCGCTCAAGGAGACCGCCGATTTTATCGGCATGCCGTGGACCAGCGGCAAAGACGATCAGGTGACGCTCGCCGATTAGGCAATACGAGCCTATGGCGAACGCGCTGCGCGCTTCCCTGACCGATCTCACATCGTCGCGCGCCAGCGTCGCCGGCCGTCAAGCGTGGTGACCGGAATGGAGCATGTGCGGTCGCTTGACCGCCGCGGCGCGGCGCACACAGGCACGCGCATGTCGACTCCGGAAAGCATGTCAGGCGCGGCTAACCAGAAAGCCTTGGCCTTGCACAGCAACACTCACACCGAACATTGTCAATTGACGAGCAGGCAATCGCTCCGCACAATGATCGTTCGGCTGATGAACTTCGGTCGCGGGCAGCAACCATATCCTACTGGCAGAATCGAGAGGCCGCTTCTTATGCTGCGACAGGGAGTAATTGCTCTTTTCCGAAACCGTCGTTACGCATGGCGCTGGCCGTCCTCGACGGGACAAACTCTGCATCGGACCGGGCACCCATGGAGTGCAATCGACACGACTCATCTGGCCGACCGCCCCCCGAGTAGTTTGAGGGCAGGAACAGTATGGTTGACTTATCCTGCCCTCGCGCTCTTCGAGGGAGAAAGCAGGCAATGATGAGTGTTAATCCTAACTGGGTTGATCGTGTCAGCGACTACATTATTGTAGTCGTGACGTACGCCTCCTTTGCGCTTCTCAAGATTGGAACGGGTGCAATTGCGGCCATCGCGTGCTGCGTGCTTATTCGGTTCGTTCTCTCCCCAATAATCGGAGAGGGCTTACTGGTCGATTACACTTGCATCGCGTTGGCAGGCCTTATCGGCTTGCATGTATCACTTCGCACTTGGAATGATCCCATCTGATCGAGCGCTATTCTTGCAGCCCCATGCGATATGGGGCTGCTCTTTTCTTCTAATCACGTCTTTCCAGAACCCCGGAGAAGGCAGCCAGCCCTACACCAATCACAACAAAGCCGATCGTCAGTTCGAAGAGATATAATGCATAGGCAAAAAATCCCCACGTGATCGGAAGTCCCCTTTGTACCTTGGCTTCGCACTGCGGACGGTCAGGCATCGACCCGCCGAGATCCGTCTGTTGACCTGGCCACCCAAAGTCCCTTTTTATTGTTCGCCAACAGGTAGATAAATCACCGCCAAGTTCGTGCCACTCAAGCCGGCAGATGCAGGCATGCGAGGTATTTACAGTCCAGGCGCTCTGGTATCCAAGGTCGACAAACGGTATAAGTACATCTAGAGAGTAGGCCGCTGCATTGAATGCAGGATACGTCTCACCAGCTAGACCTGGCTTTGACTGCGAATACGAGTGCACTCCGTTTCGTACAAACAAGCTTTTCTCTGCGCAATACTTCTCATTGCAGCCAAACCAATCGGCTCCGGACCACAATACCGCGAAAGAAGCCCAAAATATTGTTGCGGCAATGACAGATCTAAATGGCCGATGCCCGAAATAAGCTAGACGGCCAAGCCATCTCGCGATAAATCGATTCTGACGACTGGTGTGTCTTGATTTTGCTTGTCGCCGCCGTCGGATAGCGTCGATTTCGCGCGCGCTCTCGAAGTAACCTTGACTAGAAAGTCTCTCGCTAAGTTGGATCCAAGGCTCTGGCAAGAACCCATGACACCCTCCTTCCTCCCAATAACCCCTCCACTGCCTCTCAAGCCATGAAGTTCGCGCATCAACTATCTCATTGGGACTTGACCCTCCGCGACCTCCGTCAAGCGGAATATCCGTATCGTCCCGAACCCCACTGATCCGCACTAAATAATCATAGCGGAATTGATTGAGTATGAGCCGCTCGTAATAAGCACCACCCGCCCGCGGCCAAGCATCCCGATCGTCGTCGAAACTTGCAGCGTGGCACTGCGTCAGATCGACAATTCCAAGAGGTCGATTCCGCACACCGACGGGCATAACCAGAGATCGAGCAGAAACAGCCTTTAGACTTAGCGCCGTATGAAAGTCGGAAGACTGCTTGAGCTTTCGCAACTCGTCACCCTCCACTGAAAGAAACAACTTGTGGCTATGCATCGCAGAGTAGGCACTGGCGAGCCGCGCCCCTTTCAGGCGCAGCGCGCCCTTAAAGTTGGATCGGTCGAAAACGGCGTTACCGAAAAGTTCCGCATCTTCGTCAATGATTAAAGAATTCTCAAATGAGCAATTATAAGCTTCGACAGATCCCTTCTCAGAACCAATAATTGTGATCTTGGACAAATCGATCAGTTTGCCCAATCGTCCATCGGTGAGTCTGAGAGTTCCATACAAAATAGCCCCACCTGAAAGATCAACTTCCCCCCCAATCGAGCATCCATAGAGAACCCATGAATAAACCCCGCCGAAAATACAGGCCCCGCAGCCACTGACCTCTCCAACAATCTCTGCATGTGCGGCTGTAACATGGCCGTACGCTCGCACCTTGTCGAGTTCCCAACTTCCGAACTGGGCTCTTATCGCGAGAAAGCTCGAATCGATAGCGCTTACGATCCACGTCGATTGAAAAGATACTTTCCCGCCAACGCGAGATCTGCAGAAATCCACCAATCCTCCTATGAGGCCCTTGACGCAGATTAAGTCACCTTTGAACTTAGCATCCTCCGCATTGATTGACTTCCCGCCGCCCACCTCAATGTACTTTAATTCTACACCATCTTCGAAACTGACGGTATGCAAACTGGCCGAAAGAGCCACTAGCTCTCTAGCGCTGAATAAGCCGTTGATCAGCGTATTGCGGAAGCGAATCTCTCCGACAATATAACTACCTTTGAGATTGCAGCCTCGATCGATCCTTGCGTTCTCTGCATTGATCGCGACGAGAGTGCGACTCACTTTTCCCTTGCGTTTCGAAACTCGATTAAGTGTGCTGCGCTGAAATAATGCGTTTGACCCTCGAAACCAATTCTTTATGTCAGGCAACTGGTAATCACTGTTTGTCCAAACACGCTTCTTAAAATCGACGGGCGGGTTTTTCAACTCCGCGGCCGCATCAATGCGAATACCAATTGCTGCGAGCCTTCCGCGAATCTTGCAGCCCGCCAAGTTCAGCCTCGAAAAGCTCGTGAATCGATCATTTCCACTACTGGGTTCGTGTTTCTTGGGAGTGCCCAGAAGGACATCTCCGGTAATGAGCGAACCTGCAAGCGTTAGCAACTCCGCGTTGCAGCCCTCGGCCACAAAATCGCCGTATATTCTGCTGCTCTGCAACTTGCACGCACCTGCGATATTGGCTCTTCTAAGGGAAAAATTGCCAGCGACGATGAGGCCTGCGCCTTGGATGCAGGGTTTCGACGCTGGCCCTGCTGGAGGCTTAACAGTGATCGCATCTGCGTTAAATCCTCCGAGAAATTTCGCACTGCGGATTGATAAGTGGCCATAAATAGTCGAGCGCCCGTCGGCCGATGGGTCGGAAACTGCGCAACCACTTATATTTGCGGAGCCGATAACTCTAGCGTGATCGAGCACAATGCTCTTTGGAGCGTGACTACTCCCGAATGTCGATCCGCGCAGATCAAGTCGCAATATCCGCGCTGCGGGGAAGCGGACATCACCTTTTACTTTAGACTGGGAAATAAAGCAGTCGGTTGCTATCGTGGCGCTGTCCAGCACTAAGCTGCCATTTATTTCGCAACCTTTAAATATCAGGCCATGCAGCAGAGAGCGCTTTGCCGTAAAAGCTTTATCGTCCCAATCGGGGGATCGCTGGGCTTCGGCGCCGTTTGAAGCAATAAGGACGCAACAGTAAAGTTCTAAAGTGAAAGTCGTGCGAATATCATCTAGGTCGACGTGTCCAACAATATCAATGCCTTTCAGAACTATCGGTACGCGTCGGTGGTTTTCAGCCAAAGCCCTTAGTAGCTTTGCAAGCAACGCTCCGGACAGCTTCGTCGAGCTTTCGCGCGGGATACTAATTAACCTAGCATCAAATGTGTCTTTGTCAGTGACGCCGCCACTACTGAGCGCCTCCCACACTGCTTTCTCTTCTGCCGTTAGCGGGACTGAAGCGGACATTTCTAGCACCGGCACTAAGGGTTAGCCGTTTAGTAGTATTGAAATCGTCGAATTTTAAAGAACTCGAGTGTCGGTAATTTCGCAATGGCCTCGAGGCTATTGACCCTTCAACAAGCACCAAATCCCGGCGCTGGCGCCACCGGGGGGGGGCGGGGTTGCGTAATCTACCGAGACCGGGAGACGGCGAAGCGTAGCGCGATCGCCGACCCAGGCCTGGATCTCGGTCTCGAGCCAGCCGACGCGGTGAGCGCCGATTTGCAGCCTCCTCGGGAACTTGCCAGCCTTCTCTAACCGGAGAACGTGCTGGCGCGTGAATGGGACTATCTCGGAAAGTTCCCGCCACGAGATGACCCGTAGCGATCGGACTGTCTGTGCCATGGGCGATGCAGCTCGCTGAACCCTCCTTGTTGGACCCAAACTGAGGTTAGCCGCGTCGGGCGACCGCCACAAGACTATCCAGCATACTGCATTGCCGCTGTCGCAGTGCGAGGTGTGTTGGGCGGACCACTTGCCCCGCTGGGGAGCTTAGGCAGCGTGTACTGCTTGCGTTGGTATTAGACTCCGTATCGGTCTTTTCAATTTGAAAGCCCGACCCCCGCCTAAAATTTTGGATAGGGGAGAGCCGGGGTTCGCTGCTGTGCGCAATCACAGGCAGCAGGTTCGAGCTTTGGCGACAACGAGCCTCCTGGTGCCGCCAACGATTGTCCACCGCCGCTCCTTGACCGGTTGCCTGCAATACGTAGTGTGAACGGTAGCTCGCTCCCCTTTGTCGTTGTCAGACTTCCAGCTCGCGATGCCTCGCGAGTTCTCGCCTGCCCGCGAACGCTCAATGTGTCCGCGGCAGGTTGTTGCAACACACGACAAGGAGAGTGCCGATGGCTGAGACGCCAAAGATGTACCGCGTCTACTCGATCGTTCCGCGCGCCAAACAGGACGACTACTGGCTCAACATCGGGGTGGCGTTCCCCCATGATGACGGCCAGGGCTTCAACGTGATGCTGCAGTCGCTGCCGATCCCGACAACGGCGGGCGAGTGCAAGATCGTGCTGCGCGCGTATGACCCGCAAGCGCACAAAGAGGATGAGGACGCCAAGCAGGCCGCCGTCAAGAAACCGCGCACGTCGACCCGCGCCGGCTGAGTGGAGCGGTAATAAACCCGAGGCCCGGATCAATTCCGGGCCTTTCTCGTTTCTGACGTTCCCCCAATTCACCACGACCGGCGACGCCCGTTGCGGCTCGACTGTTCCGGCGCGCACACTCAACGCCACCTAGGCTAACCCCTGGGGCATCGCGATGCTCCTCAACTGGAGTGTTCGCGATGACTACGAAGCTGCGCCTGCTCTCGAAGAAACAAGTCCGGGATCTCGTCCTCTACAGCTACGCCCACATCGACCGCCTCGAGAAGGCCGGCCAATTCCCCAAGCGGGTACGGCTCGGCCCCCTGTCCGTCGTCGAATGCTTTGAGACAGTTGAGTGCGTGCAGGACTGGAGGCTCAG
>CAZLHQ010000030.1:0-27117 GCA_964559355.1 uncultured Hyphomicrobiaceae bacterium
GGCCGAGCGTGACCTTCACCGCGTTGGCGAGGATGTCGACGCCGCGCAGCATCTTTTCGCGGGCGTCGGGGCCGAATTGAACGATCTTTGCAGCCATTTGGAATTCACTCCGTGAATCTGGTGAATGGTGAGTGGCCAGTGGTGAGTGGTAATTGGCCAGTGGTGCGTATGGTGCGTATTGGAGGAGGAGAGGTCTTGAGGGGAGGGGATCAGGCCAGCGGGTGGATCGCACCACTCACGACGGACCACTCACCACTCACACCGCGCAGCGGCTCACTTCTCGAGCACGCCCATGATGTCGCTCTCCTTCATGATGAGGAGATCCTGGCCGTCGATCTTGACTTCGGTGCCAGACCACTTGCCGAACAGAACGCGGTCGCCCTTTTTGACGTCGAGGGCGACGATCTTGCCGCTTTCGTCGCGTGCGCCCGGACCGACGGCGATGATCTCGCCCTGCTGCGGCTTCTCGCCGGCCGTGTCGGGGATAATGATGCCACCAGCTGTCTTCGTCTCGGCATCGGCGCGCTTGACGACGACGCGATCGTGGAGGGGGCGGAACTTCATGAGTAGACTGCTCCGTTATGGGCGCGGGCTGACCCGGGCCATCGGTTTGTGGAGGGAATTGGAAGCCTGCTAGCACTTGATATGAGCGAGTGCCAGCCGGTGGCCGGAGAGATAAGCGCGGGCCGGAATCCTGTCAAGGCCAGTTCGCCAGATCTCGCGCGGTCGACGTCGTATAGTGTTGATATGGAATGGAAAAATAAGGGCGATGGCTTGCTCGCGAGCGCTGACCATGCGCTTCTTCGATAAGCTGGTGCCGTGCTATCCCCGGTTGTCTGCGGCGCTATCGTCAGAACACGTTAATAGCGCCGGCAGCTTGTCCGCTGCACGTTGATCCAGATCAAATCTAGATCTTGCGATACTCTGTCACATTTCTGTCATAGAACAGTCGTCCGCGGCGTCGTCGGCGTGGCGGCAGCCATCCATTGATCCTTAGCAAGAAAGACCCTTCGAAGGGCTCCCTCCAGGAAGGAACGCCGGGCATGTCGCGTAATGAAAAGCAGACCGCTGCAAATGTCGCAAAGCCGGCAGTTGCCGCCGACGCCGCTCCAGAGGCTAAGCCAACTCCCGCACCTTCAACCGCAGCTGGAGCATTGATTCCTGTAGCGCCGGATTCGGGCAGCAGCCGTACGCGCCTAGCGGAAATGCGTCACAGTCCCGACGCCATCCGGCATGCCTTCGAGACGGGTGAATACCCCTATCAGACGCGCATGCGCACCGGTGAATACGAGGAGGTGCTGAGCCAGCTGCAGACCGAATTGCTGAAAGTGCAGGCCTGGGTCAAGGAGTCGGGCGAACGCATTATCATGATCTTCGAGGGGCGCGACGCCGCTGGCAAGGGCGGCACCATCAAGCGCTTCACCGAGCATTTGAACCCCCGCGGCGCGCGTGTGGTGGCGCTGGAAAAACCGACCGACCGCGAGAAGACACAATGGTATTTCCAGCGCTACATCGGCCATTTGCCGTCAGGCGGCGAGATCGTGTTCTTCGACCGCTCCTGGTACAATCGCGCCGGTGTCGAGCGCGTCATGAATTTCTGCAGCGCCAACGACTATTTGGAGTTCATGCGCGAGTGCCCAGACATCGAGCGCATGCTGGTGCGCTCTGGTATTCGCCTCTACAAGTACTGGTTCTCGGTGACACGAGATGAGCAGGCGCGCCGATTTGCCTCACGTGAACATGATCCCTTGAAGCAATGGAAGCTGTCGCCGATTGATAAGGCCTCGCTCGACAAATGGGACGCCTACACCGAAGCCAAGGAAGCGATGTTCTTTTACACCGACACCGCTGATGCGCCCTGGACGATCGTCAAATCCAACGACAAGAAGCGCGCGCGTCTCAACTGCATGCAGCATTTTCTCTCGACACTCGACTATCCCAACAAGAACCGGCAAGTCGTCAAAGGTCCCGATCCGCTGATCGTTGGCTCGTCCGCGCATGTGATCGGGCGCGACGAACACATCCTCGGCAAGACCATGCATCCTGAGAAGCGGCGCACAAACGGCAACGGCAAGGGGTGAGGTGCGGCAACGGTCTTGCGGCATGCCGCAGGTGAAATGCTACAAGCCCGGCGTCGGCGATGCCGGGCTTTTGCGTGCCCTCATGTATCAACTATGCCGGCTGATGTGTCGCATCGGGTTGCCGGCTGTTCCCCACCATGTCATGCACCAAGCCCAGCAGCAGCGTCGAAACGAAGGCCGTGGTGGCGGCAAGCAAACGAGGACATGGCGGTGACGGACACGACTGACGCGGCGAGTAGCGCGACAACCTCCCTCTACGACCTGCTCGGCGGCGAGGCAGCGTTGAGGCGGCTGACGCGGCGCATGTACGAGCTGATGGCGACACTGCCGGAAGCCGCGGCCGCGCGTGCCGTTCACCCACCCGATCTCTCCGGCAGCGAGCAGAAGTTCTTCGAGTTCATGAGCGGCTGGCTTGGCGGTCCGCCATTGTTCGTGGAGAAGCGTGGGCCGCCGATGCTGCGACGGCGGCATTTCGTGGCACGCATCGGCGCACCCGAAGTCAAGGCGTGGCTCTTGTGTTTTGAAAGCGCGATGGAGGAGACCGTTGCGGATGCCGGGCTGCGCGAGGCCCTGCGCGAGCCAGTCCGCCGTCTTGCGCACCACATGCAGAACACCGGTTGACACTTGGTGGTGTGAGACCAACCTTTGTGGCGATCGGCTATCGGTTCGAGGGGAAACATCCATGCAACGCCAGGCTTCAGACAACTTGTTCGAGCCCGTCTCGCTCGGCGCTATTTCCTTGCGCAACCGTATCGTCATGGCGCCGCTGACGCGCTCGCGGGCAAGCGACATGGGCGTGCCTGCTCAATTCGCCGCGGAGTATTATGCGCAGCGTGCCAGTGCCGGGCTTGTCATCACCGAGGCCTCGCAAGTCTCGTTCGAGGGTATGGGCTATCCACGTACCGCCGGCATTCACGATGCGCGCCAGCTCGCGGTATGGAAGAGTGTTGTCGACGCCGTGCATGCGCGTGGCGCGCGCTTCGTCGTGCAGCTTTGGCATGTCGGGCGCATCGCCAACCACCTCAATCGAGGGCGCGAGGCGGATGTGGTGGCGCCAAGTGCGATCAGGGCGCCGGGCCAGATCTGGACCGACCAGCGCGGCATGCAGGACCACGACATGCCGCGTGCGCTCGAGACGGACGAGATCGCGCGCATCGCTCTGGAGTTTGCCGCCGCCGCCCGCAATGCCATCGACACGGGCTTTGATGGCGTGGAATTGCACTCAGCCAACGGCTACCTGCTGCACCAGTTCCTGTCGAGCAACGTTAACCGTCGCACCGATCGCTATGGCGGCTCGATCGCCAACCGTGTGCGTATGCCGCTGGAAGTGCTGGATGCCGTGGTCGCCGAAGTCGGGGCTGAGCGCACCGGGTTGCGTATCAGTCCCGGTCATACGTTCAACGACATCGCCGAAGACGACATGGACGAACTCTATGCGCATTATCTCGGGGAACTGGAGAGGCGGCATCTTGCGTATCTGCATGTGATGCGTCCGTTCGCCAATGCAATCGACGAGGATGTCGTTGCGCTGGTGCGCGCACACTATCGCGGCAAGATGGTGGTGTGCGGCGGCTACGATCGCGACAGCGCCGCGGCACTTGTCGCCAAAGGAGATGCCGACGCTGTCGCATTCGGACGCGCCTTCATTTCCAATCCCGATCTTGTTGAGCGTATGCGCGCCGGTGCGCCGCTGGCCGAGGCCGACCAGTCGACATTCTACACGCCGGGCGAGAAGGGCTACACCGACTATCCGCCGATGCCCGCGGGAGCGTGAAGCGGCGCGGCGCCACGGTGCTATGGCGCTGCGCCCTCGTCACGCATTGGCGTCAGTTGGCGCGGCGTGACAGCGAAATGGCGTAGGCCGGCGAACGGATCGCAAACAGCGGATCGTCTTTGGGTCCGGCAATGCCGTCGGCAAGCTGGGTCGGATCGAACATGCCGGCGTCGCACTTGGCGGCGTCCTCGAGCTTCGTCACCGACAGCGTGCCGAGCGTGACGGTCTTGCGGCTCTCCTCCGGCCACACGGCAGTGGCGTCGTTGGTGGGATCGCCGGCTTCACCCAGGATGGCGACGAGATTGAACGATGCCGGACCCTTGGCAACCCTCTCGGTCAATTCCGCCGAAAGGAAGTCGGCCGGCTTGGCCTTCGCTTCTTCGTCGCTGAGACCGGCTTCGCCGGCGACGGGCACCAGTTTCAGCTTGGCGATTTTGCTCTCGCCCTTGGCGTTGGTGAACGTGAAGGCATGCACGCCCCAGTAGTTGACGCCGGCATAGCTCGCCGGCACCGGCTTGGAAGCGAGCCACTTGCCTTGTGCGGTCGTCTCTGGATTGGCTTCGGCGAAGGCCTTGATCTTGGCCGGATCGGGTTTGCCATCGGCGCCGGGCAGACGCGCTTCCAGGAAGCCAAGGAACTGGGCGGGCGACTTGGCGAACTGCATGGGCGTGTTGAGGAACGCGAAGTCCGAGGAGGCCTTGCCACCGTCGTCGAGACGGAAGGCAAAGCCGCGCGGCGCAGCCTTGACGGCATCGGGCGCCTTGGGGTTGCCGCCGCCGATCGAGAAGCGGCCGAGCATCGGGCCTTCCTTGGCGAGGCTCGCAGACTTGGTCAAACCGGCCGCTTCCGCCGATGGCTTGAAGGTGCCCGAGACGCACTGCCCCTTGGCGTGGCTCGAGCGAACCTTGTGCTTGCCGAAAATGGTATTGAGCGTGTCGATGATCTTCTCAGGATCGGGCTCGGCAGCGGTGGCTGGAACTGCCGAACATGCAATCGCCAACATAACGGCCGCAGACATGGTGAGTTTCAGCATCTGACCAATCCTGACTGTTGAGCTAAACCTTCAGTCAGGCGTAAATCATCGAGGCTGCGAGTGGTAGTAAAGTTTACGTGCGGACCCGATCATGCGGCGCAGCAATCCGGCGACGCGCTCGCATTTCAACGCGAGCGAAATCGCATCGAACGACGGTCGCCTTTTGCAAGTCTTTGAAACAGGCGATCAGGCTCCAGGGAAAACTCAGCAGCCGCGCTCAGCGACGCCTTCCGCGTCGAAGACGTGACCCGAGAGCTGGCGACCCTTGCGGCTGGCCAGATAAAGCGCCAGTGCAGCGAGATCCGGCCCCGTCGACAGACAGGCGCCGCCTTCGGCATCGTGCACGAAGCCCTTTGGGCCGACTGCGTTGATACGGATCGACTGGCCAGCCCAATCGGCGGCTTCACGACGTGTCAAGGTGGCGAGCGCGCTACGCATGATGCCGGCCAGTGCACTATCTGCCTTGGACTGCGGCTGCGGCATCAGCACTACGTTGAGAATGAGGCCTTCGGTCAGCGTCAGACGCATGCGGTTGGCGATGACGCGCGACATCAGCGTCGGCGCCAGCAGCTTGGCGGACACGAGGTCCTCGATCTCCTCGAGTGTGGTGCGACCGGCAAGCTCGTCAGTGTCGATCTCGATCAGGTTGATGCAGATATCGAGCCCGCCGAAGCACTGTGCGGGGCCCTGTGCGAAGCGCACGGCATCATCGCCGCGCGATAGATCGTTGTCGAAGTGCTGCGTCTCCACCGCCGACTGCACAATCAACGCGGTGAGCGCATCGATTTCAGGACCGGCAGCGCCCGTCTGCAACACGAGACGGCACTTATGATCGGCAAAGGCGCGCACCAGATCGACGCCTGCGGTCGGCGAAACGCCGGTAACGAGAACCCGAGCACCCGCCAGCTCTGCATAGACCGGAACGCCGGGCGAATGGGTGACGACACTCATGTACATTTGGGCTCTCTCCTTTGCATGTACGCCAGGACTAGAGAAAGGCGGCCCGGGCCCGACCATACCACGCCGATTCGCCTAACGAGAACTAAACAAGCGCGCAGATCGCGGTTGCCCCTTGGCGGTGTTGCGGCCAAAGCGCGGCGGCACCGAAATATCGCCTATGATCCACTGAAAGATGCGATTATCCACAACGCATCAAAGTGTGCATAACGCTGCCCGTGCGCCCTTCGAGAGGTGAGGCCGTCATGACTGCTACTGGCAACACGCCGCCAAACGCACTCCAGTCGTATTGGATGCCATTCACCGCCAACCGCGCGTTCAAGTCGCGGCCGCGCCTGTTCACCGGCGCTGCGGGCATGTACTACCTGACGCCGGAGGGCCGCCGCGTGCTGGATGCGACGTCGGGCCTTTACTGCGTCAATGCCGGCCATTGCCACCCGCGAATCACGGAAGCGATCAGAGCCGCTGCGGGAGAGCTCGACTATGCGCCGGCGTTCCAGTTCTCGCATCCCGCTGCCTTCGAGCTGGCCAATCGCTTGACCTTGATGGCGCCGGGCGATCTCGATCACGTTTTCTATGCCTCATCCGGCAGTGAGGCCGTCGATACGGCGATGAAGCTGGCGCTGTCCTACCATCGCCGCCGCGGCGAGGGGCAGCGCACCCGCTTCATCGGCCGCGAGCGCGGCTATCACGGTGTCGGTTTCGGCGGTATTTCAGTCGGCGGCATGCCGGCCAACCGCAAGGCCTACGGTTCGATGCTGGGCGGCGTCGATCATCTGGCGACGACCTACAACAGAGAGCGCCAGGCGTTTTCATCGGGCGAGCCGGCCTGGGGGGCGGAGCTTGCCGACGAGCTGGAGCGTATCGTGGCTCTGCACGATCCTTCCAATATTGCCGCCGTCATCGTCGAGCCGGTTGCTGGTTCGACGGGCTGCATCGCCCCGCCCAAGGGCTATCTGGAGCGTCTCAGCCAGATCGCGAGAAAGCACGGCATTCTTCTGATTTTCGACGAGGTGATCACGGCCTTCGGGCGGCTTGGCCACGCCTTTGCGAGCGATCGCTTTGGCATCGTTCCCGACATGCTGGCATTCGCCAAGGGCGTCACCAACGGCGCGGTGCCAATGTCGGGTGTGATGGTGCGCAGCGCGATCTATGAAGCGCATATGGATGGCCCGGAGCATTTGCCCGAGCTGTTTCACGGCTACACGTATTCAGGGCACCCGCTGGCGACTGCGGCCGCACTAGCGGCGCTATCCGTCTATGCGGACGAAGGGCTGTTCGAGCGCGCAGCCTACACGGAGCGCGCCTTTGCCGACGCCATGCTCGAGCTGAGGTCGGCCCGCGGTGTGCTCGACATTCGCCCCATCGGCATGATGTGCGGCATCGATCTCGCAGCCGACAAGGCAGGAGCGGGCATTCGCGGCTACCAGATCATGGAACGCGCCTATCACGATCACGATCTCTATATACGTGTCGGCCTCGACACGCTGATCGTGGCGCCGCCGCTGATCGCCAGCGAGGCCGACATCGGAATAATCCGCGATAAACTCGCGCGGTTGATTGATGAAACGGCATAAGTCACCGCATCTGCCGCGGCCAGGGCGTGTCCCGGCCATGAGCGATGCGTTTGAGCCACAACTCGGCGACTTCACATGGCAGTGCGCGCGAAAGCTGGTGATACCACTCGGCGTCACGTTGCCCTTCCCCCCCGCGCTCCCGAACAGTTGTGATCAGGCGAATCGCCCTGGAGATCGAAACGTTGGGGTAGATCTGCGCGGCGCGGCAGCGGCCGGATGACTCGTCGATATCATGTGGAACCCAGAATTCGGGGTGTCGTTACTTATGGCGCGCGAAACAAAAAATCCGTCCAAGCCCAAGGCTAGAGGCCGCGCAGCCGACGGCTTCGTCATGATGGCCATGGCCCTCGTCACGCTCGCATTGGGCGTTGGACTGGTGCTGCAGGCCGGGCTCAGCGTCACCTTGGCGGCCACGGTCTCAGTCGCATTTTATATGGGGTTGCTGAGCCTGCACACGCTGGCGCGCCGCCACGATCAGCTCGACCAGTTGAAGTCCGAGATCGAAAATTTGAAGGGCGAGGTGGCTCGGCTCGGTGGTGCATCCACTGTCGTTGCAGCCGATAATGCCGCCATGCGTCCTGCCGCTCCGGGTGTGAACGCTGCTGGCGGCCCGGCTGGTGGGCCCACTGCTGGAACGACGACCGCAAAGCCTGGGCATGCGCGCCCGGGTTCGACAGCAGCGCCCACAGCACCACCCGCAGCACCTCCCCAAGATGCCACCCACCGGAATGCCGCTCAGAAGCCTGCTGCACCCAAATCGGCTGCGCTCAATGAAGCGGCAGCAAAAGGCGCGATTGCCAACGAGGCAGCGGCACGCGACGAGGCCGCGCGTTCTGGCCGCCCTGCCGCGGCTCCTGCAATGTATCTCGGCGTGCCGCAGCCGCCGCCACCCAGCGTGGTGCGCGCACCGCAGCAGGCGCCACTGCAGGCAAATGCTGCGCGAGCAGCCATGCCATCCGCAGCGAGGCCGGGCCAGCGCGACATTGACGCAGAATCAAACGCCAACGCCGCAGCTCCCGCCGTTGGCTCCATCAACCGCGTGCCGCGCAACCCAGTGCCAGCGATGCCGCCGGTCGCTGCGCCACGAGCGACCCCTCATGCAGAAGGCAAGTCGAACGAGAGCCTGGCCGGCGCCGAAAGACGCGGCAGTGGGAGCGCGCCTGTTGTCGATGCGGCAGTAGCACCGCCGATGTCGGCATCTGCCGAGCAAGCCCTGCCAAGAGATGGCGATGCGCGCGATCAAGCGTGGGCTTATCGTCCCGGTGACGAGATGCAGCCGGCAGGCTTCTCGCCGCGCGAGTCCGATGTCGAAATGATCCAGGGCCTGATCAAGAAGCTGGCCGATGAGGTGAACGCGGCCGATGCCGGAAAGCTCACCTCTGTTCCTGCACCCGCAATGCCGCCACGGCGCGTGATCGACGAAGACCGGCTCGATCAGTCGGTCGGTGCATTGCGTCGCACGGCTCAGACGATGAAAGCGCCGGCCTCCGAGCGCACGGAGGTGGCGGCTGCAATGCCGCCGGCACGAGACGAGGCAGACTTCGACGTCGATGCGTTGATGCGGCGCGCCGAGCCGATCGCCAGCATGACCAGCATGCCTCCGCCCTTGCCGATGGCCTCCAACGCATTGTCGCATGCGCCCAGCCGCGATGGCGTGAAGGATCGCGCGGCATTCGATGTCGATACCGCACATGAAATTGCGGCATTCGAGGCTGAGCGCCGTCAGGAGATGGCCTTCCTGGGTACGCGCGCTGCAACGCCTCGCCACGAGTTGCCGGATGCTATCGAAGCGCCTGTCGCCGATGAGGCTGATGGCGCCCGCCGCGACGGTGTGGATATGTCTTGGGCAGAAGCGGATGACGACGCCAACATGGTCGACGAGAGGCGCGCAGCCTTGGCCGATGCCATGCTGAACCAGATCGCCGATGCCATCGAGGCCGGCCGCGTCGACGTGTTTCTGGAACCGATCCTGGATCTGGGCAAGCAGCAGCCGCAGCACTACGAGGTGAGCCTGTCGCTGCGTGATGCCGGCGGGTCCGCCATAGCGATGGATGACGATGGTGAAGCAGAGTATCCCAGTGGCGCCCTGCCGCTGCTCGATTCCCTGCGCTTGTCGCGGACTTCGCATGTCGCCCGCCGCCTCGAGGAGCGCAACAAGGCGGGTTCGGTGTTCTCGACCTTCAGCGGCCAGTCGCTCACCTCCGACGACTTTCTGACGACGTTCGCGGATACCTATGACGCCAACATGGGGCTCGCGGGGCAATTGATATTGACCTTCTCGCAGGCGGACGTGCGCCGCTTCCGTGCGCCGCATTGGGCGATGCTGAGCGAAATGCGCGAGCTGGGCTTTGGCTTTGCCGTGCGCGCACTCACCGATCTCGACATGGATTTCGCCCAGCTCTCGAGCGCCGGCTTCAAGTTCGCCAAGCTCGATGCCGCCGTCTTCCTCCAAGGGCTTCCCGCGCCCGGTGCGGTGGTGTCAGCCGCCGACCTCTGCAAATATCTGGCGGGCGAGGGGTTGGCGCTGGTGGTCGAGTCGATCGACGATGACGCCAAACGGGCGCGCGTGTTCGGCTTTGGCGCTCTGCTCGGCCAAGGCGCGCTGTTTGGCGGGCCGCGGCTCATGAAAGCTGCGGCGGTTTCTGGGGCGCGTTCGGCGGCGGCTTGATTTTTCCCGTCCGTCGCGGCACCACATCGTGATGACAAACAGCTTGCCTATTCCGCTCGTCGACTCGATTGCCCCCCTGTCGACCGCGACCGACGCCTGGCTCGTCGATATCTGGGGCGTGATGCACAATGGCGTGCGTCCCTATGAGGATGCAGCACGCGCCTGCCAGACGTTCCGTAAGATCGGCGGTACGGTCATGCTGTTGTCGAACGCACCGCGGCCGGCGCAAAGTGTTGCAGCGCAGCTCGACCGCATCGGAGTGCCTGAGAGCGCTTACGACGTGATCCTGACCTCGGGAGACGCCGCCCGCGCGATGATCGGCGAGCTTGCTGGCAAGCCGGTCTTTCATCTGGGGCCCGAACGCGATCTGCCCTTGTTCGAAGGGCTGGGCGTCACACTGGCGGCGGCGGACAATGCCGAGGCGATCGTGTGTACGGGACTGTTCGACGACGACAACGAGACGCCGGATGACTATCGGGCGATGCTGTCTGGCATGCAGGCGCGCGGCTTGCCGATGGTGTGCGCCAATCCCGATCTCAAGATCGAGCGTGGCGGCAGGATCATCTGGTGCGCGGGCGGGGTGGCGGCGGTCTATGCCGAGCTCGGTGGCGCAGTGAGCTATGCGGGCAAGCCCTATCTGCCGATCTATACGTTGGCGTTCGAGCGGCTTCAGCAGTTGCGCAAGGCAAAGGTGCGGCGCGAGCGCGTGCTGGCGATCGGCGATGGCATCATGACCGACATTGCCGGAGCCGGTGTGGCAGGCATCCGCTCCGTGTTCGTGGGCAGCGGAGTGCACGTCGAGGGCGGGCTCGACGTAACGCGTCTCGAAGCGCTGTTTCGAACCGCGCCAGCCCGTCCCATTGCTGCGATGACGGGGCTGGTGTGGTGAGCAAGGCCCGCTGACTTCGCGTGTCGCTGAGCTTACGCGGCGGCGGCGTCGGTGACGACGATATCGACCGTGCGCGGCTTGCCGGAGGTCGCTCCTTCCAAATCGGCCACAACGACATCGAAACGCGCCGCGCGTCCAAGACTTCCGTCGTGCACGAAGGTGATCCGGCCTTGATCGATGTCGGCCTGCTTGAAGGTCGTGATCGCACTCGTTGGTGCACCGGCAAAGGCCAGATGACCACCGCGGACATTGGAGACGGTGTAGGTCAGCTCAGCGGGCGTGTTGTCGGGATCGACCGCGGCAATATCCTGGGCGGTGACGGCAACGACGCGGCCACGGCCGACCGAGATGGAAAAATCACCGACCAGATGCGGCGGCACGTTGCGCACCATGGCCGAGAGGTTACCGCCAGGGTCGAGCACCATGCGCCCATACTGCACATCGCCAATGACGCTGCCGCCCGGGCGTATCGCAATCAGGTTGCGGACGACGAGATCGCCCTCGGCGGTTCCTTTGACCTCGGCCTCTCCCAGTCGCGCCCGGCCCGAGAACCGCCCGCCCTCATGAACGATGAGCTGATCTGCAATGACGTCGCCTTCGACCGAGCCGTAAATTTCGAGCCGCCGGCAGTTGCGAATATCGCCGGTGATCGACAAGGAGGCGGACACGAGAAGGGTTCCAGAGGGGTTTGCCACGAGTGATCCTCTTTCTACGCAATTACGATGACTTCAGCGGCGCCCCGCACTCAATTCGCGCACACGCGATCGAACACTACTCTAATTGCGAAGCATGACCAGCGGAAGGCAAGTTACCAGGTGTCGGGTCGACCAGGATCAGCACCGGCGCATCCAGCCCCACAGCCGCCTGAGTCAGTATACACCAGAATAGCCCATTGAGACCGTATCGGGTTCATCCGGTCAAATGACCTGCAAAACGATCTTGCCGACGTGGGCGCCTGCATCAAGTCGCGCATGCGCCTTGGCGGCTTCGGCGAGTGGGAAGGTCGAATCCATCACCACCTGAAGCTGCTTGCCGGCGAGCAACGGCAGGACTTTTTCTTCAAGCCCCTGGGCGATGCGGCCCTTCACCTCTGTTGGTCGTATGCGCAGCGTCGAGCCGGTGATGGTCAGCCGCTTCAGCATCACCCGCATCAGGTCGACCTCGACCTTGGCGCCCCTGAGGAAGGCGATGTAGACGAGCCGTCCGTCGTCTGCGAGCGAACGGATGTTGCGGTCGACGTAATCGCCGCCGACCATGTCGAGGATCACATCGACGCCGCGTTTGCCCGTGACCTCCTTGACGACCTCGACGAAATCTTCGCTGCGGTAGTCGACGGCGCGGTCCGCGCCCAGCCGCGTGCAGGCCGCGCACTTGTCGGCCGAGCCGGCGGTGGCGATCACCTTGGCGCCGAAGGCCTTGGCAAGCTGGATGGCGGTGACGCCGATGCCCGACGTGCCGCCGTGCACCATGAACCATTCTCCCGGTTGCAGCCGCGCGCGCTCGAACACGTTGTGCCATACGGTAAAGAATGTTTCCGGGACTGCCGCGGCTTCGATCATCGACAGCCCCTCGGGTAATGGCAGCGTCGCAGGCTCATCGGCAATGCAGTATTGCGCATAGCCGCCGCCATTGACGAGCGCCATCACCTTGTCGCCCGGTTTGAATCGATTGGTGCCAGCGCCTGCTGCTGCAATTTCGCCCGCCACTTCCAGGCCCGGAATCTCCGAATGCCCCTTGGGTGCGGGATAAAGGCCCTGCCGCTGCAACACGTCGGGTCGGTTGATGCCCGCCGCATGCACCTTGATCAGCAGCTGGCCGGGGCCCGGGAGGGGTACAGGCATCTGCCGCGCCACCAGCACCTCGGGGCCACCCTTGCCGTCGATTGCGATGGCGGTCATGGTGTCGGGCAGCGTCGTCATGGCAAGTCCTTTGGTGTGTTTTTTCGACTTGAGGCGATCATGTGCCTGTATTGGATCGATATGACAAGTATGCCGCGGCACTGCGGGGGCGCGGCTTGGCAGCGAGGTGGACATGGATTGGGATGACGTGAGGCCGAAGCCGCCTGCGGCCGCGGTGGCAATCGGACAGGATCTCTCGGGCTTGGGAATCGCCGAACTCGAGCAGCGGATCGTCGCGCTGAAAAAAGAAATCGCGCGCGTCGAGGAGGAGCTTGCCAAGAAGCGCACGCACGAGGCAGCGGCGAGCGCGCTGTTCAAGTCGTGAGAGGATGCCGACAGATCGGCTGCAAGTTTTCTGGTCAGCACTTAACTCTTCTCTAACCATAAGCCGGGTAGGCTCCAGTCATCCAGTACTGCTGGATTTCGTTTGACGCCTCCCTGTTGACTTTCGAGCCGCCGGTAACCGGCGGCTCTTTTTTTGGGGCGCCACGAGGCTTCGGCGTCGTTCTTGCAGTTATCCCCTGCAAGCGGGCCACACGTCACGAAACGACCCGATTTGATCTTCTTGTTAACTATGGCCAGCTAGGTTGGTTCGGTGTAACAGGGTAAGCAGTGGGTTTCAGTCTGTGTCACGGCGTAACATGAACAACGAGTCGCGCGTTTTCGAAGTCACTGCCGGTGATGGCGTCACGATCTCCTTCGGAGAGCGTTTTCAGGCATCGGCGCAGTTCGATCAGGTCTTCAAGGAAGGCATGCTGCTGGTTGAGCAGACCGCCGCCTATCTCGATGGCCAGGGCCGGCGCGAGGCCAAGACACTGAAGCCTCCGGCCAGTGTGCTCTATGCAACCGAAAGTATGCGACTGACGACACGCCTGCTCGATCTGGCGTCGTGGCTGCTGGTGCGCCGGGCGCTGAAGGAAGGCGAGATCACGGTCGAAGAAGCACGCCGCAAGCGCCAGCGCATCAAGTTGCAGGCGCTCGGCCGCCCCTCGCACATCAAGGGATTTTCTGAGCTGCCCGAGGGCTTGCGACAGTTGATCGAGGATAGCTTCAAGCTTCACGATCGCATCGTTCAGCTCGATCGCGCGTTGAGTGAGCAGCCGGCTGCAGACAATGTGGTGCCGCTGATGTCGAACCCAGTCGGCGACCAGATGAACCTGTTGGCACGCGCATTCGGCGGCAAGACCGGTTAAGCCCGGCGCAATGAGCTGGCCGCGGGCGACGTGCTCTGCGAGCCAATGCCCTGAAAATCAATCCCTATAAATCAACAAAGGCCCGGATCGCCGATCCGGGCCTTTGATTGTTCGCTAATGCTGATCGCTTCCGAAGACTTGCAAGGGATGCCGGAACGGCACGCCTCTCAGAACAAGCCTTCGAATTTCTTCTTGAATTTGGAGACGCGGCCGGCGCGATCCATCAGCTTGCTATCGCCGCCCGTCCATGCCGGGTGCGAGGAAGGATCGATGTCGAGCTGAAGGGTGTCCCCCTCTTTGCCATAGGTCGAATAGGTCATGAACTCGGTGCCGTCGGTCATCACCACCTTGATCTGGTGGTAATCCGGGTGCACATCAGCGTCTTTTTTCATCGGTCAGGCTCCGCGCCGCAAGACAGAGGCCGAGAGGGCGGAAACGCCGCTCCGAAAGGCCCAATTTCTGTCGGGAATTCGAGAAGGCGCCTCTATAGTCGCTTTCTGGGCCCCTGACAAGCGGGCGAACCGGGCAGCGGAAACGCGATTGCCACTGATGATCGGAAATCCTTGAGATAACTGGGCTCGTGAGGCATCTTCCCGCCAGCCACCGACCGGTCAACCGCGCGCAGGGAGCCATTCGCCCCGCCGCCATGATTGAGAGCCCAGATTTTGCGCAAGCGCCACAAGTCCCAGCCGACGGACGCCGCCGGCTCGTCAGATGACAACGGCACCAAGGCCGAAAACCGCCGCCGGTCACTACGTCCGCTCATGGCTTTGAAGCCGTATGTGACGAAGCATCCAGCGATGCTGGCAGCCGCCCTCGTTGCGCTGGTGGTATCGGCGGGTGCGATGCTGGTGGTGCCGATGGCGGCGCGCCGCATGATCGATCACGGCTTCAGCGGCACCGACGGCCATCTCATCAATCAGTATTTCATGATGCTGATCGTCATCGGGACGGTGCTGGCGCTGGCGAGCTCGGCGCGGTTCTATTTCGTCAACTGGCTGGGCGAGCGTGTGGTGGCCGATCTTCGGGCCGACGTCTTCGCGCATTTGGCGAGCCTCGGACCGGCGTTCTTCGAGCGGACGCATTCGGGCGAAGTGATGAGCCGGTTGACGGCCGACACCACGCAGATCAAGGCCGCAGCGGGAACCGCGCTGTCACAGGTGCTGCGCAATGCCATCATGCTGATCGGTGCGCTGGCCATGATGTTCGTGACGAGCCCGCGATTGTCTATGCTCGTGCTGCTGGCCATTCCGGCAATCGTATTGCCGCTCGTTGCCTATGGCCGGGTGGTGAAGCGGCTGTCGCGGCAGGCGCAGGACAGCCTTGCCGAGGCCTCGGCCTATGCCAGTGAAAATCTCGTCGCCGTGCGCACCATGCAGGCCTTCACGCACGAGAAGGTGGTCTCGCAAAGGTTTGGCGGCGCCGTCGAGCAGGCATTCGAAAGCGCCAGGCGGCGGCTGAAGGCGCGTGCGGGATTGACGGCTCTTGCGATCTTCCTGGTGGTGGCGAGTGTTACGGGCGTGCTGTGGTTTGGCGCTTCGTCGGTCGTTTCCGGTGAAATGACGGGCGGCCGTCTCGGCCAGTTCGTGCTTTATGCGCTGTTTGCGGCCGGCGCGATGGCCGAGCTCTCGGAGGTGTGGGGCGAGATGAGCCAGGCGGCGGGAGCTGCCGAGCGCTTGAACGAGCTGTTGGCCGAGGTACCCGAGATCCGCTCGCCACAAAACCCCGTGCCGATGCCCAAGCCCGCGCGCGGTGAGCTGGCCTTCGCCGGCGTCGATTTCAGCTATCCATCGCGCGCCGACGTCAGCGCCATTGCCAATTTCGATCTGCGCGTCAAGCCGGGCGAGACCGTGGCCCTGGTCGGCCCGTCTGGCGCCGGCAAGTCGACGGTATTTGCGCTGCTGTTGCGGTTCTTCGATCCGGTCAAGGGCCGCATCGAGGTCGACGGTGTCGGCGTCGATACGGTCGATCTCGAAGAGCTGCGTTCGCGCATTGCGCTGGTGCCGCAGGATGTGGCTCTGTTCGCCGATACCATCGCGGCCAATATCGCCTACGGCACGCAATCTGCCTCGCGCGCCGACATCGAGGCGGCGGCGGTGGCGGCCCAGGCCGACCAGTTCATCCGCGCCCTGCCCGAGGGCTATGAGACGCGGCTTGGCGAACGAGGGGTCACGCTGTCGGGCGGCCAGCGCCAGCGCATAGCTATTGCCCGCGCCGTTCTGAAGGATGCGCCGATCCTGCTGCTCGACGAGGCGACGAGCGCGCTCGATGCCGAAAACGAGGTGTTGGTGCAGAAGGCGCTGGAGCGCGTCATGGCCAACCGCACAACATTGGTCATCGCGCATCGCCTCGCCACCGTGCAAAAGGTCGATCGCATCGTCGTCATGGACGAGGGCCGCATCGTCGAGCAAGGCACGCACGCCGAGCTTTCCAAGGCGTCCGGGCTTTATAGCCGGCTCGCCAAGCTTCAGTTCGGACTCGAAGCGGCGGAGTAAGGCTCAGGCGGCATCGCGGCACACGTTCTCCCGCGACAAATTCCGCCAATTGAGCTATCGGCTGATGTGTCGTCGTGTCGAGGAGGGTGCGTCATGGCCGAAGCGAATGTGCCGACCGTCTCGGTGTGGGGGCGGATCGCCGATTACCTGTTCGGCCGCAATGCGCTGATCGGCTTTGCCTCGCTGATGCTGCTGCTCATCTCCACCTATGGCACATGGCATGGGATGGCGGACTTCATCATCGGCGTGTCCCAATCGCCGGCTGCTGGGCATGGTCGCGAGATCATCGGCGGCATGTCCGTCACCAATGAAATTCTGGTGGCGGCCGTCGTCATCGCGCTGTCGTTCCTGATGTGGCTCGCCCTGCGCGAAAGCTTCGGCGTCGGCCGCACCGTGCGCGAACGCCTCATCATGTTCCCGCTCTATCTGTTCCTGGCCATCTGGTCGATCGGCTTCGGCTACGGCTTCTGGTGGAGCCTCATTGCAGGCGAGGAGGCGACGCGAACCAGCATGGCGGCGTTGCAGGAGGATGCACGCGATGCCGCCAATGCGGTTGCCGCGCGGCTCGACGCGGTCAAATCGCAGCTCGACAACGTCGTGGTGTGGTCCGATAGCCAGATGGCGCGCGAGGAGACGAGCGGCGGCAGTTGCGGCGTCGCCTCCGGTGCCGGACGCGGGCCGCTCTATAATGCGCGGCGCAGCGTGCGCGATGGCGTTTCTTCGCTGCGCGACGGTGTCCAGCGCTCGTGGCTGGAGCCGGTGAAGGCCGATGTCGAATTGCTGCAGCAGGCCGCAGCGAGCTTGAGCGGCGAAACGGTGGAAGCACGCCAGCGCGAGTTCGAAGCGCGTTCCTCGCAGATCCGCAGTCGCGCCCGATCAATTGCAGCGCGTTCCAACGAGCTTGGCGCTTCGACGGCGGCGGAGATGCGCGCTCTGGCACAGACGGTCTCGGCGGCCCCTGGTAAGCCCAGCTTTGCATGCCACGATCCCACACTCGCACAGAGACTAACGCAGGCGGCCGATCAGGCTGCGCAACCCGCGGAACTCAAAATGCGGGCCGCCGTCTTTACGGAGGGGCCTGCTGGTGTCGCCAACGCGATCAAAAATCTATGGGCCAACATGGGGGCCTATGCCGGCAGTCTCGTCAGCTATGTGACATCGGGTGGCAACGTCAGTCCGACGCGCACGGCCGGTGGCGAGCCCATCACCGGTCGCGATCTGATTGCGTTGCTGGCGACGGTCGGCATCGATCTGGGGTTATTCGCGCTGACTGCTTTGAATCCGCCCGCGACGCCACCCGACCGGCACCGCATGCCCGATGCGATGCGCCGCCAGATAAGGCAGGCGATCGCGACCGCCATCGAGCGCGTGCCAGAGGACGACGCGGCCAAGAACCTCGAGTGGGTGCGCCGCCATTTCCTGCATCACAACAAGGCGTCGTATCTGGTGATCCCAAACCTCTACAGCGTCGATCCGACCAACGAGGACGAGGCGGCGCGCGCGTTGGCGATGAACCAGCTGGCCGGCGTACTCGACGATCTCGGATTGGTGCGCTGGCCGAAGAAAGGGCGCTGGTACAAACCGTGGGAGAAGAGCGAGCTCGATGTGCTCAAGGCCGAGGAGCAGCTGCAGAGCGACACCGATCTGACGGAGATACGCCAGGCGCACATCAAGGCGCTCGAGAAGAAGGGGATCGAGGTCAACGACCCGCAATCTCAGTCCTTCCGCGACGCCAAGCCGCTGCGCAACCACGGCTTGTTCTCCAAGGCCGAGCGGGCTTTGACGATCGCCGGGTGGAGCGAGGGCGCGCGCCGCGATATCGAGATCTTCCGCGTCGTCGAGGAAGAGGGCCTCACACCGTTGCTGATGGTGCTGAACGAGCCGATGAGCGCGATCACGCCGAGCGAAGCTCCATCGTCAAAACCCGCTTGATGTCTGCGCGCGTGGCCGGCGACCTGTCGTGGAATTCGTATCCAACATCACGGCCGCAGCACTATCGGCGACCGATCGGACGCCACGGCCGCAAACGCAAACTTGCTGTGGCGAGCATTTGAGTAAGCCGGCGGCCAATTGGTATCATTCACGAAATGCGAGGCAGGAAGTCCTTGCCGCGCGTGGTGAGGTAGTTCCACAGCATCTCGGTGGCCGGCAGCATGCGCTTGTCGGCCCGGCGCACGGCAAACCAACTGCGCATGGCCGGCAGGCCGCGGACGTCGAGCACGACGAGTTGGTGAGCAGATAATTCCAGCTCGACAGTGTGCGCGGAAAGGAAGGCGATGCCGAGCCCGGCCATCACGGCCTGCTTGATCGTCTCGTTGGAACCGATCTCCATGGTGATGCGCGGGTCGACTTTGGCTTCGTCGAACAAGCGCTCCATCAATAACCGCGTGCCCGAGCCTTGCTCTCGCACCAGCCACTTCTCACCGGCGAGCGCAGTGAGCTTCACCCCTCTCTTGCCGACGAATTTATGGCCGGGTGCTGCGATGACGACATGGGGATGTGTGCCGATGGTGGCGGTGACGAGATCGAGATGCTCGGGCGGGCGCCCCATGATGACGATGTCACGGTGAAACCGCTCCAGCTCCGAGACGATGTCGGCGCGGTTGCCGACGAACAGGTCGAGATCGATATCGGGGTGGGCGTGTGCAAACGCGGCAAAAGCGCGCGGAGCGAAATATTTGGCGGTTGAAATGACACCGACAGAGACGCGTCCGCCTTCGCCTTGACTGAGCAAACTCAATGCCTGGCTGCACTCTTCCAGCGTGCTTTCAATGCGCGCGGTGGTGGCTAGGATCTCAAGCCCCGCGGCTGTCGGCTTGAGGCCCTCGGGCGTGCGGTCAACCACCGGCAATCCGGCTTCTTCCTCGATGATCTTGAGCTGGAGCGCGATTGCGGGAGGTGTCACATTGAGGCGCAAAGCCGCGGCGACGTTGGAGCCCTCCTCGACCACGGCGGTGAGTGCGCGCAACTGCTTCAAGGTGATTCCGGCCAGCGGCCGACGTGAAGTTTTTCTTTTCATTTGGAAAAGATAATACAGTTTTGCTTGTTGCGCCAGTGGGACATAAGGTAAGCCAATAACCGCCGCGATAGTCGGTGGAACAAACGCTGCGACGAACCGCCCTGCATGTTGCACGACAGGGTGGAGCATAGTTCGAAGCGCGCAATAAATATCCAGGGAGAGCGCCGTGACGAATACCTTGCAGTCACTGGAACAGCATTTGGCCGACTGGCGCGCCAGTGGTGGTCGCGAGGACGTGGCGACTGCGGTTGCAGCGCTCGCCTCGGGGGCATGCGAGCTGGCCCGGGCCATTGCTACCGCACCGCTGTTCGTCGAGATCGAAACGCAAGGCGCGGCCGACGACGCCAAGGTGGCGGGCGGTGCTCAGCGCACGCTGCTCGACAAGCAAGCCGGCAGCATTTTCCGTTCGACGCTCGCCAGCGCGCCTGTTGCGGTTTATGGCGACAAGTCGAGCGAGAACGCCGAGACGATCAATGCAGGCCGACCGTTGGCGGTGGCCATGAACGCCTTCTACGGCTCGTCCCAGATTGACACCAATCTGACGGCCGGCAGCATCTTCACCATCTTTCCCGTTCCGGTTTCCGGAACCGGCAGCAACGATACGGCGCTGTTGCAGCCGGGGCGCGACCAGCTCGCGGCGGGATTTTTCATCTTTGGGCCGCAGACGGCACTTGTGCTTACGTTGCGTGCGGGTACGCACATCTTCACGCTCGATCCGCGCGACGGCGTATTCTATGTATCGCGCGCAAATGTGCGCGTTTCCGAGTGGCACAACGAATACGCGATCAACGCATCCAACCACCGCTATTGGCCGCGCGCGGTACGCGATTACATCGACGACCTGATGGCCGGTAAGGAGGGGCCGCGCGGCAAGGATTTCAACATGCGCTGGATGGCCTCGATGGTGGCCGATGCCTATCGCATACTCACGCGCGGCGGAATCTATCTATATCCGCGCGACAGCCGCAGCGGTTACGAGAACGGTTTGTTGAAGCTCGTCTACGAGGCAAATCCGATGGCGCTCGTTTTCGAGGAGGCAGGGGGAGCTGCGACCGATGGTGTCAACCGGATTCTCGATCTGGTGCCCACGGGCCTGCATCAAAGAACGCCGCTGATATTCGGTTCCGCCGACAAGGTGAAACGGGTAGCGCGTTACTATAATGATGCGCCCTCGCGCGAGCAGAGCTCGCCACTGTTCAACGTGCGTGGCCTGTTCCGGGCCTGAGGGGAGCTAAAGTCAAACATGTCAACACGCCATCCAATCATCTCCGTCACCGGTTCGTCGGGAGCCGGCACATCGACGGTGAAGCATACATTCGAGCAGATCTTCCGTCGCGAGGGCATCTCGCACGTTTCCATCGAGGGCGATGCCTTCCACCGCTACGATCGCGCCGCGATGAAGGAAGCGCAGAAGAAGGCCGAAGGCGCTGGCAACCAGTACTTCAGCCACTTCGGCCCTGAAGCCAACCTTTTCGAGGAGCTGGAGAACGTCTTTCGCATTTACGGCGAGACGGGCAAGGGCCGCACACGCCACTACATCCATGACGACCGCGAGGCGGAACAATTTGGCAAGCCGCCGGGAACTTTCACCGACTGGAAGGAGTTTGCAGACCAGTCGGATCTGTTGTTCTACGAAGGCCTGCACGGCTCGGTCGTGGACGGCAGTATCGATATCGCACGCTATGCCGACCTCAAGATCGGCGTGGTGCCGGTCATCAACCTCGAATGGATCCAGAAGATACATCGCGACCGGGCGTCGCGCGGCTATTCTACCGAAGCGGTGACCGACACCATCCTGCGCCGCATGCGCGACTATGTGAACTACATCTGTCCGCAGTTCACGCACACGGATATCAACTTCCAGCGCGTGCCAACCGTCGATACATCCAATCCGTTCGTCGCACGCTGGATTCCGACGCCTGACGAGTCGCTGGTTGTCATCCGCTTTAAGGACCCGCGTGGCATCGACTTCTCCTATCTCCTGTCGATGCTGCACGACAGCTTCATGTCGCGCGCGAACTCGATCGTGATACCGGGTGGCAAACTCGATCTTGCCATGCAACTCATTCTGACGCCGATGATCCATCGTCTGATGGAAATCAAGAAGCGCTCGTCGTGATCTGGGGACTACAAAAATGACAATTGCTGCTGTCGATACCGCCTCTATGGCGAATATGAAGGACATGGCCAATGCCATCCGCGCCCTGGCGATGGATTCGGTCGAGAAGGCCAAGTCGGGCCATCCCGGCATGCCGATGGGCATGGCCGATGTCGCAACCGTGCTGTTCAAGCGCTTCATGAAGATCGACCCGTCCGATCCGGCTTGGCCCGATCGCGATCGCTTCGTGCTGTCGGCTGGCCATGGCTCGATGCTGCAGTATGCTCTGCATTATCTGCTTGGCTACAAGGACATGGATCTCGATCAGCTGAAGTCGTTTCGCCAGCTTGGCAGCCGGACGGCGGGGCATCCCGAATACGGCCATGCGCTCGGCATCGAGACGACAACAGGTCCACTCGGCCAGGGCATTGCGACGGCCGTCGGCATGGCCATCGCCGAGCGATTGCTCGCCGCGCGCTATGGCAGCGATATCGTCGATCATTACACCTACGTCATCGCCGGTGACGGGTGTCTGATGGAAGGCATCAGCCACGAGGCGATCGACCTTGCCGGTCACTTGAAGCTCGGCAAACTGATCGTCATGTGGGACGACAACCAGATCTCGATCGATGGTCCGACCAATCTCGCTACCTCGATGGATCAGATGAAGCGCTTCGAGGCGGCCGGCTGGCATGTGCTGGCGGTTGATGGTCACGATGCGGCGGCCGTCGAGAAGGCAATTGCGGCCGCGCGTGCCGAGACGACAAAGCCTTCCATGATCGCCTGCCGTACCGTGATTGGCTTTGGCGCCCCGACGCGCGCCGGCACCGCCAAGGCGCATGGCGAGCCTCTGGGTGGCGAGGAGATCGCCGGAGCGCGCGCCAAGCTCGGCTGGTCGCATGAGCCGTTCGTGGTGCCCGATCAGGTGATCGGTGCATGGCGCGAGATTGCAGCCCGCGGTGCGTCCACGCATAAGGCGTGGGCCGGCCGTCTCGACAAGTCTTCCAAGGCCGCAGCGTTCAGGGTGCAGGCGCGCACCGAGCTGCCGCGTGACTTCGCCGACAAGCTCGTCGCCTACAAGAAGGAGATGTCGGAGACGGCGCCGAAAGTGGCCAGCCGCAAGGCCTCCGAAATGGTGCTGGGGGTCATCAACGCAGCAACCGATCTGACGCTCGGCGGCTCGGCCGACCTGACGCACTCCAACTACACCATCACCAAGGGTCTGGGCTCCGTGAAGCCCGATGACTTCTCTGGCCGCTACATGCACTACGGCGTGCGCGAGCACGGCATGGCAGCAGCCATGAACGGCATCGCACTTCACGGCGGGTTCATTCCCTACGGCGGCACGTTCATGGCCTTCACCGACTATGCGCGCGGCGCCATGCGTCTGTCGGCGCTGATGAACCAGCGTGTCATCTACGTGATGACGCACGACTCCATCGGTCTGGGCGAGGATGGACCGACGCACCAGCCGATCGAACACCTGGCGATGCTGCGCGCGACGCCCAATATGCTGACGTTCCGCCCCGCCGACGCTGTCGAGACGGTGGAATGCTGGCAAGCGGCGCTGGATAGCACGGAGGCGCCGTCGGTGCTGGCGTTGTCACGTCAGAACCTGGCGACGCTGCGCACGACTCACACCGCCGAGAACCTTTCCGCCAAGGGCGCCTATGTGCTGCGCGATCCCGGTGGCAAGCGCGATGTGACGCTGCTGGCGACCGGCTCGGAAGTCGAGATTGCAGTCGCTGCTGCCGAGCTGCTGGCAAAGGACGGCATCAAGGCGGCGGTCGTGTCGATGCCGTGCTGGGCCTTGTTCGAGGCTCAGGACGAGGCCTACCGGGCTTCTGTTCTGGGCACGGCGCCGCGTGTTGCGGTGGAAGCGGCCTCGCGCTTCGGCTGGGATCGCTGGCTGGGCGAGAAGGGCGTGTTCATCGGCATGCCCGGGTTCGGCGCATCGGCGCCTGCACCCAAGCTCTACGAGCATTTCGGCATCACGGCGGAGAAGACGGCGCAAGCAGCGCGCCGCCTGGTCACAGCGGCCTGAGGGAGAGCGAACATGGCAAGCTTCAGGACGATCGACGATCTCGATCTCAAGGACAAACGCGTATTGGTGCGCGTCGACATCAACGTCCCGGTCAAGGACGGCAAGGTGACGGACGACACGCGCATCCGCGCCATTGTGCCGACCGTGCGCGATATTCTCGCCAAGGGCGGCAAGCCGATTTTGATGGCGCACTTCGGCCGACCCAAGGGCAAGCCCGATCCGAGCATGTCGCTCGGCATCCTGCGGGCGCCGCTGGAGGCCGCGATCGGTGCTCCGGTCGTGTTTGCGAACGGTGACGGGCTTGGCGGTGGTTCAGTTCAGACGCTGGCGCCGGGACAGGTGCTGCTGCTCGAGAACGTGCGCTTCCATGCCGGCGAAGAAAAGAACGATGCGGGCTTTGCCAAGGAGCTGGCGGCACTCGGGGACGTTTATGTCAACGATGCGTTTTCCGCCGCGCACCGCGCTCATGCCTCGACGGAAGGCATTGCGCGCCAGCTGCCCTCGGCGGCGGGGCGCCTGATGCAAGCGGAGCTGGTGGCGCTGGAGAAGGCGCTGTCTTCGCCGAAAAGACCGGTGATCGCCGTCGTCGGCGGCGCCAAGGTGTCGACCAAGCTCGACCTTCTCTCCAACCTGATGAAGAAGGTCGACCAGATCGTCATCGGCGGCGGCATGGCCAACACGTTCCTCGCCGCGATGGGCAAGCCCGTCGGCAAGTCGCTGTGCGAGCATGATCTCGCCGACACCGCGCGCAAGATTATCGCCGACGCAAAATCGAGCGGCTGTGAGATTGTGCTTCCCATCGATGTGGTGGTGGCGCGCGAGTTCAAGGCAAATGCGCCAAGCGAAACGGTTGCGGCGGATGCGTGTCCCGCCGACGCCATGATTCTCGACGCCGGCCCCAAGACGATCGCGGACATCGTCCGGCGGTTCGAAGGCGCCAAGACCATCGTCTGGAACGGTCCACTCGGCGCGTTCGAGCTGGAGCCCTTCAACAAGGCGACCAACGCGGCAGCCGCGCGTGCGGCCGAGCTTGCAGCGGCAGGCAAAGTGCTTGCGGTGGCGGGTGGCGGCGACACGGTTGCAGCACTCAACGCTGCGGGAGCCGCAGACCGGTTCAGCTACGTTTCCACGGCGGGTGGCGCGTTCCTCGAATGGCTCGAGGGCAAGACGCTACCTGGCGTTGCCGCACTCAAATCCTGATCCAACTCACCGAAACGGAAGGAGCCTCGACCATGGCCCGCATTACACTTCGCCAGCTTCTGGATCACGCCGCCGAGCACGGCTATGGCGTGCCCGCGTTCAACATCAACAACATGGAGCAGGGGCTGGCGATCATGGAGGCGGCGAAGATGACCGACTCGCCCGTCATCATCCAGGCTTCGCGCGGTGCGCGCTCCTATGCCAACGACATCATGCTGGCAAAGATGATGGAAGCGCTGGAGCAGATCTATCCGGCGATCCCGCTGTGCATCCATCAGGATCACGGCAACGGCGTCGCCACCTGCCTGTCGGCCATCCAGCACGGCTTCACCTCGGTGATGATGGACGGCTCTTTGAAGGAAGATGCCAAGACGCCGGCAGATTACGCCTACAACGTCGGCGTCACCAAAGAGGTGTCACGGCTCGCACACATGGTCGGCGCCTCGGTCGAGGGTGAGCTCGGCGTGCTCGGCAGCCTGGAAACCGGCATGGGTGATCAGGAAGACGGCCACGGCGCGGAAGGCAAGCTCGATCATTCCCAGCTGCTGACCGATCCCGACGAGGCGATGCGCTTTGTTTCCGAGACCAAGGTCGACGCGCTGGCGGTTGCCATCGGCACCAGCCACGGCGCCTACAAGTTCACCAAGAAGCCGACCGGCGACATACTCGCCATGAACGTGATCGCCGAGATCCACAAGCGGCTGCCAAACACGCACATCGTTATGCACGGATCGTCGTCCGTGCCGGAGGATCTGCAGGCCGAGTTCAACAAGTACGGTGGCAAGATGAAAGAAACCTATGGTGTGCCCGTCGAGGAGATCGTCAAGGGCATCAAGATGGGCGTCCGCAAGGTCAATATCGATACCGATCTGCGCATCGCGGCGGCGGCAGCGTTCCGCAAGGTCGCGACCACGGCCCAGTCCGAATTCGATCCGCGCAAGTTCCTCAAGCCGGCGATGGATGGAATGACGAAGGTTTGCAAGGACCGCTTCGAGGCGTTCGGCACCGCCGGGAATGCCTCCAAGATCAAGGTCATTCCGATGAGCGAGATGGCCAAGCTCTACGCCAAAGGCGTTCTCGATCCCAAGACCGGAGTGGCCAAGGCGGCATAAGCCGCCCAGCCGATGCATTCACACTAGAGCAACTGAAGAGAAGCAGCGCGAAAGGAGCGCGAGTATGGGCGAAGGAAACAAGACGGAGATCCGCGGTGCGGAACGCTACAAGGCTGGCGTCCTGAAATATGCGCAGATGGGCTATTGGGACTCGGGCTATGTTCCCAAGGATACCGACATCATCGCGTTGTTCCGCATCACGCCGCAGGAAGGCGTCGATCCGATCGAGGCTGCTGCTGCCGTTGCCGGTGAAAGCTCGACGGCGACGTGGACAGTCGTGTGGACCGATCGCCTGACCGCTGCCGACCAGTACCGCGCCAAGGCCTACAAGGTCGATCCGGTGCCGGGCCGGCCGGGCGAGTACTTCTGCTACGTCGCCTACGATCTGATCCTGTTCGAGCCCGGCTCGATCGCCAACCTGACGGCGTCGATCATTGGCAACGTGTTCTCGTTCAAGCCGCTGAAGGCCGCGCGTCTGGAAGACATGCGCTTCCCCGTCGCCTACGTGAAGACCTTCAAGGGCCCACCGACCGGCATCGTCGTCGAGCGCGAGCGTCTCGACAAGTTCGGACGGCCCCTGCTTGGTGCCACGACGAAGCCGAAGCTCGGCCTGTCGGGCAAGAACTACGGTCGCGTGGTGTACGAGGGCCTCAAGGGTGGTCTCGACTTCATGAAGGACGATGAGAACATCAACTCGCAGCCGTTCATGAACTACCGTGAGCGCTTCCTCTACTGCATGGAGGCCGTCAACAAGGCATCTGCCGAGACCGGCGAGGTGAAGGGCCACTATCTCAACATCACCGCCGGCACGATGGAGGAGATGTACCGCCGCGCCGAGCTCGCCAAGGAGCTGGGTTCGGTGATCGTGATGGTCGATCTCATCATTGGCTGGACGGCTATCCAGTCGATCTCCGAGTGGTGCCGCCAGAACGACATGATCCTGCACATGCACCGCGCGGGTCATGGCACCTACACGCGCCAGAAGAACCACGGCATCTCGTTCCGCGTCATTGCCAAGTGGCTGCGTCTAGCGGGCGTTGACCATCTGCATGCTGGCACGGCGGTCGGCAAGCTCGAAG
>CAZLHQ010000031.1:0-26819 GCA_964559355.1 uncultured Hyphomicrobiaceae bacterium
CCTTCAAGCCGGTCGTGATCTCGGTGATTTCCTGGACGCGGCCGGCACTTGCCGATTTCGACGAGCCTGCGAGCAGCTGCAGGTAGTCGACGATCAGCAGCCCGAGGCCCTTCTGGCGCTTCAATTTGCGGGCGCGGGCGGCGAGCTGGGCGATGGTGATGCCGCCGGTCTGGTCGATATAGAGCGGAATGCGGCCCATCACCTGGGAGACTTCGACGAGCTTTCTGAATTCCTTCTCGTCGATCATGCCGCGGCGGATTTTTTCCGAGCCGATCTCGGCCTGCTCGGCCAGGATGCGTGTGGCGAGCTGCTCGGACGACATTTCGAGCGAGAAGAAGCCGACCACCGCGCCGTCGACAACCTCCTCGGTGCCGTCGGGCTTCTTTTCGACCTTGTAGTCGCGGGCGACGTTGTAGGCGATGTTGGTGACGAGGGCGGTCTTGCCCATCGAGGGACGGCCGGCGAGGATGATGAGGTCGGAGCGCTGCAGGCCACCCATCTTGCGGTCGAGGTCGGAGAGCCCGGTCGCCAGTCCCGACAAATGTCCCGCGCGCTTGAAGGCGCTATCGGCCATGTCGATGGCGGCCGTCAGAGCGGCATTGAAGGTGACGAAGCCCTGGCCATACTTGCCTTGCTCGGCGAGGGCATAAAGACGGCCTTCCGCCTCCTGGATCTGCTCTTCGGGCGGGTGATCGACGGGGCTGTCGAAGGCGACGTTGACGAGGTCTTCGCCGATCAGGATCAGGTGACGACGGATGGCGAGATCGTAGACCGTGCGGCCATAGTCGTGCGCGTTGATGATGGTCGTGGCGCTGGCCGCCAGCCGTCCCAGATACTGCGGCACGCTCATGTGCTCGTCGATGGCTTCCGCATTCTCGAAGAACGTGCGCAGCGTGATCGGCGTCGCCTGCTTGCCGGCACCGATCAGCTTGGACGCCACCGTGAAAATCTCGGCGTGCAGGGGATCGTAGAAGTGCTCGGGTTTCAGGAACGAGGACACGCGGTCGAGCGATTCGTTATTGACGAAGATCGCGCCCAGCAGCGCCTGCTCGGCCTCGATGTTGTGGGGAACCTGGCGGAATGTGATCGGCTCCTCAGCCTGGGCTGCGGTGCGGAGCTTTTCGACGGAGAGAATTGCGTTTTGTGCCATGGCCTGGAAGCTTGTTGGAGTCGGGCGCAGTGTAGTGCCGAGCGCGGCCGCCGCGCGAGCCTGTTCGCGGTCATGCCCATAACTCACAGGCCGGTGAGATTCTCCTTGGGCCAATGCGCGAATCACGCAGCGCCTTGCCGATGGTAGCCGACGCCACGAAAAACGGCGCCGAGCGAGGTGCCCAGCGCCGCTTGAATGAAAAATTGCCGCTCAGATTGAGCGATATGCAACCCGGGGGCGATCAGGCCTCGCCGCCCGGGCCGCCCTCGCCCTCGAACATCTCGTCGGGGTTGAAGGTCTCGATCTCGAGCGCCTCGTCCTTGATCACCGTGACGTCCTCACCGCGTGCCTGCCGCTCGGCCTCGTCCTCGGAGCGGGCGACGTTGAGGCGCACCTTGACGGAAACCTCCGGATGCAGCGCGATCTCGACGTCGTGAACGCCGAGCGCCTTGATCGGCTTCTCCAGCACGACCTGGTTGCGGTTGACGGTGAAGCCGCCGGCGGTGACGACCTCGGCGATATCGCGCGGGGAGACCGAGCCATAGAGCTGGCCAGTATCGCCGGCCTGGCGGATGGCGATGAAGGTCTTGCCGCCGAGCCTTTCGGCAACTTGCTGGGCTTCCGACTTGTGGGCGAGGTTGTCGGCTTCGAGTTGCGAACGCCGGCTCTCGAAATGCTTGCGGTTGTCGTCGGTCGCGCGCAATGCCTTCTTCTGCGGCAGCAGGAAGTTGCGTGCGAATCCATCCTTCACGTTGACGACATCGCCCATCTGGCCGAGCTTGGCGATGCGCTGAAGCAAGATGACTTGCATGGAATTTCTCCTCAGGGTTCGTGGCTTGTTGCGTTGATTTCTGGCTCAGCCAGTTTGGTTCATGATGGCAGGTGGAAAGCTGGTTCTCGAGCACGGTGCGCGGGTGGCTGGCGCGTCATGAGCCGGGGCCTGACGGACCGCTGCCGGGTGGCGGATGCTGCGGGCCTTTTCGGATGGAGATGAAGCTGTCGGCGAGCCCGAGGATGGCGACCACCATCGACACGCCGGCATTGATGATGAAGAGCGCCAGATAGAGGCCCCACAGCGCGATCGGCCGCCATGTCTGGCCGCGCGTGACGTAGTGGATGACGGCGAGCCCCATCATCACGTAGGCGGCGTAGAATGCACCCGAGATGGCCGAAGCACCCAGCGCTGCGTAGCCGGGCAGCAACGTGGCGGCGGTGGAGACGGCGAGCACCATGGGCGTGCCGCGTGGAAAGCGCATTGCGGCGATGTCGGGCCACGGACGCGCCAGATGCCCCGAGGCGAGCGTGATTCGTGCAGCTAGCCACAGGTTGATCAACAGCGTCATCATCCACCACAGCGCCGTCATCGCCGGCAGCAGGTAGACGCCCGCATCGGTCAGGTGGGTGAGTTCCGCCTCGCTCAGCGTCTTGCCGGGGCTGATCGATTCGATCTGCGTCTTCACCACCTCGTCGATGAGCTTGCGCACGAGCGCGCGCAGGGCATCCATGTCGGGCGCCAGCATCAGCATTGCCGCCAGAGCAAGCACGCCTGACAGCCCCGCCGTCCACACGACAATGCGCCCGAGCGGATACCACTCGGTGCCCGTTACGGGATCGACATCGGGGCCGTTGTCTTGCGCTGGGCGATTGAGAAGGGCCAGGTAGCTCAGCACCACCACAGGGGCGGCGTGAGAAAACGCGAATACCGCGCCAGTTGCCGGGCTCGCCACCAGAGCGAGCGCAATCGCGCCGGCGATGGCGCCGATCAGGGCCGTCACCCAGCCCCAGCCGAGCCCGGCCAGGAACAGAGGCAATGGCGTCAGCACGAACAACAGGGCGCGCGCGAGCAGCGGTCCGGTGCTCGCCGAGACGAGCGCCACCGCCGCAATCAATCCTGCAGCTATGCCGATTGGGAGATGTCCCGGCATTGTTTGCTGTCCCGCGGGTTAGCGCGGTTAGAGACGCATCCCTCGCAACGAGGTCACGGCCCAACCAAATGCATTTAACGAACAGGAAGATGCCCCGGCACCAAGCAGCGCCGGGGCGTCCTCAACTTACTTCACGACGAACGGCAGCAGTCCCAGGAAGCGGGCACGCTTGATCGCCTTCGACAACTCGCGCTGCTTCTTGGCGGAAACCGCTGTGATCCGCGAGGGCACGATCTTGCCGCGCTCGGAGATGTAGCGGCCGAGCAGGCGCACGTCCTTGTAATCGATCTTGGGCGCGTTGGCGCCGGAGAACGGGCACGTCTTGCGGCGGCGGTGGAACGGCCGGCGGGCGGGAGAGGATTGAGCTTCTGCCATGGATTAGCCCTCCGATCCGGGGTTGAAATCACGCGGGGGACGCGGGCCGCGCGGCCCATCGCCATCACGCGGGGGGCGAGGACTGTCGCCATCGCGCGGCGGGCGGGCGCGGAACGTCGAGCCACCCTCGCGGTCGCCACGATAGCCGCCGCCACCTTCACGATCGCCACGCGGCGGACGGTCGCCACGCGGACCACGGTCGCCGCGGTCACCACGAAAACCGCCGCGATCGCCGCGCGGGCCACGGTCGCCACGCTCACCACGCTCCGAGCGCTCGTCGCTCTTGCGCATCATGACGGAGGGCTCGGTCTCGTGCGCTTCGACCTTGACGGTGAGGAAGCGAACGATATCGGCGTTGATGCCCATGCGGCGCTCCATCTCGGCAACGGCCGCTGGCGGGCTGTCGATCGAGAGCATGGTGTAATGCGCCTTGCGGTTCTTCTTGATCTTGTAGGCGATGCCCTTCAGGCCCCAGTACTCGGAGTGCACGATCTTGCCGCCGCCCTGAGTGATGATCTCGGACAACTCTTTGGTCAGAGCCTCGACCTGGGTATTGGAAACGTCCTGGCGCGCCAGGAAAACATGCTCGTAAAGCGGCATGCGATGGCCTTTCTCATCTCGAATTGTCCACCTCGGCGCCTAGCCCCTCGACAGGCCCGGGAAGGCCCACCAGAGAACCCATCAGAGCGGAAACACGGGGAGACGAGGGGGGAGCCTCATAGATGCGTTTTGCCGCCATGAGTTACGGCGGAGCGGTCCCTCGCGGTCCCAATCGCCGGCCCGATCAGCAGGGGCTTGAAAAGCCTCTACAATTCAAGCCGGCGCACAAACGCACCTCTCCCGTTCAGCTTCCAACCGAAGCGGTGACGGGCGAGTTATAGGAGCGTTTGGCCATGGGTGCAAGCGGGGAGTGGGAGTGAGCCAAGGGGGGTACAAACCGGCGTGCATCCCGCTCCATCTGACCAACCGCGGTTCGGCAAACTCGTCATGCGTACTTTTTTTGACCTTCGCATTGTTTGCGACACCGCAATTCGCAGGCACAACTTTAAGGGCGCGCCAGAGCCTGATCGTCTGAGTTGGAAGCGCTTGGCGTTTACATCGAGGGTGTGAATCAGTCTCTCATACAAGGACTTAGAGCAGGCCACCATGGCACGAGGCGATTCCATGTAAGTTGAACCTGCTCTACGCGACGGTCAGTTCAACGTTCTGATTTCTTCACCGGTGCGCCCGGATCCTTGTCGGCAGCGCGCGCCTCGTCCCAGATCGCATCCATCTCGGCCAAGTTGCTCTCGGCCGGCGTCTTGCCCATCTCGTGCAAGCGGCGCTCGATATGCCGGAAGCGTCGGGTGAACTTGGCATTGGCGCCGCGCAAGGCCGCCTCGGGGTCGAGCTTCAGATGGCGGGCGACGTTGGCCATCACGAACAGCAGGTCGCCGTATTCCTCCTCGATGCGCCGCATTTCCTCGGGCGAGGGCGGCGCATGAGCGGCCGCGCCGCGCGGGTCATGCAACACGGCGACTTCTTCAAGCTCCACCAGCTCTTCACGCATTTTCTCGAACACCGGTCCTATGGAGGGCCAATCGAAGCCGACGCGAGCGGCCTTGTCTTGAAGCTTGACGGCCCGGACGAGGGCGGGAAGCGGCAGCGGCACATCGTCGAGCAGGGAGGGCAGTGAGGGCAGGGCACTGTCCTCAAGGGACGGCGTGCCAGCGGCAGAGGTTGTATGTCGCGCATTGGGGCGCCCTGGCGCGAGCCGTGCGCGCAGTGCCGCCTTCTCGGACTTCTCGACCGCCTTCAACGTTGCCCAGAAATCGGGTTGCGCGCCGGCCGCGCGTTCTGCCGCCGTGCCGAAGACGTGCGGGTGGCGGCGGATCATTTTGCGCGTCACCGCGTCGGCCACATCACCGAAATCGAAGCTGCCCTGCTCCTCGGCCATGCGTGAGTGATAGACGACCTGCAGCAGCAGATCACCCAGTTCCTCCTCGAGGTCGGCCATGTCGCCGCGCTCGATGGCGTCGGCCACCTCGTAGGCTTCCTCGATGGTGTAGGGTGCGATGGTCGCAAACGTCTGCTCCAGATCCCACGGGCAGCCGGTAACGGGCGTGCGCAGGGCCGCCATCACCGCGAGAAGATCGGTGAGCGTCTTGCGCTGCGCCTTGGCTTCCCCGGGAGCACGATAGGTGTCGCTGAGATCGGACATTGTTCTCGTCGCTGCCTTCCGTTAATCGAGAGACGGGGCGGGGCACTCGAGGCGCACCTTCCCATTCGACAGATCTTCATCTGCGTTTTGGTCGCTGGTGTGGTGGCCGGGACGTCCGACACCAACGTGCGACCAATGCCGCTGGCGGATTTCGCGATCTGAGCCACACGAAAACCCTGCACTTGCTGTGTGTCCATCCGATCGCGAAGTTATGTCAAGCCGCACCGTAGAGGCCAACGAACTTCAGATCGGGACAGCCGTGCGCATCCTCGTCAACGCCCTGATCATGGCCGCAGAGATTGCGGCGGTCGCCGCGGTTGCCTGGGCTGGCCTCCATTATCCGTTCTGGTTCGCGGCCGCCACAACGGTCATTGCCTTCGGGCAGGGCATGCTGCTGGAGTACGCGCGGCTCAAATACGAGCTGCCGTTCTATTTCGGCAGGGAGGGGCCGCGCGTGGGAGCAGGGGTGGGTTTGCTGGTGCCGTTCGTGGCGACAACCAGTGCGCTGATCAGGGCTGTCGTCGGCGGCATCGTTGCGCTCATCACGTTCTCGGGTACGGATACCACGCGTCTCATGTGGATTGCCGTCGTCTTCGGCGTGACGCTCTATCTCGCCACGACGATTTTGCGGAGCCTGACGCATCGGCTCGATGCGCGGCCGGCGCGCTGGGGCTATTTCCGCCTGGCCGCACCCCTGGGTTTGGCGTACTCGGTTGGCATGTGGCTGCTGTCGCGGTTCGGGCAGGTGAGGGCGCCTGATCTGACGGAGCTGGGGCGCACGATTCTGTTCGAGACGCCGGCGCGCCCGGACGTGGGACAGGCCAGTGAGTTGCTGTTCCGCATGAAGCTCTACATCGATAGCGTGGTCGTGTGGCTGTTGCAGCCGGTGCTGGGGCAGCAGGGGGCGGAGGTCGCCGGCATCGCGCTCAGCGTCAACGTGCTGAGCGGTTTCGTGATCGCAATCTATGCGGTGCTGATCGCGGAGATGGTGGTGCGTGCCGAGGACCGGCTGCTTTAGTGGTGGTTCGGTTGAGAAGAAGTGCTGTCGGTTGCATCGAAACCGGGTAAGCGGACCCTCGATCAAGGACTTTGAGCAGTCTCCACGGCCAATGTGACGCCTCGAGATCGAACTGACTCTAATTCAGAGGTGCGCCGCATCGCGCCAACAACGGGGCTGCCAAATTTGCCTTTCAGCAGACCGTGCAGCGATGCAGCCGTCATGCTTCCGGGCAATTCGCGTAATATATATTATGGAAAGCAATTGCGATGTTGACAAACCGTATCAACAACTTATGGAACATTCGATTCTTGATGACAACCTGATCGCCGCCGCCAATCCCGGTTTCAATCCCGCGGTTCCTCCTCACACATCTTTGCATGATGTAATGGCGGATCCGCGGGTCCATGTTCAAGCGATCTGCAACACACATGCATGATAGCCCAAGTCCCGCCGTCGTGGATAAAGACGGCGGGTCGCCTCCTCCGGCTCAAGGCCAAGCGCGCGATCATGCTACCGACGGTTTGGCGGACTGCAACAACAACAGCCCGCCCGTCAGCCCTCGTAGTTGTCAGCGACAAGCCGATCGAGCAGCCGCACACCCCAGCCCGAGCCCCAGCTCTGGTTGATGTCGTTGCGGCCGGAATCCATGGCAGTGCCGGCGAGGTCGATGTGCACCCAGGGTATATCCTTGACGAAGCGCTGGATGAAGCATGCCGCCGTGCAGGCGCCTGCCCAGCGCCCACCGATATTCTTGACGTCGGCGTTCTTGCTTTCAATGAGCTTGTCGTAGGCTTTGTCGAGAGGCATGCGCCAAACCTTCTCGCCGGTTGCACCGGCCGCCTCTGATAGCTCGCGCGCCAGTGCGTCGTCGTTGGCGTAGAGGCCGGCATACTCCTTGCCGAGCGCCACCATGATGGCGCCCGTCAGCGTCGCCAGATCGATCACGAAACGAGGTTTGAAGCGATCGATGCCGTAGGAAATGACGTCGGCCAGCACCAGGCGGCCTTCCGCATCGGTATTCAGAATTTCGATGGTCTGACCCGAATGCGAGGTGACGATGTCGCCAGGGCGCGTTGCCGTGCCCGACGGCATGTTCTCGACAATGCCGATCAGGCCGACCGCGTTGACGTTGGCCTTGCGAGCGGCAAGCGCGTGCATGAGGCCGGTAACGCAGGCCGCACCACCCATGTCGCCCTTCATGTCTTCCATGCCCTGAGCGGGCTTGATGGAAATGCCGCCAGTGTCGAACACCACGCCCTTGCCGATGAAGCACAGCGGCTTATGCGCCTTCTTGGTCTTGGCGCCGTTCCAGGTCATGACCGCGACGCGGGCCGGGCGTGCGCTGCCCTGGGCGACCGCCAACAGAGCGCCCATGCCGAGCTTCTTCAATTCCTTGTCGTCGAGAATCTCGACCTCGACGCCGACCTTTTCGAGCTTTTTGACCTCGGCTGCGAACTCGACCGGACCCAGAGCATTTGCAGGTTCGTTGACGAGATCGCGCGCCACCATCACGCCATCGGCGACGGCCCGCAGGCGCTGATAGGCAGCCTTGGCCTTGTCGGGTTGGGCACAATGGATCGTCAGCTTGTGCAACCCTTCACGCCGCGCCATCGATTTCTTGGCTGCCGCCGCGCTATCGGTGTCGTTGCCGTTGGCATCCTTGCGCTCGCTGATAGCCTCGGCGGAGGCGCGGGTCTGATATTTGCGGAACGTGTAGTGACGCAATGCGGCGCCTTGCGCGATGAATGCAGCCACCTCGCTTGCCGTCTCGTCGGTGCCATCATCGAGTTCGACAAGCAAGCTTGCCGATTCACATTTGCGCGCCGTTATGTGGCCGAATGCAGCACCGCCGAGGTAGACCCAATCGTTCTCGCTGGCATCTTGCGGTTTGCCGGCGCCCACCAGTATGACGCGCTTTGCGCTCAATCCTGCCGGCGCCAGGATTTCGAGCCCCTGCTTGGCGCGGCCTTTGAAATCGCCGGCTTCGGCCGCGCGCGACAGCGCCCCGTCCGCCTTCTTGTCGAGATCGCTCGCAGCACTTGCGAATTTCGGCCCCTCGCCGACCAGCAGCGCAATCACGCCTTCGTGGCGCTTGTCGAGGGCAGCGAAGACAATCTCGAGGCGATCGGTCATTGTAGGAACAGGCTCCGTTTTTTGGTTGTGCTCATGCGGCAGGGTTCAACGTGGGCAGTGCGGCAGGACGGATTGCAAATGGCGGGAGACGCTGCGAGCCGGTCGACGCGGGCCGGCATGGCACCCCTCTCCGCCACCGATTGCTCGGCGGTCGCCCGCGGAGCGCGGCCGATGGTCCTGTCGCATCACTTGCACGTATCTCATGCGCCGTTGCAACAGGCTAGCCACAGTGGGCAACGCGATTAGCGCCATTTGCCCGGCTCAGGCCCACGCAGCTTTGGATCGTTTGTACGTCGCGGAGCTTATCTGCTTGACTTCAAAGTGCAAGTCCACGACCCAAGGTGCTCAGGTGGTGAGCAGGTCCATCAGCCGGCGTACTGGTTGCCGGCCACGCCCGAGGGAGCCGAATTTCCGCCACTGTGATGTGGGAGGCCAAAAAGCCGATAGCGCCGCGCCGGCCTGGGTTCCCGCTGCGGGCAGAAAGCAAAGTCGAGCGACTCTGGTCGCGGCGGTTGCGGGGATCAAGACGGGTGTATGTCCTACCCGGAGCGTGCGGCCGGGCGCGTCTGGAAGGTGAGCACGGCGGACGGGGGCGAGCGGGCACGCGACTCGACTGGGCACTGCAAAGGTTCGAATGAGGATCATTTCACGATACGTCTTCCGGCAGGCGGCGGGATCGCTTTCGCTGATCCTTGGCTCGCTCGGCGGCATCGTGTGGATTGCGCTGGCGTTGAAAGAACTCAATGTCGTCACGTCTGAGGGCCAGGACGCCCTCATGCTGGTCAAGATCACGTCGCTGGCGCTGCCCAATCTGCTCGCCGTCATCGCTCCGTTCGCACTCCTCATTGCTACCATGCACACCCTCAACCGGTTGGGTGGCGACAGCGAGTTGATCGTGCTGACCGCTGCGGGCTCCCCGGTGTCGACACTGGCGCGGCCGCTCTTGTTGCTGGCGCTGCTGGTCGCGCTGGCGGTCGGCTTCGTCAATCACTTTGCGCAGCCCTGGAGCTTGCAGAAACTCAGGTCCTACATCATCGAGATGCGTGCCGATCTGCTCGGCAAGGTCATTCAGCCCGGACGTTTTTCGAGCCCGGAGAGCAACCTCACCTTCCATATTCGTGAGCGCGACCTCAACGGCGATCTGCGCGGGCTGCTCGTCGACGACAAGCGCAAGCCCAAGGAGAGCCAATCGTATCTGGCCGAGCGCGGCACCATCGCCAAACAGGATGGCGCCGCCTTTCTAATCATGAGCGAGGGCCACATTCTGCGCCGCACCGCGCCCACCGAGCCGGTGCAGATCATTGCGTTCGACAATTACACGGTCAATCTCGACAGCTTCGAAAAGCGCGAGCAAGGCGGTGCGCATGACTACAAGCCGCGCGAGCGCTACTTCGACCAGCTCGTCAATCCCGAAGCGACGAGCGGGCTCTATAAGCGCTACAAGGGACAGTTCCGCGCCGAGTTGCATGAGCGCCTGTCGAACCCCCTCTATCCGATCGCCTTTGTGATGATCGCACTGGCGGCCGTCGGCCAGACCCAGAGCACACGAGAGAATCGCAGCGAGCGGCTGGTCTTCGGCTTCCTGATTGCGGTTGGCATGCGCATCGGCGGATTTGCGGTCAACAATCTGGTCGCGATGAAGGCTGGCTTCGTGCCCCTGCTTTACGCGCTGCCCTTGTTCGCCATTCTGATGTCCGCCGTGATCTTGAAGCGAGGGGCACGACCACACCGCAGGATAGCGCTGGGCGAACTGCTCGCCGACCGCCTCGGCCCCTTTCTCGCCCGTCTTCCATGGCCGCGCGCGCGCCGTCATGCGATGGCGGCAAACGGCAAGGGGTGAGGTCTGATGCGGCTCGCCCCCTCCATCATCGGACGTTACATCGCGCGACGCTTCCTGCTCGCAATCCTGGGCACGTTTGCCGTGTGCGCGCTGTTGATTTTCATGATCGACATGGTCGAGCTGCTGCGACTGTCGGGCAAATACGGCTCGGTTTCGGCGCTGACGCTTGCCAAGGTCGCGGCATTGCGCTTGCCGACTTACACCGAGTTTCTGCTCTCGTTCACGGTTCTGGTCGGATCTATTGCGGCGCTGCTGCACTTGAGCCGCAAGAGCGAGCTGACGATTCTGCGGGCCAGCGGCATGTCGGTCTGGCAGTTCTTGCGCCCTGGCCTGGCGGTCGCCGGACTACTCGGCATCGTCAGCGTGACGATCTATAACCCGATAGCTGCCGCATCGAGAACGCAAGCAGAACGCCTCTATGCCGAAATCTTTGGCCGCGAGGGCAACGTGCTGAGCGTCGGCGCGGCTGGCTCTTGGCTCCGGCAGAATGGCGTCGATGGGCAATCGGTGTTCAGTGCTGCGGCGGCAGCCAAGCGTGGCACCGAATTGAAGGGTGTCACCGCCCATGTTTTCGACGACGCCGGCCACTTCAAGGAGCGCGTCGACGCCGCCTCTGCCTCGCTCAAAGACGGCTACTGGCTGATGGGCGATGCGTGGGTCTCGCGGACCGGGGAGGCGCCCCAGCAGTTCAAGACCTACCTGCTTTCGACCTACCTCACTCCAGACCGGGTTTCGGAGGCCTTGGGATCGGCCTATGCGCTGTCGTTCTGGGAGCTGCCCGGCCTTATCGAAGACGCTGAAAAGGCTGCGCTTTCGACGACGACGTTCCGTATTCAATACGAGCTGCTGCTGGCGAGGCCGATGTTGTGTCTGGCGATGGTGCTTTTGGCGGCCACTGTGTCGCTTAAGTCATTCCGCGCTGGGGGCATCCAGACTATGGTCGTTACCGGAATGATCGGGGGATTTGGCTTCTTCTTGTTGGCGGAAGTTTCTCGACAACTCGGCAACGCCGGGCTGGCGCCTCCTTGGGCGGCAGTCTGGCTTCCGGTGTCGCTGACGATCTTCTTGTCGCTAACGGTGTTGATGCACCAGGAGGATGGCTAGGTGAGGCGTGGAACGGGGCCAGCTCAGGCTGGGTGCGGGGCGACTCGCACGATGCGCCCGCGCGCGTCCGCTTCCCTGCCAATTGCCAGTGTTTTCGCGAGTTGTTTGGTCACGCATCGGCCCCTGCGGGCAGCAGCGCTGCTGCTCTGCGCCATGCTCCTCGCCGTGACCTTGAGCGCTATCTCCTCCGCGCCGGCCGTGGCTCAGGATCCAAGCCTCGAGTCGAGCCTCGTTCATGGCGGCAAGAAAAAGAAGAAGGGCACGACCTCTCCCGCCGCCTTCCCGGGCAAGAGCGGAGATATGTTCGGCAAGATCAAACCACCCGACAAGACCCAGCCGCTCTATCTGCAGGGCGATCAGCTCGTCTACGACAACAACTCAAATTCGGTGATCGCGCGCGGCAACGTCGAGATCTACTATTCCAACTACATCCTTACCGCCGACGAGGTGGTTTACGACCAGGGCGCGCAGACGTTGACGGCCGCCGGCAACGTCGTCCTGAAAGAACCCAACGGCAATGTGATCCGCGCGGACCGCTACACGCTGACGGACGATTTCCGCGACGGCTTCGTGCAGTCGCTTTCGATCGTCGCCAAAGACCAGACCCGTATTGCCGCGGAACGGGCGACGCGGCGTGAAGGCAACGTCACTGAATTCACCAACGGCAAGTTCACGCCTTGCAAATCAGAGGGCGGCATGCCGCCGCTGTGGTGCATCAGCGCCGCGCGCGTCATTCACGACCAGCAGGCGGCAACGATTACATATCAGGATGCGCAATTCGAGCTGTTCGGTCAGCCGATCGTCTACCTGCCCTACTTCCAGCATGCCGACCCTTCCGTGAAGCGCAAGTCGGGCTTCCTGCCACCTACCTTCGGCACGTCCAGCAATTCGCTCGGCTTCCACGTCGAGGTGCCTTATTACTTCGCGCTGTCGCCGCAGTACGATTTCCTGTTCCACCCGATGTACACGGCCAAGCAGGGCGTGTTGTGGCAGGGCGAATGGCGCCACCGGCTCGCCAACGGCATGTACACCATCAAATTCGCTGGCATCGATCAGGATTGGCGCGACCTGCCCGATCCCAAGGACCCGGCCCGCGACAACCGCGAGCTCGACGGCTGGCGCGGCAGCATCGAGACAAAGGGCAAGTTCTCGCTCGGCAGCTGGTGGAATTTCGGGTGGGACGTGACGCTGGAAAGCGACGACACGTTCCGCCGGTTCTACAAGCTCGATGGCGTGCTGCTGACCGATCGTGTCAACGAGGTGTTCCTGGAGGGTATCTCCAACCGGAACTACCTCGGCATGCGGCTGTATCACTTCGGCGGCCTGACCTTCCAGGATACCGACACGGCTGAAAGCCTCGTTCACCCGATCATCGACCACAACTACATCTTTGCCGACCCTGTGCTGGGCGGCGAGCTGAAGTGGAGCTCCAACGTGCTGAGCTTCTCGCGCGAGGGCGATTTTGGAACGCCGAAGAAGTCGGTCAGCCAGGATCTGACGCGCGCGGTGACCGAGCTGAAGTGGCGCCGGCAGATGATCGACCGGATTGGCATTACCTATACGCCCTTCGCCAACCTGCGCGCGGATGCCTACAGCTATGGCGGATATGACAATACCGTCACCGATGTCGACGAAAGCACCAGCTTCCTGCGTGGCATCGCCGCGGGTGGAGCAACCGTCAGCTATCCCTGGGTGGCAACAGATTCCCGCGGCTCACACGTCATCGAGCCGATCGGCCAGATCGTCGTGCGCCAGGCCCATGTGCAGCAGACGCGACTGCCCGTCGAGGACGCACGCAGCTTGATCTTCGACGATACAACGCTGTTCGAGGTCGACAAATTCTCAGGCTATGATCGCGTCGAAACCGGCACGCGCGCCAACGTCGGCATGCAGTACACCTTCCAAGCCAACAACGGGGCCTACTTGCGGCTGCTGGCTGGCCAGAGCTTCCATCTGGCCGGAGACAATGCCTTCCAGAATCCCGGCACCGATTTCGACAACGTCGACAATTTCAATCCGCACAACGGCCTGGAGACCACCCGCTCGGACTATGTGGTGGGTGCGTATATGGCGCCCTCCAGTCTGTTCCGACTGGTCACGCAGTCGCGCTTCGATCAGGATTCCTTGTCGTTGCGCCGCTCCGATATTGCCGGCCAGCTCACCGTTGGGCCCCTGATTGCGCAGGCGACTTACACCTTCTCCGCTCTCGACCCGCAGCAGAAATCCGACGACCAACAAGACGTCAGCGGCATGCTCGGTTTGAAGCTATCGGACCACTGGTCGATTGCGTCGACCATCCGCTACGACATCGACGACTCCAAGCGTCTGATGGATACGTTGCAGCTCAAATACTCCGACGAGTGCTTCGTGCTGACAGCGACCTATCAGGAAACATTCATCACCGACCCGAGCCGCGATATCGTTCCCGATCGCACGGTCATGCTGAACTTCCAGTTCAAGCACCTCGGTTCTTATCAATATAAGACCGACGCCCTCGATTTCGCCTTTGGCGACCAGCAGAACGAGTTGAAGCAATAGCGACGTGGCGGCGCGCGTGCTGCTCGAGCGATTGCCACCGCCCCTTCCCAGGCCGGCCCAAGGGTGGAAACGGGGCGCCTCATGACTTGCGTCCATGCGATTTTGCACCCTGCCTGTGGTCCAAGCATCTTGCGGCCCTACCCGTGACGGCGCTGGACCTCGGCAGGCAGCTCGTGCCACGCCGGCGCCACGGTTGGTGTGGATAAGCGGCAACGTGCCCCCCTTCGCGGTAGTAGGATGCCCGTGATAGGAATCACCGCAAAAGCTCCGTTAAAGCCCGGCATGGAAACCGATCGATGACCGTTACGCCCGTTGACGCATTGCGCAGACCCCGGCTCGGCGTGGCCGCACTCGGCACTGCTTGCCTCATTGCGCTGTTGTCGGCTCACACCCATGCAACGGCCGCGGGCGCTGGACATGGCATCGTGGTCCTGGTCAACGACGAGCCGATCACCGCCTACGAGGTGGAGCAGCGCGGCAAGTTGCTGGCGCTCAATGCCAACATTGGCGACTACATCAAGCAGAACGCCAAGGCGCGCTGGGAAAAGATCGTCAAGAACCCGAAGATCAACGAGGAGTTCCGCGCCTACGCCACCAAGCGCAATCCCAAGTCAAAGGAAGAACTGCAGAAGATCCAGCAGGAGTTCGTGCGCGGCAAGCAAAAGACCATGATGGAACAGTTGCAGGCAGAAGCCCGCGCCAACGCTTCGCGCGGCACCGAGAAGCAGGCCATCAAGGAACTGGTCGAAGAGCGCCTCAAACTGCAGGAGGCCAAGAAGAACAACGTGCTGGCGACCGACGAGCAGGTCGGCAAGATCATTGGCTCGATTGCCGAGAAGAACAAGATGACGGAGGCGCAGTTCGCCAAGCACATGGCGGACATGGGTGTCGACATCGCCACCATGCGCCAACGCTTCCGCGCCATGTTGTCGTGGAACGATGTCGTACGCCGCCGCTTCGGCTATCAGGTCGCCATCACCGAGCGCGACGTCGATCGCTTCGTCGATCCCGCCTTGAGCGGCGAGGATGCAACCGCGGGAGCGGCCGGCAATGTTCAGCTGAAGCTGCAGCGTGTGGTGTTGCCGGTCTCGGCCGCACTTGACCAGAAGGCGGTCGCCGAACGGCTCGGACAAGCCGATCAGATGCGCGCCAAGTTTGCCGGCTGCAAGTCGACCGCCAAGCTCGCAGAAGGTTTCGGCGGCAAATTCGAAGACATGGGGTTGCGGTCGCCCGCCAGCATCGCCGAGCCGGTGCGCACGTTGCTGCTCAACGCCAAGAGCGGCGAGATGATACCGCCCAACGTCGGACCCGATGGCGTTGAGATCTGGGCGGTGTGCGAGCGCAAGGACGCGCCGGCTGGCAAGGAAGCCGCGGGTGCGGGTGGCGGCGGCAGCTCCGCCAAGGACGAGCGCCGGCAGAAAGAGCTCGATATCCTCGCCAAGCGCCATCTCAAGGACTTGCGCCAGGATGCCACCATCGATTGCCGAGCCGAGGCCAAGAGCGGTCTATGTCAGGCGCTCTAGGGCCACTGGCCGTCACCATGGGCGATCCGGCCGGCGTCGGCCTTGAACTCACCGGCATGGCGTGGTTGCGCCGGCACGCAGAAGGCTTGCCCGCGTTCGTCATGCTGGGATCGGTCGCAGCCGTTCATGAGCGCTGCGCCGCTCTCGGTCTCGATATCCCTATCGCCCTCGTTCCCGATCCGCGCGCCGCCGTGAGCGTGTTTGCGACATCGCTTCCCGTCATCGACATGGCGCTCGCAAATCCGGCCCGGCCCGGGGTTGCAGATCCCACCAATGGCGCCGCGGTGATCGCCTCAATCGAGCGTGCGGTTGGCGCTGTCGTCAACGGCGAGGCCGCAGCTGTCGTCACCAACCCGATCGCCAAGAGCGTGCTCTACCGTGCCGGTTTTCGACATCCCGGTCATACCGAGTTTCTCGCCGATCTCGCCCGCCGCCATTATCCCGATGCGCCGTGCGAGCCGGTCATGATGATTGCCTCCGACAGCCTCAATGTGGTGCCGCTGACGATCCACATTCCGCTCAAGGCGGTGCCGGGTGCGATCACGACATCGTCGATTATTGCCACGTCACGCATCATTGCTGCCGCGCTGCGGCGCGACTTTGGCATCGCTCATCCTCGTATTGTCGTTGCCGGGCTCAATCCGCACGCTGGAGAGGACGGCGCCATCGGTAGCGAGGACCGCGACATCATCGCGCCTGCGATTGCCGAGCTGCGCGCCGAAGGCATCGACGTCACCGGCCCCCATCCGGCCGACACGCTGTTTCATGCCGCGCGCCGTTCGAGCTACGATTGCGTGCTCGGCATGTATCACGATCAGGTGCTGATCCCGGCAAAGACGCTTGCGTTCGATACCGGCGTCAACGTCACGCTTGGACTACCGTTTGTGCGCACGTCGCCCGATCACGGCACCGCATTCGACATCGCCGGCAAGGGTATCGCCTCGCCCGCAAGCCTGATCGCGGCAATGAAGCTCGCCATGCGCATGAGCGAGCGCCGGGCCGCACATGCAGGGCGCGCATGAGCCGCGATCCCGATGGCAAACGCGGCGGCCATCCGCTCGGTCAGTCACCGCAGCGCACGGGCGCCAGTCCCGACGGCCTGCCGCCGCTGCGCGAGGTCATCAGTGCGCACGAGCTCGCACCAAAGAAGAGCCTCGGTCAGAATTTCCTGCTCGATCTCAATCTGACGCGCCGCATCGCGCGCCTCGGCGGTCCGCTGGAGGGCTGCACCGTCGTCGAAATCGGACCAGGGCCCGGCGGTTTGACACGCGCACTGCTGCTCGAAGGAGCCGACCGCGTTGTCGCGGTTGAACGTGACGATCGCGCAGTCGCGGCATTGGCGGCGGTCGCCGAGCGCTATCCGGGCCGGCTCGACATCATTGCGGCCGATGCCTTGACGATCGATTGGCGCCACGAGCTTGCGGCTCGCGGCATTGGCGGGCACGTCGTCATCGCCGCCAACCTGCCCTACAACATCGCCACACCGCTGCTGATCGGCTGGCTGGAAGCGGAACCTTGGCCGCCATGGTATCGCTCGATGTCGCTGATGTTCCAGAAGGAGGTCGCCCAGCGCATCGTCGCTGCTCCCGGATCGAAGGCGTATGGGCGGCTTGCCGTCATCGCTCAGTGGCGCTGCGAGGCGCACATCGCCATGACGCTGCCGCCGCAGGCCTTTACACCGCCGCCAAAGGTGGAATCGGCCGTTGTCGTGTTGCGGCCCCGACCGCATCCTTCACCGCCATGCAATGTCGCCACGCTCGCTCGCGTGACGCAGGCGGCCTTCGGGCAGCGGCGCAAGATGCTGCGCCAGAGCCTGAAGACGCTGACCGCGATGCCGGAGCTGCTGCTGGCGAAGGTCGGTCTCGAGTCGACGTTGCGCGCCGAGCAACTCACCGTCGCCGATTTTGCACGTCTGGCGTCCGCATTCGACGGCGATGGATAGCACGCGGCGAAATGGTCACAGCTCCGCCTGCACCTCGCGCACGAATGCCGACAGGCCCACCTGGCGATCGCGGCGAAGGCGCTCGGCCGTGAGAATTGCCGACAGCGCCGCGAAGCTCTCCTCGATGTCCGTATTGACGATCACATAGTCGTATTCGGGCCAGTGGCTGATCTCGTCGGAGGCCTTCGCCATGCGCTTGGCGACAACCTCGGGCGCATCCATGTTGCGCGACGTCAAGCGCTGCTCCAGGGCGCGGCCCGATGGCGGCAGGATGAAGATGCGAACGAGATCGTGCGGCATCGTCTCGGCGAGCTGACGCGCGCCCTGCCAGTCGATATCGAACAACACGTCATGGCCGTCGGCGATGGCGCGTTCCACCTGCGCCCGCTCTGTGCCGTAGAAGTTCTCGAAGACCTGCGCCCATTCGAGCAGCTGGCAGCCGTCGCGCATGGCGATGAAGCGATCGACATCGAGGAACGTGTAGTCACGACCGTCGACCTCGTCGGGTCGCGGCTTGCGCGTCGTCACCGACACCGACATGCGCAACGAATGAGGCTCGGCTTCGAGCAGGCGGCGGGCAAGCGTCGTCTTGCCGGCGCCGGAGGGTGATGAAAGCACGAGCAGAAGGCCCCGGCGTTTGAGTGTGTGTGAAGTCATGCCGCCCCATCGTCGTTGTCTGCTGTAATCTGGGTTTGCTGTAATCTGAATGCCCGCCGCTCGCACGCTTGGATCGTACTCCCCGCACATGGCGGCCCGGGCACTCGAGCGCGTTGGATTATTCGATGTTCTGCACCTGCTCGCGCATCTGGTCGATGACCGCTTTCAGTGCCAGACCGGCGCGCGTGATGTCGGGCGCATTCGCCTTCGAGCATAGCGTGTTGGCCTCGCGATTGAATTCCTGTGTCAGGAAATCGAGCTTGCGGCCAACGGCGGCTTCCTCCGCCAGATGCTCGTGCGCGGCGGCCGTGTGCGCCTTCAATCGTTGCAGCTCCTCCTCGACATCGGCTCGCGTGGCCAGCAGCACGGCTTCCTGATGCAGACGGTCTGGATCGAGCCCCGTGCCCGTATCGACGAGCCTGCGCACCTGCTCGGCAAGCCGCCTGGCGATTGCGTCGGCGGATCGCGATGGGCTGTCGCGCACGATCGCCACCAGCCGGTCGATCTCGACGAGTTGCGCCACCAGCACATCCTGCAGGCGCGCGCCTTCACCAATCCGCGAAGCCGCAAGCGCGTCTAGTGCGCGTTCGAGATCGGCGATCATCGCGTCCTGGCGGGCTTTCGCGGCAGCCTCGTCCTCGACAGGTTCGACAACCTCGAGCACGCCTTTCAAAGCCAGCAGGCCTTCCGCGCGTGGCCGCTCGCATCCCGTCAGATGATGGATGTGCTCGGCCGCCTTCAGCACCTGCTCGAGCGCCTGCTCGTTGAGCCGCAGCTCGGTGCCGCCGACGTCGCGCTGAACTTGCAGCGACACGCTGATGTTGCCGCGCGAGAACCGTTTGCCCACGGCCTCGCGCACGCGTGTTTCGAGCGCATCGCTGCCCGGCGGTAAACGCAATCGCACATCGAGACCGCGGCCGTTGACGCTGCGCACTTCCCACAGCCACGAGAGCCCCTCGCCCATTCCCTCGGCGCGGCCAAATCCGGTCATGCTCTTGAGCGTCATTGGGGAACCTGACGAAAGGAATAGATGCTGCGCCTTCTGCGCCAGTGACGACACCGCAGGCGGTGCCGCCGAACCGGCGCGTCGAGCGGACAAGTCCATCGCCTCCAGCGCGCGTCACAGGTGATGTGGCACAGCACAATTCGGCTTGGCCTTGCGCGCGCCACATTAGAGCAGGTTCAACTCAAATGAAATCGCCCCGTGCCGTGGTGGCCTACCCTAAGCCCTTGATTGAGAGTCTGATTCACGCCTGGGATGAAAATAATAGGATTTCCATCCCAGGCGATTGGGCTCTTAACGGTGCGGTGCTGATCAACAAGGGAACTGGCATGGAAAAGTAGCCGGTCGCAGCAAGGACGGTTCTTACCGCTGATGTGCCAGGCCCCGCGTTGATTAGGCCGCGCGAGACCTCACCGCTTCGGCTTGCGGGTGGGCAACGGCATTTCGTCATTGCTTGCGGAAGCCGCGGCTGCGGCAGGCGCGGCGGTCGCCGCCGGGGCTGCGGCGGCTCCTTGCCCCTGCGCTGGCCGTTTGCCGCTGCCAGAGCCCGCGTTCAATGTCGTCACCGTCGGCAGCGCCGGCTTTTCGCTCGCAGCAGAGGCCGGCTGTCCCTCGGGCGCAGGAGCGGGCCGCGATACGGCACGGGTCTGTTGCGGAGTTGCGACCGGGATGGCGGCGGGATCGGCAGCTTGCGGCGCTTCGGCCTCAGCCGCCTTGGCGTCCTCGCGAGCCTGCTTTTCGACCTTGCGCCAGTTGGCGACGGCGGCGTTGTGCTCCTTCAGCGTGTCGGAGAAGGCGTGACCGCCGCTACCGTCGGCAACGAAGTAAAGGTCGGTGGTCCGCGCCGGATTCAATGTCGCTTCGATGGCCGGGCGGCCCGGGTTGCAGATCGGCGTCGGTGGCAGGCCATTGATCTGATAGGTGTTGTAGGCGGTCTTGCCGTCGATGTCGGCGCGCGTTATCGGCCGCCCGAGCGAGCCTTTGCCGCCGGCGATGCCATAGATGATGGTCGGATCCGACTGCAGGCGCATATTCTTCTTCAGGCGGTTGACGAACACGGCGGCGACGCGGTCGCGCTCGTCGGCACGACCGGTTTCCTTTTCGACGATCGAGGCCAGCACGAGCGCTTCGGCGGGCGACTTTATCGGCAGATCGGCCTGCCGCTTCTCCCACAGCGCCGTGAGCGCCCGCTCCTGCTCGGCGCGCATGCGGTTGATCAACTCCTGCCGGTCCATGCCTTTGGAAAAGCGATACGTATCGGGCAGCAGCGAGCCTTCCGCGGGGATGTCTTTGATCTCGCCGGTCAGGTTCTCGTCGGCAATCAGCTTCTCGACGATCTGCGCGCTGGTGAGACCCTCGGGCAGCGTAATCTTGGACAGGATCGATTTGCCCTCGACAATCGTGGCATGCACCTGCGCCAGGCTGGCGCCCTTCTTGAACTCGTATTCGCCGGCCTTTAGATGCAGGCCCTTATTGCGGTTGGTGAGCAACCGCACATAGTGGCTGGCCACAAACGCCCAGCGGTTGGAAATGATGCCCTCGCGCTCGAGCCGCGCAGCGATCTCGATGGGGCCTTCTCCACGCGGAACGCCGATCGTGCGGGAGACGGTGAGCGGGCCGGCCTTCTCGAACTCGTGCGTGAACCACAGCATCGTGCCCGTTGCCACGATCATGATCGCCAGCATGATCGTCATGACGCCGCTGATGAAGCGCGCAAACCCCGAAAAGCGCCGGGACGGCTCGCGACCCGCGCGGCGCTTTGGACGCGCAGGGGCACGCCCCGGCTCGAGCGCTTCCGACGGGCTCTTGGGACGCGTCTTGCCCGTCGTACCGGTCACGTCGCGGTCACGCTGCGAGCCGTCGATGGATTGCTTCTTGCTCATTCCTGGTTTTGCGCCCGCTTTTGGCTCTCACCCGCTTCTGGCTGTCGAACGCAGCACTGCGCCTGCTCGATCCCATGCGATCCGATCCGCGCCATAGGACGGCGATTCTACCGTGAAAGGGACTGCGCAAATATGGCGAAACGGCGAACGCGGCCACCTGTCAACCTATCGATTGCGTGCACGCTTGCACGCCAACCGACGGCCGCCGCGATCAGCTGACGCGACGCATGACCAGCGAGGCATTGGTGCCGCCAAAGCCGAATGAATTCGACAGCACCGTGTTGATCTCCCGCGGCTTGGCGGTGTGCGCAATAAGATCGATCGCGGTTTCGACGGACGGATTGTCGAGGTTGATGGTCGGCGGACAAATGTTGTCGCGCATCGCCAGGATCGAGAAGATCGCTTCCACCGCTCCAGCCGCACCCAGCAGATGCCCGATCGCTGATTTGGTCGAGGACATCGCCAGCTTGCCGGCGGAATTCGCAAATAGCCGCTCGACCGCTCCCAGCTCGATCTCGTCTCCCATCGGCGTCGAGGTGCCGTGCGCGTTGACGTAATCGATCTCGCTGGTGGATACGCCGGCCCGCTTCAACGCCGCGCGCATGCAGCGGAATGCACCGTCACCGGTTTCTTCCGGCGCGGTGATGTGGAAGGCGTCACCCGACATGCCATAGCCGATCACCTCGGCGTAGATCTTGGCGCCGCGCGCCTTGGCATGCTCGTAGGATTCGAGCACGACGACGCCCGCGCCTTCGCCCATGACGAAGCCATCGCGGTCCTTGTCGTAAGGACGCGACGCCTTCTTGGGCGTATCGTTGAAACCGGTGGAGAGCGCGCGGCAAGCGATGAAGCCCGCCATGCCGATACGGCAGATCGGGCTCTCCGTGCCGCCCGCCACCATCACTTCCGCATCACCCAGTGCGACGAGGCGCGCCGCATCGCCAATGGCGTGCGTGCCGGTTGCGCATGCCGTCACCACCGCAAGATTGGGCCCCTTCAAGCCGTGCTTGATCGAGACATAGCCACCGGCGAGATTGATCAGACGGCCGGGAATGAAGAACGGCGAGACGCGACGCGGGCCCTTGTCCTTCAACAGCAGCGACGTGTCGGCGATACCCGACAGGCCGCCGATGCCCGAGCCGATCAGCACGCCGGTCGTCTCTTGCTTCTCGACCGTGTCGACCTTGAAGCCTGAATCCTTCAACGCCTGATCGGCAGCCGCGACCGCATACAAGATAAAGTCATCGACCTTGCGCTGCTCCTTGGGCTCCATCCAATCATCAGGATTGAACAGGCCATCTGCGGTCGCACCGCGTGGCACGAAGCAGGCGATCTGACACGACAGGTCGGAAGCGTCGAATTTCTCGATACGACCAGCACCACTTTCGCCGGCGATCAGCCGCTTCCACGATGCCTCCACGCCGCATCCCAGCGGCGTAACGAGACCAAGACCTGTAACGACGACCCGGCGCATGCTTCGACCCCAATGGTTGCAGAGCGCTGAAATGAGCAACGCCGGCGGTCTTCGAAAAGCGATGTGCTTCTCGTCCCGGCCGGCGCGAAATGGCTCTCGCGTTGTCGCGATGGCGGCTCTGCCCGATCATGAAATACGATCGATACGCACGCCGTATTCGATTATGCGTGCGCGCCACTGGCAGCGCGCGCCGAACATGAGAGCCGTGCCCGGTCCACCGGCCGCCTTGACGGACCTGTGGACCGGAGTTGTCCGAGGCGCGGCTCAGGCAGCGCTGGCATTCTTCTCGAGGAACTTCACGGCATCGCCGACAGTCAGGATGTGTTCTGCGGCATCATCCGGGATCTCACACCCGAACTCTTCCTCAAACGCCATGACCAGTTCCACAGTATCCAAGCTGTCAGCGCCCAAATCGTCGATGAAGCTGGCGTTGTCGGTGACCTTCTCGGCCTCCACGCCCAAATGCTCCACGACAATCTTCTTCACGCGCTCAGCGACATCGCTCATCGTCTTCCCTCGCGTCCTTAAGCTCAATTGAGGTTTGTTGTTAGCAACCAGCCGATCGTGTTCGGTGCCGGTGTCTCTCTCCCAGGGTTCACCAACCGAACCGTCGCAACCTCGACAGTTTGGCGGTACACGAGTCCTGGGCCGGAGGCATCGGCTGAGCCCTTGGTCGCTGGGTCTTTTCCCCAGTTTCCGCAGCCGAAAACCAGCGGCTCGTTAACATACTTCCTGCGGCTTGACTAGCGTTTCACCGGCCAACCGCAAGCCGTCTTTCGGGGCAGGCCCGGTATTGCGCCGCACCCACCGCCCGGGCTCGAAGTCTGAGCGGCCTTATGATCTTAAATCATCGCCATACCGCCATTGACGTGCAGCGTCTGGCCGGTGACGTAGCCGCCTTCCTGGCTGGCGAGATAGAGCGCCGCAGCAGCGATGTCCTCGGGCGCGCCAAAGCGCTGGGCCGGGATCATCTTGGCGATTTCTTCCGTTTGCTTGTCATTCAGTACATCCGTCATCGCCGTCTTGATGAAGCCGGGGGCGATGCAATTCGCTGTGATACCGCGCGAGGCGACCTCGCGGGCAAGGCTCTTGGTCATGCCGATCATGCCCGCCTTGGAGGCGGCATAGTTGCCCTGGCCGGGATTGCCGAACACGCCCGAAACGGATGCGATGTTGATGATGCGGCCATATCCGCTCTTGGATCGCATCATGTGGCGCGAGCCGGCGCGGCACAGCATGAAGGTGGAGGTCAAGTTGACGGCGATGACGTCGTCCCACTGGTCGTCCTTCATCACCATGAACAGGTTGTCCTTGGTGAGACCGGCGTTGTTGACGAGGATGTCGAGCCGGCCGCCGAGCGCCTTCACCGCCTCGTCGATCAGCTTGCCCACAGCGGCGCGATCAGCCAGATCGCAGGGAACGACGACGGCGCGCTCCCCGAGCTCGGCCTTCAACGCCTCGAGCTTGTCGACCTTGCGGCCCGACAATGCGACGGTTGCGCCGGCCTTGTGGAAGGCGCGTGCGATCGCCTCGCCGATGCCGCCCGTGGCGCCCGTCACCAGCGCCGTCTTGCCTGTCAGATCGAACATTTCACAATTTTCCTTTGCAATGCGGTCCAGGATATTTCCCGTTCGTCGGCGGCCATCAACCCTTGAGCACCGTCACCTGTGCGGCCACGTCATCGGGCGTACCGATGCTTATCGCCTTGATCGATTTGTCGATACGGCCGACGAGACCTGCCAGCACCTTGCCGTGGCCAATCTCGATAATCTCGGTAATTCCGTTCGCCGCCATGAATTCCACGCTCTCGCGCCAGCGCACGGTGCCCGTCACCTGTTCGACGAGACGCTTCTTGATCTCGGCGGGATCGCTGATCGCTGCGGCCAGCACGTTGGCGATAACCGGTACTGCGGGCGCCTTCATCTCGACCTTGGCAAGTGCCTCGGCCATGGCGTCGGCCGCCGGTTGCATCAATGCACAATGGAAAGGAGCCGATACCGGCAGCGGCAGCGCGCGGCGCACGCCAAGCGGCTTACCGGCTTCGGCCACACGATCGATCGCCGTCTTGTGCCCGGAGAGCACGACCTGGGTCGGCTCGTTGTCGTTGGCGACCTGGCACACGTCGCCCTGAGCGGCGGCCTCCGCCACCTTGCGGGCGACATCGAGTCCGACGCCGAGCAATGCGGTCATCGCACCCTGCCCGACTGGTACTGCCTTCTGCATCGCCTGACCGCGCAGCTTCAGCAGTCGAGCCGTGTCGGCAAGCGAGAACGTGCCGGCGGCGGCGAGCGCTGAATACTCACCCAGCGAGTGGCCGGCCACGAACTTGACCTTCCCGGCAAGCTTCACACCGTGCTCACGCTCGAGCACCCGCATCACCGCCAGCGACACCGCCATGATGGCTGGCTGCGCGTTCTCGGTCAGCGTCAGCTGGTCCTTCGGCCCCTCCCACATGAGCTGCGAGAGCTTTTGCCCGAGCGCCGCGTCGACTTCCTCGAACACCTCGCGGCCAGCAGGGAACGCTTCGGCGAGCGCCTTGCCCATGCCGACGTCCTGGCTTCCCTGTCCTGGAAATACGAATGCGATCGCCATGGCTTGCCTCTCGTCACGCGTGTGTTGCGCCGCGCTTTAGGCAATGGCGCACGGCCAAAGTCAAGCCGCAGCGGTTATGGGCACCAGGGCGGACTGCGTGTCTTCAGTAGAGTGCGCCAACCGCTATCATCCGCTTCACGACGCCGTCCAACCCCTCCGGCGCACGCTTCGGCCGCCGATAGCGACGGGCTGCGAGGTAGACATTTTGTCTGTGGCGGCGCGACGCAGCACCCCTCGCGGGTCATGTCTTCGGGGTGCGACAACTTCGTTACCGCGCCCAGAAAGCCGCACTCTTTAGGGCCGGCGATTTCCCCGCTGCCTCAAATACAAGAGCCAAACACGCGCGGTAATCCGGCGGGAATTGACCAGTGCTCAGTAGTTGCCCCCAATCATGCTCACTGATTGTTGCAGATTATTTCAACAACAGATTGGTTCTGCGACAAATTCTCCGCTCTGGTTGCTGCTTCCCCGCGGTTTGGGCTAGTGCCCGATCACCTGACACAAGGTTGTAACAGCACGGGGAAGTTTGTGATGCTTCGGACAATTCTGGTTCTTCTTGCGGCCGTGATCGCGCTGCCGTCGATGGCGACGGATGCGGACGCCCGTCCCAGGAAGCGGCATGCCGACACCACCACCAGCTCTTATGATGGTTCGTACGGCTCCTCCTATTCGAACGCCTTCAATTCGAACTATGGCGAGAGCACCGGGGCCAGCGACCACGTCTACCGTCCACGCGCCAAGCAGCAGCGCACTGCAGAGCGCCGCCCCTACCGCGAGGACGAGCGCATGTCGCTCGGCTACACCCGCCCGTCGTCGAGTTCATATTCGGGCGTCGGTCCCCGCCCGAGCGCATGGTGCGGCTGGTGGATGCGCACCCAGCGCGGCGGCGGCCCGGAGTTCAACGTCGCCTGGAACTGGAGCCGTTACGGCAGCCCGGCCTCTCCGCAGGTCGGCGCCGTGGTCGTCTGGCGTCACCACGTCGGCCAAATCGTCGGCCAGGCCGCCAACGGTCAGTGGCTGATTCAGTCGGGCAACGACGGCGGCGCCGTGCGTACCCGAGCGCGTTCGATCTCGGGTGCCGTCATCCGCATGTAACCGGTACCTCCCGATACCCCCAGAAGCGTGCGCGCGGTCCCAGTGCGCGCGCTTCACCCGATGGGCCCGACCGGAGACCCCTCCCGGCCGGGCCCAATCTTTTTGCACCCGAGATACGCCCCCCGCCCGATAGACGCGTTGACTTGGTTTGGACCGGCTCTAGATTGCAGCGCAACAATCGCCCCAGGCCTTTATAGCGCTGCCGCCGCTGCATGGCTCCAGAAGACGAGGACGCGCCGACCGATGACTGCCATTCGCACGCCTGCCCGCCATTTTGCTCCCCTCGCCATCGGCGCACCCGAGCCCTATCGCGCCTTGCCCGTGCGGCTGGAGCGCATGATCCACTTCATCCCGCCGCACAACGAGAAGATCCGCGCCAAGCTGA
>CAZLHQ010000032.1:0-26413 GCA_964559355.1 uncultured Hyphomicrobiaceae bacterium
TCTCGATCCCTGGTCTCGCCACAGTGAAGCCGCGCCAGAAGATGGTGCTGGAGATTACATCGGCCGACGGAAAGAAACGCGAGGTGCCGGTGCTCTGCCGCATCGATACACTCGACGAGATCGAGTACTTCAAAAACGGCGGCATTCTGCATTACGTACTGCGCAACCTCGCTGCGTGACCCTGACCCGCCACGCCAGCCCTACGCGCGATACAAAAAAGCGGCCGCCGGAAGCGGCGGTCGCTGACAAGGCACGAATTTACCTTATCGCTAAGAAACTGCGGGCCGTGCGCGGCACATCCGCTGGACCTCAGTGAGACTGGCGGCGCGTCACCCATTCGTTACTCGCATTTGACATGGGCGTGCATCATGTAAAAGGTCGTTCCGCGTTTTTCCGTGAGGAACACCATGCAGCGCCCGTTACCAGGTTTCGCATCAGGCCGCACCGGGCTCCGGCGTCTTCGGCTCGCCGCGTTCGCAATCGGTGCGGTTTGTTTCGCGCTGAGCGCACAAGCAACCGAACCCCCGCACGAAGGCGCCGCAGCGCCCGGCGATGCTGGCGACGTCGTACCCGTCGCCGCCGTGGTGGAGCTGTTCACCAGCCAGGGCTGCTCATCGTGTCCCGAAGCCGACAAGCTGTTTGAAACCTATGTCAATCGGCGTGACGTCATCGCCATGTCGCTGCCGGTCGACTATTGGGACTACCTCGGCTGGAAGGATACGCTCGCCTCACCGAAGAATACCGAGCGCCAGCGTGCCTATGCGAAGGCGCGCGGTGATGGCGCCGTCTACACGCCGCAGGTGGTCGTCAACGGCATCGCTCATGCCGTCGGCTCGGATCAGGCGGCAATCGAACGGCAAATCGCGCGCACGGCGATGGAATTTGCGCGCCGGCGCGTGCCGATGCGCTTCTGGCGCACGTCCAGCATGATGGTGGTCGAGGCGGCCTCCGCGCCTGTTGGCGTCAAGGCGGGTCAGGCGACGATTTGGCTCGCGACCGTCAATGCCGAGGTCGATGTCGATATCAAGCGCGGCGAAAATCACGGCCGCAGCCTCAAGTACTTCAACATCGTCAACGAGCTCACTCCAATCGGTACGTGGAGCGGCCAGCCCGTGCGGCTACAGATCGCTTCGCAACCCTTCATAAAACCCGGCAACATGCGCTATGCGGTAATCATGCAGGAAGACGCAGCCGGTCCTATTCTGGGAGCCGCATGGCTCGGCTGGTGAGCGCCGCGCACCAGACGATATTGCCATCCGCTTGCCAGCCGCCAAGGCGTGATGACGATGCGCCCGCTCACGTGAACCCGCGATTCTTCAACAAGCCATCTATCCTGGGCGCACGTCCGCGGAACGCGATGTAGGCCGCTTCAGGGTCGCGCGTGTTGCCGCCCGAATAGATGTAACGGCGCAGCCGCTCCGCCGTCTTTTTATCGAACACGTCGCCGGTTTCCTCGAAGGCGGCAAACGCGTCTGCATCCATCACTTCCGACCACATGTAGCTGTAATAACCGGCCGCATAACCCGACACGATGTGCATGAAGTGCGGCAGGCGATGGCGCATGACGACCGCTTCGGGCATGCCGATCTCGTCAAGCACCTGCTTTTCGAAGCGGTCGACATCCACGGGCGCTGCTGGTGACGAATAGAGCTTCAAGTCGGCAAGGGCAGACGCCGTGAACTCGGCCGTGGCAAAGCCCTGGTTGAAATTGCGCGCGGCCTTCAGCCGCTTGAACAGCTTCTCCGGCATCGGCTTGCCCGACTTCACGTGCAGAGCGAATTTCGAAAGCACCTCCGGCCGCGACAGCCAGTGCTCGTAGAGCTGGGAAGGCAGCTCGACGAAATCGCGACTGACCGACGTTCCCCACAGCGAGGGATAGGTGACGTTCGAGAGCAACCCGTGCAGCCCATGACCGAACTCGTGGAACAGCGTGCGGGCGTCGTCGAACGACAACAGCGATGGCGCGTCTTGTGCCCCTTTGGCAAAGTTCATCACGTTGACGATGATCGGCGTGGAGCCACGGCCGAGCTTGTTTTGACTGCGGAAGCTCGACATCCACGCCCCGGAGCGCTTGCCCGCCCGCGCATAATAATCGCCGAGAAATACGCCGACGTGCTCGCCCTTGCGGTTTTTGACCTCCCACACGCGCACATCGGGGTGATAGCGCGGCACATCCTCGCGCGGGGTGAAGGTCAGACCGAACAGCTTCGTCGCGCAGTCGAATGCCGCTGCGATGACGTTGTCGAGCTGCAGATAGGGCCGCAACTGCGCTTCATCCAGATCGAACCGCTCCTTGCGCACTTTTTCCGCCCAATAGCGCCAGTCCGACGCCGCGATCGGTGCGTTGCTGCCTTGGCCCCGTGCGGCGGCAGCAAGGGCCTCGCGTTCCTCACCCGCCTTGCGGCGCGCGTGACCCCACACTTCGCCAAGCAGGCGATCGACGGCAGCCGGCGTCTTCGCCATCGTGTCGGAAAGAGCGAAATCCGCAAACGTGTCGTAGCCAAGCAACTTGGCGTATTCCTGGCGCAGCGCGACGATTTCGGAAAGCACTGCCCGGTTGTCATTTTCCCCGCCATTGGCGCCGCGACGGATCCAGGCGTTGAAGGCCTGCTCGCGCAGATCGCGCCGATCCGAAAACGTCAAGAAGCCCTCGACGCTCGACCGCGCCAGCGTGATGACATGCTTGCCCGCAAGCCCGCGCTCTTGCGCCTCACGCGCCGCGCTCGCCCGGAAACCTTCCGGCAACCCGGCGAGATCTTTTTCACCATCGAGCACCATGTGCCAGCACTGCTCGTCTTTCAGCACGTTCTGCATGAACTCGGTAACGAGCGTCGCCAGTCGCGCATTGATCTCGGCGACCCGCTTTTTGGCGGCTGGCTTCAACCTCGCGCCCGAACGCACGAACGACAGATGCGTGCGCTCCAGCAAGCGTTGCGCTTCGTCATCGAGCTTCAGGCGATCGCGCCGCTGATAAAGATCGTCGATGCGGCGGAACAGCCGAGAATCGAGCAGGATCGCGCTTTCATGCGCGGCGAACTTTGGCGACAACTGCCTCGCAATCGCCCGCAGGTCCTCGCTCGAATCCGCGGCCTCCACGTTGCTGAAGACGTGGCCGATGCGATCGAGCAGCCCACCCGACTTCTCCAGCGCCACGATAGTATTGGCAAAGCTAGGGCCCGCCGGGTTTGAGGTGATGGCGCGGATTTCGCGACGGTGCATCGCAAACGCATGTTCGAGCGCCGGCATGAAATCGGCGGGCATGATATCGGCAAACGGAGCGATGCCGAATGGCGTCTTCCACGGCTTTAAGAGCGGATTATTCGTCTGGCGTGCCTTCGCCTTGGTTTTGGCGACCACTGCTTTTCGGGCGGAAGCTTTGACCGCTGCTTTGGCCTTGCCCGCGCTGCCGACTGCCTTGGCGCCGGATTTGGCGCTGCCGATCCGCCGTTTGCCAGCTCCTGCCGTGCCCCTCATGTCGCCTGCTCCGTGCTGCACTGATTGCCTCAGTCAGTAGGCCGTGGCCTGGGGCAGTTCAACAGCCGATGCGGATCGAAGATCAAAAACAATCGAGGGCCGGTTGGGGGAAACCGGCCCTCGCTGGCGCATCAGGAGCACCGACCTCAAGGAGAGGATTGCAGTGGGCGGCGGTTCCGAAAGGGTGACCCCGGGGGGTTGGGGGCTGATCGTCCAGAGCCAGATCGGTCTGCCGCTTGGGCAATGACAACACTATGCGTGAGCTTTGTGTCTTCTCCTCGACGTGAAGTCGACAATGGTCAGAAAAAGTTGAGGCCAAATCTTGCCAGACCGCGCAACCTTTTGGCGCAAATAAAACTCGGCCCAATCCTCCCTATCGACTTGGAAGCAACTGGGGGCGGTGCTCCAAGAAGCGGGCCGGATCGGGCCGAGACCAATGCGCAAGGATAGTCGCCGACCATTGCGGCGGCGCCTGGGAGCGATCATGGCCGCTCCGTGAAATTTGTTTCCTACTGTTACCAATACCGGCCCAATTCCTGCCCCGATGCCGGAGAGGCCATCGGTTGCGCCCGATAAGGCCTTGATCGAATGACGCAACCGCGCCATCATTTCACTATTGCGACAGGGAGGCGCCATTGAGCGATTCCGAGCCGATAATCGATATCCGCCCCGCGCTTGCGGTGCGGTCGTCACACTCGCAAGCATCGGCCCCAGGGCCGGCCACGGGGTTAGCCCCAATTTCCCCCACTCGCGATGTTGCACCCGTCACCGCATTCAATCGGCACGAGCTTGCCGATATACTGCGCGTGTACGGTCGCTTCGTTGCCACGGGCGAATGGCGGGACTATGCGATCGACATGGGCCGGGAGACGGCTGTGTTCTCGATCTTCCGGCGCTCGAGCGAATGCCCGATATACCGCATCGAGAAAAGCCCGAAACTTGCCCGCCGCCAAGGCGCCTACAGCATCGTTGCCGCCAGCGGGCAGATCCTCAAGCGCGGGCACGACCTGCAGCGTGTGCTCACCGTGTTCGATAAGGCGTTACGCCTCGTCGGCCGCTGACGCATCGGCCACTGCAACGGATCACGTCGTGCACGGCCAAGTCGCCACAGCCTCGGGCTTGGCCGCCAAAACAGGCGTTCCATCACAGACCGGCGTTGCGGTTTGGCGGAGGCTATCTGGACGGGGTCCGACGTATCGCCGTCGCCCAGCGCGCGCTGCATGTAGACGACATCGTGCCAGCGGCCGTGCTTATGGCCAACGCTTTTCAGGCGGCCGCAGAGCTCAAATCCATGCGCCCGATGCAGCTCCACCGAACCGGCAGCGGCATCAGCCGCGATCAGCGCTACCATCTGCCGGTATTGGGCACGCGCCGCGGCCTTTATCAATGCGTCAAGCAGCGTGTGGCCGACGCCGCGTCGTTGCGCATGCGATGCCACATAGATCGAATTCTCGACCGTCCACGCATAAGCCGCGCGCTCATGAAACGGTCGCACATTGGCGTAACCGAGGATTTCGCTCTCACGCTCGGCGATGATATAGGGCGCACCTAGCGCCATCAGCCGCTGCCAGCGCTGACGCATTTCCGCAGCATCGGGCGGATCGGTTTCAAACGAGATCGCCGAGTTCACGACCGCCGGCCGGTAGATTGCGGCAATCGCCTCGAAATCATCGGCATTTGCTGGCCGGACGACGACGCCCGCGGTGCCTGCGATCACGGCTCATCCCTCCTCGATTGCCCCGGACTGGCAAAGCAAAAGGGCCCCGCCGTCGCGGAGCCCTTCCAATAACTCCAGTCGTGGTTCCAAATTACTCGTTCTGGCCGCCGAACAGCGACAACATGAACTGGAACATGTTGACGAAGTCGAGATAGAGAGACAGCGCGCCGAAGATCGACGCCTTCTTCACCGCTTCGCCGTCGCCGGCGACGCTGTAGTACTCATCCTTCAGCCGCTGCGTGTCATAGGCCGTCAGCGCCGCGAACACGAGCAGGCCGATAACCGAGATGGCGAATTGCAGCGCACCCGACTGCAGGAAAATATTGATGATGCCGGCGATCAGGATGCCAACCACACCCATGATCAGGAACGAGCCCCAGCCCGACAGATCCTTCTTCGTCGTGTAGCCATAAAGGCTCAGACCCGCGAACGCGGCCGCGGTGACGAAGAACATCTGGTAGATCGAGCCGAGCTTAAAGACGACGAAGATCCAGGACATCGACACGCCCATCACGGCGGCAAAGGCCCAGAACACAAGCTGAGCGGTCGCCGCGGTGGTGCGGGCGAACGACATGAACAGGATGAAGGCGAGCGGCGCCAGCATCACCACCCACTTCAGCGGAGACAGGTAGAGCGTCTTGCCGAATTGCGTCAGCATCAGCTTGCCGGTGGCAGGATCCTGCACCGCCGCCATCGTAAACATCATGTACGCGACGATACCCGTCAACGCCACGCCGACCGCCATGTAGTTGTAGGTGCCGAGCATGAACGAGCGGAGGCCCTCGTCGATGCGTCCGACCTCGCGCGCGGTCGTGCCGGCGGGCTGGGCGTACCGTCTATCCAATTGAGCCATCTTGAGTTTTCCCTTTGTGTACGGGTTTCATAACCCGGATTGCTGTTGGAATATGACTATGGTCTACGTCACCTTCAAGGCCCTTGTAGGCAAAATGCGCCGTCTGGCGGCTGAGAAAATCTAGCAGATTACCAGCCTCGATGCTGAGCGCGACTGTGCTCGCACCCCCTATTGGCCGCGCAAATAGGGCACCGGGCGCGCCCTCAACACTTGCCACGTTCCAAGCCCGCCGAACAACACGACGAGCCCGCTCGACAGCCCAAGCGCCAGCGCCACCGCCTCCCAGGAAAAGGCAAACTTGACGTCCATCACCTGCTCAAGGGCGACATAGGCCGCCAGCGCACCGAACGCGACGGCGAAACCGGCCGTGGCCGCCGCAATGAGCAGATACTCGAGCACATGCGCGGCGAGGATGCGGCGACGGGTGGCACCCAGCGCCTTCAGAATCACGGCCTCGAGAATGCGGCGGCGCTGCGCGGTGGCAAGCGCTCCGGCCAGTACCAGCGCCCCAGCGACCAGCGTCACCGCGCCTGCCACCCGCACGGCAGCCATGATCTTGGCGAACACAGCCCCGAAAGCGTTGATCGCATCCTTGACGCGAATGGCGGTAATCGTGGGATAGGTACGGCCGACAACGCGCGCCACTTCCGCTTCCTCGGCCAATGTCGCCTGTTTCGGCAGCATCACGGTCGCCAGTAGATTGTGTGGCGCGCCGGCGAGCGCGTTGGGCGAAAACACGAGCACGAAATTTATGGCGAGGCTCTCCCAATCCACCTGGCGCAGATTGGAGATGCGCGCCGTGATGTTGCGGCCAAGCACATTCACCGTCACGTTATCGCCGATACCGACGCCGAGATGCTGGGCAAGTTCTGCCTCGAACGACACCAGCGGCTCACCCGCGTAGTCCTTGCCCCACCAGGTGCCGGCCGTCACCTTCGAGCCCTCGGGCACGGTGTCGGAGTAGGTCAATCCGCGATCCCCGTTCAGCACCCACTCGGCCTCGGGCGGCGCCTTGATGGTCTCGACCGGACGATCGCCGAGCCGCACCAGCCGCCCCCGCAGCATCGGCGCACTCTCCATCGTTGCTTTGGGAGCAACCTTGCGCACCAGAGCCGCGACGGCCTCGTAATCGCCTTTAGGGATGTCGAGCAGGAAATAGTTTGGCGAGCGTTCGGGCAGCCGCGTCTGCAGCTCCTTGACCAGCGAGGCATCCGCCAGCGCCACCGCCACCAGCAGCGACAAGCCCGCGCCGAGCGACAGCACGACGGAGCGCGTCAATCCGCCTGGCGCACCGATGTTGGCGAGCGCTACGGCAAGCTCGGGGAGCCTGGGCCGCGGCAAGCGGCGGGCAAGCCACGTCACGCCGATGCCCAGCGCCAGGAACATGGCGAACACGACAACGATGCCGGCGACGAATATCATCGCGATGCGCCGCGAGTCCGCCGCCAACACCACGAACACCGCAAGCCCAAGTCCGATCGCCACCGTGGTCAGAACTATGCCACGGCGAGGCCAGCCGCGCCGCTCGGCCACCGCATCGCGAAACAGCACGGCCGGCGCCACCTGCTCGGCTTGCCCCAGCGGCCACAGCGTGAACAGCAGCGCCACTAAAAACCCATAGCCCGCCGCAACAAGCACGCTTTGCATGCCGATCGTCAATTCGGTCGGGAACGGCAGCACATCGGCATAAAGCGAATGCAGCGCGTAGGGCACCAGATATCCGAGCACGAGACCGATGGCGACTCCGACCGCGGCCATCACCGCCACCTGGATGAAAAAGACCTGGAACACAATTCTTTGCGGTGCGCCGAGGCTTTTCATGGTCGCGATCACCTTGCGGCGACGGTCAATGAAGGACTGCACGGCATTGGCGACGCCAACGCCACCTACCAACAGCGCCGTGAGCCCGATCAACGTCAAGAACTGGCGCAGCCGCTCCAGCGTCCGGCGCACCTGCGGGCGTGGATCGCGCTTGTCGAGAATGGTGAAACCCGCCTCGGGCAGATCGCGTTTCACTGCCGATGTGAATGCGTCGAGCTCGCGCGGCTTTGCCTGTGCCTCATTGAGCTTCAGTGCGTAACGCCAGCGCACCAGCGAGCCGGGTTTCAGCAACCCGGTGGCCTGTAAGGTCGGCAGTGACACGAAGATGCGCGGACCGAATGTAAGGCGATCGGACAGGCTGTCGGGCTCGGAGACGATCGCCGCACGCGCCACCACCTCGATATCGCCGAGGCGAAAGCGATCACCGGCCTTCAAGCCCAAGCGCTCCAGCAGGATCGGATCGACGGCCGCGCTCGCACCATCGCTGTCGCTTGCCACAGCGCGATCGATCGTCATGTCTGAAGAAAGCCGCACCGAGCCAACCAGCGGATAAGCGGCATCGACGCCTTTCAATTCCACCAGCGCCTGCTCGTTGCCGTCAAGCGAACGCGCCATGGTGCGAAGTGTTGCGGTCTCGCTGAGACGGCCGCGCGCGGCAAGCCAGGATCGCTCCGCGTCGCTTGCGGCGGCGTGCGTGCGCGCCAGCGTGGCGTCGCCGCCAAGAATCATTTCGCCTTGCCGCTCGAGCCCCGTCTTCAGCGCGTCCGACAACGCCCCGACGGCCGTAATCACCATCACACCCAGCGCCACGCAGGCGATGAAAATCTGGAAGCCCTTGATGCCGCCGCGCAGCTCGCGCAACGCCAAGCGCACCAGGCTGGCAGCTCCCATCGCCGAGCGAGCGGCTCGCGGCGTAGCCACGCCAACAGCCGGTGTTTCATGCAAGGCTGTCATTGCGCCGCAACCTGTGCCTTTTTCACTCGCATCTCGTTGCCGACAATGCGTCCGTCGGCCATGCGCACGACCCGCTCGCACATGGCGGCGAGGCTTTCATCATGCGTGATCAGCACCAGCGTCGTACCCAGCCGCCGATGCAGCGAGAACAGCAGGTCGATGACGGTACGCCCGGTGTTGCCATCGAGATTGCCGGTTGGTTCATCGGCAAGAAGCAGCCGTGGATTGCCGGAGAGCGCCCGTGCCAGCGCCACGCGTTGCTGCTCGCCGCCCGACAGCTCGACAGGGAAGTGCTCTTGCCGCTCCGCCAGTCCGACATCGCCGAGAAGTTGCCGCGCCACCGTGAAGGCATCCTCCCGCCCCGCAAACTCCATCGGCAGCGCCACGTTTTCCAGCGCCGTCATCGTCGGCACGAGATGAAACGACTGGAACACGATGCCGACGTCGCGCCCGCGCGCCAGCGCCAGTTCGTCCTCGCTCATGCGCGTGAAATCCTGGCCAACCACTTCGACCTTGCCGTGCGTCGCCCGCTCCAGCCCGGCCAGCACCATCAGCAGCGAGGTCTTGCCAGAGCCCGATGGTCCGACAATCGCAACCGATTGACCCGGCAGTACCTTGAGGCCGACGTCCTTGAGGATTTCGACTGAGCCGGCGCGGCTCGTCAGCGTCAGACCGACGCCAGAAATATCGATGATGGGCTGCGCATTGGGATTGCTGAGTTCTCTCACTGCCACGATTGGGCCTTGCTCCATTGCTCTTTGTCCCGACGCGAGGCGCATGCGGACTTGCGGTTGGACGTCGGACTCTCTACGTCACAGGCTACTCTTGGATGACGCGTTGGGCGGAAACATGAACAGCCAAACGACCTTGGTTCGCTGTTGTCGGCGCCGCCCCGACCGCCGGCAGCATATGGCCGAGCACTTGGGGACGATCGGGCTGTTGTGCAACCGGTGCATCACGGTGTTGCTGGCAGCGGTCATGGCTTTTGGAATTTATACCCGCGCCGGCGCCCAATCCAACGCGCAGTCGGTCAAACCAGCGCCCATGCGCATCATCGCATTCGGCGATAGCTTGACGGCAGGGTTCGGCCTCAAACCCGGCCAAGCCTTCCCCCACGTGTTGCAGATCGCCCTTCGCGCGCGCGGGCACGAGGTTGAAGTCATCAACGCCGGTGTCTCCGGCGATACGACGGCGGCAGGTCTACAGCGGTTCGAGTGGGCCATTCCCGAGAACGCCGATGGCGTCATTCTGGAGCTTGGCGCCAACGATGCGCTGCGCGGCCAACCGGTGGCTGAAGCGCGCGCGAATCTCGACGCCATTCTGAAACGGCTGACGGCCCGCGGCGTGCCCGTTTTGCTGGCCGGCATGCGTTCGCCAGAGAACTGGGGGCCGGATTATCGCGCTGAATTCGATGCGATGTTCCCGTCTCTCGCGCAGCAACATGGGGCTATTTTGTATCCCTTCTTCCTCGATGGCGTTGCCATCGATCGTACTCTCAATCTCGACGACGGCCTGCACCCCAATGCCAAAGGCATCGCGGTGATCGTCGGAAACATCCTCCCCTATGCCGAGCAATTGCTGGAACGGGCTGCCGCAAGACGGCCGGCACAGTCTGGGGGACATGCCGGCAAGAGCTGAGCGGGCATGCCGGAAACGCAAACAATTGCCAATGCCCCGGCATGAGACTTCGCACTAGAGCCTGATCGTCCGAGATGGAAACGCTTGGCGCTTCCATCGAGGGCATCGATCAGACTCTCAAACAAGAGCTTGGAGCAGGCCACCAGGGCACGAAGCGATTCCATGCAAGGTGAACCTGCTCTAAACTGGCGGGGCCGTCGCGATCGGGGAGAACGTGTGCCATGCCGCGATTGTTCACAGGCATCGAGCTGCCGGAAGATGTGCGCGATATGATCGGCGATCTGGAGGCGCCGCTGCCCGGTGTGCGCTGGATCCATACTGAAAACCTGCATCTGACGCTGCGCTTTGCCGGTGACGTCGACAATCCCGTCGCGCGCGAGTTTGCGCATTTTCTGGCAGGCATCGACGTTGCTGCCTTCGAGATGCGGCTTGAAGGTCTCGGCACCTTCGGCGGCAAGGATCCAAAGACACTATGGGCAGGCATCCACGCGCCTGATGAGCTGGAGACGTTGGCGCGCGCCTGCGAACGGGCCGCGCGCGCCGCCGGTTTGAAACCGGAAGGCCGCACATTCAAGCCGCACATCACCATCGCCCGGCTCAACAAGCCGCGAATCGACGCTCTATCGCGGTTCTTGACGCGGCACGCGCGGTTTCGCAGCGATCCCTTCATCGTCAGCCGCTTTGTTCTGTATTCCTCCAAGCCAATTGTCGGCGGTGGCCCCTATGTGGTGGAGGAGGCTTATCCGCTGTCGGGCGCGGCGTGGGAAGCCTTCGATCAGGGCGAAGCCGACAACGGCGCGTGGTGACGCACATTCGAGGTGCGCACGATAAAGGCGGATTGAATTTGGGTGCGCGCTCAGCGCGTATCGCCAGGCCAGACGTATTTCGACTTACCGAAGTTGAACAATCCACCGCCGCCGCCTTGAGGCACTGCTGCCACCTGCCGCGCCATCTTGCCCGCTGCCGCATACGGCCTTGTGGCCGCCTTTTGTGACTCGACCTGCACCGACTTGCGCTTGGACGGTCTCGCAGCCGTTCTTTGTAGCTCCGCCAGTTCGCCGGCAGAGCGGCTTTCAGGCCCTTGGCCAGACGCGCCGGGCTCGGTGGCATCGGCTGGTGGAGCGTTGGCCGGAACGAGCTCAGCAACGCTTGCAACGCCGGCTGGCTGAGTTGCCGCAGTTTGGCTTTGGCCGTTCTTGTCCCGAGCCATGTCCTTTTGCGCCGTGCTGCCGTCGGCTGCGGCAAGCTTTGTCGCTTCCGCCTCGCGCAACTTGGCAATGGCTTCGGCACGCTCGATGGCGTAGCGGGTGTGGCGCATGCGTTCTTCTGCCGACCAAGGCGCCGGCTTGCACGCGCACCCGGGTGTTAGCTTCTTGCGATAGGAAAATGCGTTCTGGATGGCATCGTAGCGCCGCCCTGTCAGATCGACCATCGAGGCAGGATCATCGCCTCCCTCCATCGAGTAGAACAGCCGTGCCTCGTGTCCGCACGCCGCCTTGCAGCGCAGGGAATCGGAGGTCAGGCGCGATTGCCGGGTCTGGCTCGAAATTGGAAAGTAATAGCCGTCGCACATGCGCACGCATACAGTGCGCACCTTGGCACCGCCGAGCCAGGGGGCCGCAGACACCTCATCGTCCTCCTCCGACCGCGACGGGCGCGAGCGCGGTACGCTGATCGGTGCGCGATAGCTCGGCGTCGGCGGCGGCAACGCTTCAACAGGTTTGGGAGGCGCCTGTCCGAACAACGACTGCAGGAAGGATTGAGCGTGAACGGGCGTGGCTATCATCGCGGCCAACAAAAACCCGACCGCACCCGCTGCCAGACGAATATCGATAAGCATCTATACGAGACCGGGAAATACGCTGGATTTGCAGAAACGTCGGCACGAGGGGGTGTGTGCGGGCGAGTGCCGCAACACGGCAGGTCAGCATGCTTGCAAATTGGCAAATTTTCCGTGAACGCGGCGCGGCGTCCGCGTGCAAGTTGCGGCCCGCTCACGCACATCCCGGCATGCTTCGAGCGCGCCGGATCGTCGACGCAGTTGGGCTCTGCACACAGCCAAATCTATTGGAACCGGACGTGCGGCCCTGGTCCGCACGCGCCCGCGCTGCAGCACGGCCTGTGTAAAAAATGGGCTCAGTAAAAATTGCGCGCGAAGGTCTCGAATGCCGAGCCACCCCTGGTCAAATGCCGGGCATTACGGCCGACACCCCAGATCGGCTTTTCCGCAACTTCGATCGGCAGCTTGCGCAGGACCACCTGCTCCATTCCAAAGCCGCCCGCCTTCCCCGACTTGTCAAACTTTGCCAGCTTTTCGGCTTTGAGCGTTTTGCCGGCTTTGACAGACTTGCTCGCCTTTTTGCCCGTAGCGTCGGGCCGGTCCGCCGCCGCACTTTGCCGATCTGTCTCGGCGGCAGCATCAGCTTCGTCGCCTTGCACAGCATTCTTCTCAGCCGGCCCAAGCGAGGCATCCAACACGAGCGGACCTTTCTCCTGCTTCAACTGCCGGTCTGCCTTGGTGCGCTTGAACGAAGCGGAGTTCCTCGACCATGCGCCTTTGCTGACGACCTGCTGCGCGCCGTCCGGTTTCGAAGCCGGAATTTTATCGGCCACCACAGCATCGGTCGATGGCGTGGAATCGATCGGCTTGAGGGCTACATCGCCATCTTCAGTCGGGCGCAGGCGAACAGCCTGGGCCGCATCCAGCACGATGGCGTCGTCGGCGGGTAACGTCGCCGTGGTAACCGGCGCGGCCAGCGAGACGGGAATCATCGACACTACAGTACGCGCCGATACAAATGAGACTTCCGCCACGCTGCTGCGCAGTGCTGACGCCGCGCCATCGTCGCGTGACCGAGCCTCGTGTGCACTCGCCGGCACCGCCGCGATGTCGATCCGCGACCCGGCAGCGGTTGCCACCTGTTGCCTCAACCGCGACAACTCGGCGACGTCCACCGACTTACCGTCTGCCTGCTGCTGCTCGAGAGCATAAAGCCTGTGGCGATCCTTCGAGGCTTGCTCCCAGGCTTCCGCCCTGCAGCCGCAGCCCGATACCGAACCACGCCGAAATTGGAACGCGGTTGGCAGGGCCAGATAGGAACGCCCCGAGCGATCCTTCATCGTCTCCGGCGAGCCGCCCGGATTGCGCTGATAGAACAACTTCGTCGGCGAACCGCAGCGGGCGGCGCACGCGCTCTCGTCATGTTGGAAGCGATCGCGCGTCGTCGAATAGCTCACCTGGAAATACGCGCCATCGCACATCCTCACGCACATGGTGCGGTATGTCTGTTGTTCGCCCGAAAACCAGGGCTCGGAGTCGTCCTCGACCACCCGCTCGGACACCTGCTGCTTCAACTGCTCCACGTGTTGCGTGTCGAGCTGCTCGACAAACCGAGGCGCAGGCCGGGCATGGGTGAACGCAGCGCTTTCTGCGACCTCGGCGGCAGTGATGCGGTTGGCGGTGCGCAATGCGCGCGGCAACGCCGATTGGGGGTCTGCCGATATTTCGGCAGCATCGGCGGCCTGCTTGATCGCGGCGTCGATGGCGTGCGTGGCCGTCCGTGCACTGCGTTCGGCGAAATCGGCGATCAGATAGCCGCCTGCGCCGACCACGAAGGCATAGCCTGCCAACGCCAGCAGCGATGCTGCCCCTGGCAGCCGACCACCAAAATCACTCAACTTGCGCAACACGTCACCAAATCCTGATTACACTGTGCGGCCCCGGTTTTGGGCAGGGCAGCAGCATTTCATCTGACCGCGAACCAACTCTATGCTGCTCAAACCTCGCAATTGCCAATCAGTTTAGTTTTTCGCGGTTTTTGCCACGTCGTTGAAAATGTTAGCGCGGAGCGAGGCGGATGGCGCCATCGAGCCTGATTCCACACCCGTTCAGCATCGGATTCTCGACGATTTGAACGACTAGATGACCGTACTCGTCGGGATTGCCGAGCCGTGACGGAAACGGCACCTGCGCGGCCAATGCCTGGCGGGCCTCCTCCGGCAACTCGTCGAACATCGGCGTTCCAAACAATCCGGGTAGAATCGCAACAACGCGAATACCATCCCGCGAGAGATCACGCGCCATCGGCAACGTCATCGACAGCACGCCGCCCTTCGACGCCGAATATGCCACCTGACCCATCTGACCTTCCTCCGCCGCCACCGACGAGGTGGAAACGATCACACCGCGCTCCCCGTCGGGCCCCAAAGGATCGAGCGTCATCATGCCTGCAGCACAACGCGACGACATCAGAAAGGTTCCCAGCAAATTAACCTCGATAACTTTGCGAAATGACGCGACATCGTGGGATTCGACCGCAGAACTGTCCTTGCTCCGCCGGACCAGTCGCTTGCCAATCACGACGCCAGCGCAGTTGACCAGGATGCGCTCTTGACCGAAGCGGGCGCGGGCCGCGGCCAGTGCCTCGTTGACGCTGGCTTCGTCACAGACGTTGGCCTTGAAGTAGGCACCGCCAATATCAGCGGCCATCGCCGCCCCCGCACTGTCGTTCAAATCGAATATCGAGACCTTGCAGCCGGCCGCCGCCAGCTTGCGCGCGGTCGCCGCCCCAAGCCCTGAAGCGCCGCCGGTGACCACCGCGGCAACCTGTTTATCGATTTGCATATCAGCCCTCTAGTTTATCTCGTTGATATTGCTTATTGTTTTCAAACGATTTTTTGACGTTGGGGCGAGGCTTGCACCCCGAGCGTGACGCTGCCGTGGCGGCTGGCGCCGGTCTTATACGCGGTGCAGCAATGGGGCGTAAAGAAAGCATCTGGCATGTGGCTTAACGCCGCCATAAGCCCTTGGCGGGGCATACTGGCCGGCTCACATCGTAATCACCACCTTGCCGATCGCTTCACGCCGGTCGAGCACGCCAATTGCCGCCACGATCTCATCAAGCGCAAATGTCGCATGGATGCGCGGCTTCAGCCTCCCGGACGCAATCCATGAAAGCACTTGGGTCATGTTGGCGCGATGGCCGGCGGGATTGCGCTTGACCGACGCACCCCAGAATACGCCGAGCACGTCGCATCCCTTCAACAGCACCAGATTGAGCGCCAAATTTGGGATATCTCCCGAGGCAAAGCCGACCACCAGGAAGCGGCCCTGCCAAGCGAGCGCACGCAAGGCCGGTTCGGCATAGACGCCGCCGACACAATCGTAGACGACATCGACGCCAGCACCGCCGCTCTCGTCGCGTAGCGCGGTTTTGAGATCGCGCGATGTGTAATCGACCCCCGCGTCGGCGCCGTGCTGTCTGGCGATGTCGAGCTTTTCGGCCGACGAGGCGACGGCCACGACGCGCGCGCCCATCAGCTTGGCAATTTCAACCGCGGCAAGCCCGGCGCCTCCCGAAGCGCCGAGCACGGCGACCGTTTCACCCGGCTGCAGCCGCGCCCGGTCGCGCAGACCATGGATCGCCGTGCCGTAGGTGACGGCGATGCCGGACGCCACCTCATCGCTGACACCGGCGGGAATGGGCACGCATGCTTCCGCAGCAACCACGACCTTTTCGCGCGCGCCGCCCCAGCCCAGATAGGCTGCCACCCGGTCGCCGACGCTGATGCCGGTCACGCCCGCGCCAACCATGGCAACCGTGCCCGCAACCTCGCCCGAGGGCGAGAACGGCAGCGGCGGCTTGTGCTGATATTTGCCGCGCGTGATCAGCGTGTCGAAGAAGTTCAACGCCGCCGCGTGCACCGCGATCACCACTTCGCCGGGGCCCGCCACCGGTTCGGGCAATTCCTCGATCACCAGTGCCTGCGGACCATCGAGGCTCTTGCACAGGGCCGCCTTCATGTGGAACCACCTCCTGCCAGGACCGCCGAGCAGCCCAATCAGCCGGCACAAAGCATCAACCCGGTGTGGTTGTCGAGGCGCCGTTGGGGGCAGGCGTGCCGTGCCGACCACGAACACAGTTTGAGGCGAGACGATCGTGACGACAGGATCGGAAAGAACATGACGCCTGCCAACTGGCCGCCGACGCCGCGCGGCTATTTTGCAATCGGCGGGGAACGCACATCCAAGGCGCTCAACCTCGGCAATCTGATGCGCTCCGCGCACGGGTTCGGTGCCAGCTTCACATTCACCATCGGCGCCACCTACAAGGCGCTCGAAGCGTATGCCGACACCTCGAAGGGTCAATTGCACCTGCCGCACTACAACTGGCGCAACCTCGACGAAATGGCGCTGCCGCAAGGCTGCGTGCTGGTCGGCATCGAGCTTGTCGATGACGCGATCGACTTGCCGAGCTTCCGCCACCCGCTGCGTGCCGCCTATGTGCTCGGGCCCGAGATGGGTTCGCTGAGCCCGCCGCTGCTGGCGCGCTGCCAACATGTGGTCAAGATACCGACGCGGTTTTGCATCAACGTCGCCATGGCCGGCGCGATTGTCATGTACGACCGTGTGCGCTCGCTGGCCACGTTTGCCGACAGGCCAATGCGTGCTGGCGGTCCGCAATCGGTCCCAGGCCAAGCGCGCGGCGGCAGAAAAAGCGCCCCCGGCGGGTGACATGGCAAAGCCGGTTCGGCTATAGAGTTCGACGCCTCGTGGTGAAAACGACCGATTGATGGGCCCTGACGCGATGATCTCAAACCGGAATGCACATACCTCCATCGGCGTGCTTTGGCTTGTTGGCGCACTGCTTGCCGCCAGCAGCGCGCATGCCGCCAAGCTGGTCGAAAAGTCCGGCAACTGGTCGATGTTCGTGCACGATGCGGCGCAAAAGAAGATTTGCTTCATCGCATCCCAGCCCGCATCCAGCACGCCCAAGGATGCCAAGCGCGAGCAGGCCTTCTTCTACGTGTCGGCGTGGCCCAAGGACGGCGTCAAATCCGAAGTCAGCGTGCTGCTGGGGTATCCGATCAAAAAGAGCAGCACCGTTACGGTGTCGATCGGCACGACCAGCTTCAAGCTGTTCCCGCAGGACGACAAGGCGTTCGTGGCCGATCCAACCGAAGAGCTGAAGCTGATCGAGGCGATGAAGCGCGGCAGTACCATGGAGATCGCCGCCAGCGCCGAAGGCGGGTTCGACACGCAGGATAAATATTCATTGTCCGGCATCACCGCCGCACTCAAGAATCTCGCCAACAAGTGCGAATAGCATCGCTGCTCGAATTCAAGCCTGCATCAGACTCTGGCGATTTCAATCGCGGCGAACGCGCAGCTGAATGTAGAGCGCGCCGTCGCCGCCATGATGCAGCGCTGCCGTCGTATAGCTGACGACGAGTTGCCGCAGATCGACTTCTGCCAGCCAGCGCGGCACCTGTCGCTTCAACACACCGCGTTCCTCGCCGAAGAGCTGCGCATCCTGCCACGTCTCCTCGCGCAGCACGCGACCCTTGCCCGTGATCACCAAAACCCAACGCAAGCCGCGCGCCTGGCTGCCGAGCAAAAACCCGCGCAGCGCGTGATGCGCCTCGTCCTGACGCATCCCATGCAGATCAAGACGCGCCTCGATCTCGATGCGTCCAGAGCGGATGCGGCGCACCGCCTTGCGATCGAATTCGGCCAGAGGCGGTGTCTTGGAACGCGCGGGATGTTGCGGCGGCGGCGTCGCGCTGGCTTGCTTGCCCGGCTTACCCGATCCCGCACCGTTAGCCTTTTCGATGACGCGCGATTCATGACGCAGCCGCCACTCGAGAGCCCCGAGGCTTTCGGGAGGTGCCCAATTGGCAATCTCCGGCAAACGCGCCTTGGCTTTGCGCTTTGGAGCAACCGAGCGCGCCACATGCTCCCAAAGCGCGTGGTCCTCCTCGCTCAGAAGCGGTTTGCGCGGTCGCCGCGGCGGCCGATCCTCGCCCGTCATTGCCGCGCCTGCTTTACCGGCTCACCACCATCGCGCGCCTCGATCACCGGCGCGCCCATGACCTCGCGTGGCAACAGCACGAAGAAGTTGCCGCGATGCTTGGTGATGCCGGCGCGCTTGCCTGCTTCCTCGCCCGACCCCGCGTAGATGTCGCCGCGCTCCTCGCCACGAATCGCCGAGCCGACATCCTGCGCGATCATCAGTCTTCGAAACGGCTTGTTGTCGTCGCTCATGTGCTTCAAGTCCGGCGCAACGACGTAGATCGGCATGCCGATCGCATGAAAGCGCGTATCGACGGCAAGGCTGCGGCCCGGCGTCAACGGGATTTGCAGCACGCCAAGCGGGCCTTGCGCCTCGGCTGCCGTAAGCTCGCGGAAGAACACATACGAGTTGTTCTGCCAAAGCACGTCGCGCATCCGTTCGGGATTTTCGCGCAGCCATTGCTTCAAGGCATCGAGCGACATGCGCTCGGCGGGAAATAAGCCGCTGTCGATCAAATAGCGGCCGATCGACGTGTAGGGATGCCCGTTCTTGCCGTCATAGGTGACGCGCAGGGTGCTGCCATCGGCCAGTGCGATGCGGCCCGAGCCCTGCACCTGCATGAAGAACACGTCGATGGGATCCTTGAGATACGCGAGTTCCAGGTTGCGCCCGGCGAGCGCTCCTTGCTCGATCTGGCGGCGCGTCGGATAGGGCTCAAAGCCCGTCTGCGTCTTGCGCGCGTGCGTGAGCTGGTCGGCCTTGGCGCCGCGGTCCTGTTCGGCAACCAGATTGATGAGATCGCCTGGCCGTTTGAATATCGGGGTTGCGAACGTGGCGTCGGCCTGGAGCGCGCCCTCCACGATCGGCTCGTAATACGCAGTCAACAGCCCGTCGCTGCCCTGGTGCACGACGCGATGCGGCGCGAAATGGGTCTCGAAGAACGCCCGCGCTTTGGCCTGTGTCGGCTTGCTGGAAAGCAGCGCGGCAGCATCCTCGCAAGCGCTGAGCAAGGCCGGTGGCGGCTGTGTGTTTCCCGAAAGATTGCCGGCCTTGATCGCCGCCATCACACGCCGGCACGACAGCGCGAAGGTGCCAAGAGCCGCCAGATGATCGTCGCGATCCCATCCCGCCAACTGCGCGAAATCAACTGGTGCGAATGAAACCGCTGGCGGGCCTGCCGTGGCCTCGCTCACGGCGGTGCCCTTCGTCGTCCGTTTCACATCGCCGGACGGTTGGGTGGCGCCCCGATCGGCCTTTGGCGCCTTGGAAATGCGGGTCATGCTGTTCTCATGCGGCTGTTTTACTTCACCCGCCGTTGCATGAGGCACCAGCGACGCCGCCACCAGCAGCGCGAAAGCACTGCGGCTGATGCCCGCCCACCAGCATGTCAACACGGCGATCTGCGCAGGAGACCGTCTGTTGCGAGGCCCCATGGTTTGCCATACCCCCCGCGCCAGAACGGGCGCCAAAGGCGCGTTGAACACCACACTAGGCCGGAGCCTGCGTGGCGACGAGCTTCCAGTTCGGGTTCTGGCGGGCGCGCGCCGAAGAGATATCGCGGCTGAAGGTCCAGATGTCTGTGACTTCGCGGACCGTTTGCGGGTCACCCGCGATGACGGCCCCCGCACGGTCGCGTGTTGCGGAAATGAGCTGGCTGACGAAGCGCACGGTGACGTTGGCGATGCCATCCTTCAGCTCGGCATCCACCATGTCCGCCTTCGATATGCCGACGAACGATTGATCGATCTGCTCGCCGCGGCTTTCACGTTCGGTAATTGCGCCCTGGAAGCTTTCGAGCACCTCGCGGCTCAACAGATCGCGCAACAGCTTGCGATTGCCCTCGGCAAAAGCCGTCACAATGAGTTCGTAGGCCTGCTTTGCGCCGCGCAGGAAATGCTCAGGGTCGAACTGAACGTCGGCCTTGAAGATGTCGAGCAAGCCGCGCTCGACTTCGCGGTTTGAGCCGGCAATGGAGCGGATACGCTCCTCGGCCTCCGCCAAGGCGACGCCGCTCTCGGCAGCGACAGAACCAGCCGGAGGTTCGCGCTGCGGCAGTGTGACCACCTTGTCCTGCCCGTTGCCGTTGGCGGCCGCACGCCGCTGCTCGGACTTGTAACGCTCCATCCGGGCGTCGTCTTCCTCGGTGCGGCGTCCCACAACGCTGCGCAGCTTGAAGATGATAACAAGCGCCACGATCAAAGAAATCAGGGTGATGAGATCGATTCTTCCGTCCATGGACGCGCCTTGAAAGAGGGATTTGGGCGGTAAGCCGTTCAAAGGGATGTAAGCTCGGCGATTGGAAAGGTCCAGTCCCCGCTGCTGCCGGGGTGTGCCAGCCTACGATACTCAAACCGCCGAAGTTCGTTGGTAGAGTTGTCAACTTAGGGCACAAAGGCGTGCAAGCCAACAGCGGTGTGTCCGGCCAGGATGAATTGGCTGTCACGATCCGTTAAAGTCTTGAATTGTTCTCAGCGCGGGAATTTGGGCGTGCCACAAGCGCCTGGAAACCGGCGATACATGTCATTTTAGCCCCAAAGATTGAGACGAGACCGGCCCGACAGATGCCCTCACCAAATCGCGCCATCCTGCTTCTGGTCTTCATGGCAGTGCCGCTGCTGGAGATCGCGCTGCTGGTCAAGGTCGGCCAGTTGATCGGCTTTTGGGCAACAATCGGCATCGTTCTGGCCACGGCCGTACTGGGCACCTATCTGCTGCACCGGCAAGGCCTCGAGACGCTTCACCGTGTCATGCGCGCGACAGAAGCCGGCCAGCCGCCAGTCGAACCGCTGGTCGACGGCGTGTTGTTGCTGCTGGCCGGCGTATTGCTCATTACGCCCGGCATCATCACCGACACGCTCGGCCTGGTGCTGCTGGTGCCCCAAGTGCGCAAGCTGCTTATTCGCCACGTCCTAGCACGCATGATGGTGATATCGGTGGGCACCTCTCAATGGCGCCGGGAGGCAGACGCCGGTCAAAACCGCACCGCAGCCGGCGCCAGCCAGCCGCCAAACCAACGCGGCGGCAACTGGCGCAACGACGACACCATCGAGGATGGCATCATCATCGAGGGCGAATATCAGCGCCTGGACGAGCGCACCGTCGATAACAAGCGTACCAAGCAATAAAGCTATTCCGGCGATTGCGCCCTGCGGGCTGGCATGATAGCCACCGGCTCCTGTGCGTTGATTTTTGCGCAACGCTGGGCCCTCGACGCCCGCTTCGAATAGCTCCTGCGATGGAATGCACCCCATGACCGACGGCGAGAACGGCAACGGCTCCAATCCGGCCCAGGCGGCCGCGCAGCCCGGCACGGCGCCGGTTCAGGCCCAGGTGGTCGGCCAGTACATCAAGGATCTGTCGTTCGAAAACCCGAATGTCGACAAGCTGATGGGCGGGCCGGGCGAGAATCCGCACATTCAGCTCGAGGTCAATGTCGACGCCAAGACCGCCGACGCCAAGAACAACATTTACGAAAGCGCCATCAACTTCCGCGCTCACGCCACCAGCAAGATCGGTACCATCTACGAGCTGGAGGTGGTCTACGCCGGCCTGTTCCGGGTCCAGAATCTTCCCGAGCAGGCACTCGAGCCGTTCCTGCTGATCAACTGCCCCTCGCTGCTGTTCCCGTTCCTGCGCCGGCTGTTGGCCGACGTCACTCGCGAGGGCGGCTTCCCGCCGCTGATGCTCGATCCGATCGACTTCGGTGCGCTCTACATGCGCCGCCTGCAGGAAATGAAGAAGGACACGGCCACCGCGTAATCACATCACGATGGTTTGCCGGGCAGATATTTGAGCCAGATTGCCTTGTTGCCCAGCGTCTCGACAAACACGCGATGCGCCTCTTTTTCCTCAGCGCCGATGCGCGGCGGCAAAGGTGACGGTCGCGCGGCCACTTTGCGCGCACCGGTGCGGCCGGCTCGTTCCTGTGTCTGCAGCTGCGCGGTATCCGTCAGCACAAGCGTCGCCTGCCGCTCGCCCACCAGCTCGTTATAGACATCGGCCAGCAGCAGCGAATCCATCAGCGCGCCGTGCTTGACGCGCTTGGAGTTGTCGATGCCATAGCGCTTGCACAAAGCGTCGAGACTGTTGGGTCCGGCGGGGTGCTTGCGACGGGCGAGCTGCAGCGTATCGACGACACGTTCCATCGAAATTGCCGGCAGCTTCAACCGCTCCAACTCAGCATTGAGAAAGCCGACGTCGAAGGTGGCATTGTGGATGACCAGCATATCTTCGGCGATGAATTCCAAGAAAGCCTGCGCCACAGCAGCAAACACCGGCTTGTCGGCGAGGAACTGCGTCGTCAACCCATGCACCGCGACAACCTCGTCGGGCACGTCGCGCTCGGGATTTATATAGACGTGATACTCCCGCCCGGTCGGGATCTTGTTGATGAGCTCGATGCAGCCGATCTCGACCAGGCGGTCGGCGCCGCGAGCGTTGAGGCCGGTGGTCTCGGTATCGAGCACAATCTCGCGCGCCATTCTACCTGTTCCTCTTTCCCAAGAAGCGGATGCAGCACCAGCTACCGACGCAAATCAATCTCGTTCTGAATGACACTAAGCTCAAGCCCAGTGGCGGTGATAAGCGCTGCCATCCCGGCTCGACAATTGCGCGATCAGTTTATCGATTTGCGCACCGGTTTCAGAAATTGGGCCCGACGTATCCACAATGAAGCCGGCACGCGCGCGCTTTTGCGCATCCGGCAGTTGCCGGCTCAACATCTCGGCAAGCTTGGCTTCCGTCATGCCTGGCCGCGCCAGCACGCGCATTCGCTGCACATCTGCCGGCGCGGTCAAAACCACGGTGACATCGACGAACTCGTCGCCGCCAGTCTCGAACAACAGCGGGATCTCCAGCACTGCCAGGCGCGCACCCCGTTCGTGCTCATGATGCAGAAACGCACGCTCACGCTCTCGCACCATCGGATGCACGATCTCTTCCAGCCGCTTGAAGCCACCGACCGTTGCCAGCAGCGCTGCGAGTAATCGTTGGCGATCGACTTGGCCAGCGTGTGTCGTGCCGGGAAAAGCCGCTTCGATCCGCGCCACTGCCGGTCCGTCGCGGTAAAGCGCGTGCACCTCCGCATCGGCATCGAAGACGCCGATGCCATTGGCACGAAACCGCTCGGCTGCCGTCGATTTGCCCATGCCGATCGAGCCAGTCAAGCCGATGATCAACATCACGCCGCCGCCTCGATATCGCGCACGATCAACGCGCGCAGCTCGTCCGTCACGTGGGGTCGCACGCCGAACCACTTTTCAAAACCCGGCACCGCTTGATGCAGCAGCATGCCGAGACCATCGACGGTGCGAAGACCCGCCTTGCGCGCTGCCGCCAACAGCGCGGTTTCGAGCGGTACATAGACGATATCGGCCACCACCGCGCGCTCATCGATGATGTCGAAGTCAAGACCAAGATCGCTCTCGCCCTTCATGCCGATCGTCGTGGTGTTGACGATCACACCGGCCGTACCCGCCGCCTGCGACCGCGTTGCCCAATCGATGGCACACACACGCGGGCCGAAATGCGCCGCCACCTCCTCGGCGCGCTCACGCGTGCGATTGGCCACCAGCACCCGCTCGACGCCGGCTTGCAGAAAGCCGAAGACGATGGCGCGCGCGGCCCCGCCGGCACCCAGAACCACAACTGGCTTGTCGCGCTCACGCCAATCGGGCACCGACAACGACAGATGTGTCATGAAGCCATAGGTATCGGTATTTGCAGCGGCGATGCGCCCATGCTCCAGCCAGATCGTGTTGGCAGCGCCGACGGCAACGGCGGACGAATCCTTTTCATCGGCGGTCTGGAAGGCGATCTCCTTCAGTGGCACCGTCACGTTGCAGCCGGCAAAGCCATTGGCAGCGAGCTTGCGCAGAAAATCTGCGGCACTCTCTGGCTTCACCGCCACCTTTTCATAGCTGCCGACGATGCCGTGCTGGCGCAGCCAATATCCATGGATGAGCGGTGAGCGCGAATGCGTGATGGGCCAGCCGATGACACATGCCTTGATCACGGAGCGCCTCCCGCTCACGCCATGATGACATGGCGAGCGCGAAGCTCCGCCAGCAAAGGCATCAACGGCATGCCGAGCACGGTAAAATAGTCGCCATCGATGCGATCGAAAAGTTGGATGCCGAGACCTTCCATGTGATAGGCGCCGACGCTTCCCAGCACCAGCCGGCCGGCCCGCCGCATGTAATCGTCGAGAAATGCATCGGAGAAGTCGCGCACATGCATTTGCGCCGTCTCGACGTGCGACCACACCACCTCTCCATCGATGGCAAGCGCCACGGCGGAGTGTAAAGCGTGTACGCGCCCCTTGAGCTTCTGCAACTGGCGTCGCGCGGCCGCTTCGTCAGCCGGCTTGGTCAGGATTTCGTCGTCGAGCGCCAGCACCTGATCGCCGCCAATGACACAGGCATTGGGTCTTGACTGGCTGACGGCTTCCGCCTTCGACCGCGCCAGAACTTCTGCAACATCGGCCGGATCAAGCTCGTTCGATCGATCCGCTCCGGCCAGCGCGGCGCGCACCGCATCCTCATCGACATTTGCTGCTTCGACGGTGAACGATACGCCAGATGATTTCAGCATCTCGCGCCGCGCCCGGCTGCCCGAGGCCAATATGAGTGTTTGATCCTCGCGCACGCTCATACCTCCTTGGCCACGTCGACGCCGGCCTTACGATCATGCAGCAGCTTGATGATGGCGGCTGCAGTTTCCTCGACCGATTTGCGCGTCACGTCGATCACCGGCCAACCGTGTCGGGCACACAGTTTGCGGGTATAGGCAATCTCGGCGGAGATTTGACTGCGATCGACATAAGTGTCGAGATCGCGGTCGGCCATCATCATGGCGCGGTTGCGCCGGATCTCGGCGATGCGATCGGGGCTTGCCACAAGGCAGACAACGAAGGCGCCGTGCGGCTCGATCAAGTTTTTTGGCAACTCGAGTTGCGGCACCAGCGGCAGGTTGGTGGTCTTATAGCCGCGTTGCGCCAGATAAATGCTGGTCGGCGTTTTCGAGGTTCGTGAGATGCCGAGAATGCATATGTCGGCCTCGCTCATATTGACGGGCAGGCGGCCGTCGTCGTGCGCCATCGTGAAATTCAAGGCATCGATTCGCTTGAAGTAGTCGGCATCCAGAACATGCTGACCGGCAACCGTGGGCGTGCGCGGCGCGCCGAGATAGCTTTCGAACACCTGCATTATCGGTTGCAACACATGCAGGCACGGCACTTGGATCTCGCGACAGCGGCGCTCCAGCTCCTCCGTCAGCGTTTTGTTGACAATGGTGTAGAGGACGATGCCGGGTGCCTGCTCCACCTCCTGCAGCGCGCGCTGCAACTGGCGCTGTGTGCGAACCAGCGGATAGACATGCTCGATGGGCCGCACCTCCGCATATTGCACGGCGGCCGCCTTGGCGATGGTCGTGAGCGTCTCGCCGGTCGAATCCGAGACGAGATGCAGATGAAAGTAGCTGGGAAGAATGTGGGGCATGGATCTGGGGGGCGCTTGTGGACAACAACCCGGGTTATCCAGCCTCACCAGCCGGGTTCGGGTCGCAGCGGGCGCTCACCGCTCGCCTATCCACGGTGATACCCACATTTGCGCGAACGCGAACGATTTTTTTTGCAAAAGTCTGTCCTTGGGGATCGTTGCGCCATCCAGATCGTTCCCTACCAATCTCCCCACGTTGTCGACATCGGTTGGCGCCGCAACATGCCCCGCAAGCTCATGATCGAGAATGGCAAAAATGCTCGTTGTGGGTCTGCCCATGGGTTCGCATCAGATCTTGTGGCGGCGGCTTGATGCTGCCAAAACAGCGCGGACAACCGGGGGAAAACCATGGTATCTCCACCTTCCCCTGGGGTAAGAAAAACAAAAAAAAGAAGAAGAATCTTAGATTCTAGATTTGAAGTGCAATGGGCGTGACCGAACCAAACCGCAGCAAACCCCACCGCCGTTTCCTCGATCCGTTCGCAGGCAAAGCGCTCGAGCCGCCACCGATCTGGCTGATGCGCCAAGCGGGCCGCTATCTGCCCGAGTACCGGGCGACACGGGACGAGGCGGGCAGCTTTCTCGATCTTTGCTACAACCCGCGGCTCGCCGCCGAGGTGACGCTGCAGCCGATCCGCCGCTATGGCTTCGATGCGGCGATCCTGTT
>CAZLHQ010000033.1:0-25053 GCA_964559355.1 uncultured Hyphomicrobiaceae bacterium
CCCTGGTGGCGCCCCTTCTGCTCCTCCAGCCGCTTGAGCAGCTCTTCCATGATTTTGTCGAAACCGCCGAGCGCCTCGATCTCTGCCTTCTGTTCGTCGGTCAGGTGCAACTCTGAAACCGCCCGCAGCCACTCGGCCGGTATCGTGAGGCTCTGCGACCCGCTGGCCAGCTCGAGACCTTTGAAGACGTGACCGAACACCTGGTCGAAGCGGTCGAGGTGGCGCTCGTCCTTCACCAGACAGGCGCGCGCGAGATAATAGAAATCCTCAACCCGCCGCTCGGCCAGATCAGCCGACAGCGCCTCCATCAGCGTCAGGTACTCGCGTAGCGTGACGGGAACCTTGGCGGCCTTCAACTCATGAAAGAAGGTGGCGAACACTTGGACTGAGCTTCCTATTGGTCGCAAATTACGGCGCACTGGCGCCGGGCCGCAGTCGCGGCCTGATCCGCCAAGCGGATGAGGAGCGCGGAACTTCGCAAGCTTGCGCTTGAATTTGCCGAGGGACAAGCACCGATCGCGTGAACGATCTGCAAGTGCTTTCCCTGTTTCAGCGGCAATGCCGTCGCAGCACCCAAGTGAAACCGGCGCTGGCATATCGCATGTGCGGTTTCACTGTACAAAAATGCGAAAGAGGCCGCTCTTGCGAGCGGCCTCCTCGTGTTCAGGACGTGTGGCTCAAGGATCAGAAGTTGATCAGAGCGCCGGCCTTCACGTAGTGGATGTCGTCCGGGCTGATCGTGTAGTTATATCCATAATCCTGGTAGTGCAGCTCGCCCGAGTAGTTGCGATAGCTGACCCACAGCGACATGGCCGCAGCGTCGATTTCCTGCACGATGCCGAGGCCCCACTTGGTCAACTCACTTCCAGTGATGGTAGCAACATCATAAGACGAAACGGGCAGACCACCAATCAAAGCAGCAGCAGTCGGGCTGGTCATGTCGTCCATTTGGCCGTACTCACCGTAAAGAACGGTGTGGCCAAGCTCGTGCCACTTGCGGCGCAGACCGGCCTTCACATACCAGTGGCTGCCATCAACGTCAGCGTAGATGTCGCAGCAGCTGGTGCCGCTGTAGGTGACATCGCCGTGCTCTTTGCCGTAGGCACCGTAGACGAACAGGCCGGTCGGCACATGGTGGAGGAAGGCGCCGATCTGGAAGTAGCCGACGTCCTTATCCGACTGCACGCGGAAGATGTCGCCAACCGTCAGGCCGGGAGCGACGATCGCGCCGCCATTCGGAACGACAACGAGATTCTCGTCCGTCACGCGGCTGTAGGCAGCAGCGATGGCAACCTTGACGCCGTTGAACTCACCGGCATAACGCGCGGCGACGTCCCACATATCGTCTTCACCCCAAGAGGTGCTGAACGAGAAGCCCTGGAAGGTCGGCGAGTCGTAGCGGATCACGTTTTCCGTGACGCCGTTGCAGTCACCACCGATACCATCGTTGATGGTGTGGCAATGGCCGAGGAAGTTGACCCAGCCGCCACCGAGATTGTCGCCGTCGATGTTGAGCCAGTTGGCGGGAACGAGCGAGCCCGAACCGTCGACCAGGATGGCGGTGTTGTCCGAAGCCTGGGACATCTTACCGACCGACAGCTTGCCGAGGCGGTCGGAGTTGATGAACCAGTAGGACTGCAGCGCATAGAGGCCGTTGTTGCTGTCGTTGACGAAGCCGCCGAGGCTTGCCGGCGTGTCGTCGGAAGAGGACGAGTAGCCGAACGCGTCGACCGTGCCGACTTCGACGTGCAGCACGTAGCCAGCCGTCCAACCGGGGGCGATGGTCGCCTGACCGGTCATCTTGAAGTGCGACTGCAGCGTGCGGCCGATGCCCGTCACGTAGATGTTGGATTCGTTACCGTCGTCCCAGTACACGACCTGCTCGGCAACCCAACCAGAGATGGTCAGCGAAACCTTGCGGTTGCCCTTGCGAGCAGTTGTGGCCTCGAGTTCAGCAATGCGCTCTTCGAGGTCGGCGCAGCAGTTGCCACCGAGATCGGCGGCGTTGGCGCTGGTCGTCAGTCCGCCCGCAAGCAGACCGGCGGCCAAAAGCGCGCCCAGGCTATGTCTTCTCATTAGTCTTCTCCCAATCTGCGTTGGCATCAAGACGGCGGACACAGAACTGAACGCGACGAAGTGAGAAATGCGCCCTCTTAATTACGCGGCGCAGGAATTACCCCCGGTTGCCGCTTGGCTCGGAGACTCTGCGATTCTCTCCAGCCGAACAATTGCGCATGGAAGTCGAGCGTCACGCGAACGCAGCGTGTGGCGATTGAGACACTCGGGCGCAGTGGGCAATGCGCTCGCTGACGTTCTGCATTGAGTTTCAACCAATTGAAACAAAGATGAAAAATTAAATCACGCAAGAGCCAAGGAGGGACGTTTCAAACGGCGTGGCCATGCACAGGTGGTGTGTGCAAGGCGTGTGGAAATCGCTGTTTAAAACATCGTCTCCCACCAAAGTCCTCCCCCCGATTGCCGCGATTGTTGCAATTGAGAGACGGCTGGGGAGCCCGACGCCGACGAAATAGAAGGGCGAACGAGCCCAGCATGTTGGCGGTTGGGGCGCCGCGCGCGGACGACGTTCGAGCGCTGCATGTGCACATGGTTCGATCAGGCGGCGGTGCGAGTTGACGCAATGCTCCCGCCATCCACCACCGTCACCCCGTCGCAGGACGGGGCCCAGTCACGTCGCAACCGATGCTCCGCCGATGATGAAAGGTGCGGGTGGCCGCGAGCGTTGTCTCGCCCCGCTGACGTGGTGCGCCGTGCCGCGTATCTAGGTTCCCGCCTTCGCGGGAATGACGGCAGTGGGTGGGGCGATGCGATTGCGCCCCATACTCTGCCGTCATCCCGGCCTTGGGCCGGGACCCAGACACGATGCAACGAGGGGGACGCCGACATGAAGAGACCCGCTGTCTACATCCTGACCTCCAAGCGCAACGGTACGCTCTACGTGGGCGTGACGAGCGACCTCCATCGCCGGATGGCGGAGCATGATCAAGGTCTGTTCGAGGGCTTCACAAAGCGGAATGGCATCAAGTTGCTCGTCTACTATGAGATGCACGACACGATGGATGTTGCGATCAAGCGAGAGAAGCAGATCAAGAAATGGAATCGCATTTGGAAGCTGCGTCTGATTGAGCAGATGAACCCCGAATGGGTGAGCCTGTTCAACTCTGAAACCGGCGAGATTGGATTAGGTTCGGGCGATGTCGGCGTTGGTCGTTGACCCTATCCCAGTTGCGGCGTTTCTAGGTTCCCGCCTGCGCGGGAATGACGGGCGTGGGTGTGGCGGCGTCGAGCGCAACAAACTCCACCGAAATAACCCCGCCTGCGCGGGAATGACGGTGTTGGGTGGGCAGGCCGGATGCCCCATACTCCACCGTCACCCCGTCGCAGGACGGGGCCCAGACAGGTCGCAACCGATGCTGTGCCGGTGATGGAAGATGCGCTGGCAACTCGCGCTTTCTCGCCACGCCGACGTGGTGCTCCCCGCCGCGTGTCTAGGTTCCCGCCTGCGCGGGAATGACGGGCGTGGGTGGGCGGGACGCATCAGCCAACACTACCGTCACCCCGGCGAAGCCCAACACCGGCTTGCCGAGTGTTGGCCAAAGAAAAGGACGGGGCCCAGACACGTTGCAACAAATGCTCTGCCAGTGATGAACGATGCGGTGGCAGCGCGCGCCTTCTCACTCCGCCGACGTGGTGCGCCGCGCCGCGTGTCTAGGTTCCCGCCTACGCGGGAATGACGGTGGTGGTTGGGGCTATCCGGCTGCCACAATCTCTCCGTCATCCCGGCCTTGGGCCGGGACCCAGACACGTTGCAGCGGTTGAGACGCAAGTGATGATGGGATGCGCGCGCCGCATGTGCGCATTCGCCAACGCAAGAAGAGATTGCAGCGGCGTATCTAGGTTCCCGCCTACGTGGGGATGACGGATGTGGGTGGGGGGATCAAGCTGCAACAAACTCCACCGACAGTCCCACCTGCGCGGCCCCATTCGAACAGTAGTTGCGAACGCAAGAAAGCCGCCCGGTGGGGCGGCTTTCTCAAAGTTACATAACCGATGTCCTGGTCGTCTCGGTCGGTGCGTCGATCAGAAGTTGATCAGCGCGCCAGCCTTCACGTAATGGACGTCGTCGATGCTGGCAGAGAAGGGAATTGGACCATCAGTAGTGCCGAAGGCGCCTGAAAAATCGCCGTCGTAGTGGCGGTAGCTGACCCACAGCGACATGGCAGCAGCATCGATTTCCTGCACGACGCCGAGGCCCCACTTGGTCAACTGGGAGTTGTTGGTGCCCAAAGCCTCTAACGCCGGATTGTACATGTCGTTCATCTGGCCATATTCACCGTAGAGCACGGTATGGCCCAGCGAGGTCCAGCGCTGGCGGATACCGGCCTTCACGTACCAGTGGTTGCCATCCACGTCGGCATCAAAGGCGCCGCCATAGTTGACGTCACCAAATTCCTTGCCATAGGCGCCATAAGCGAACAGGCCCGTCGGAACGTGCTGCACATAAAGACCGGCCTGGAAGTAGCCAACGTCCTTGTCACGCTGTCCGAGTGAGGGAATGGCAAGATTTTCGTCAGAGACCCTGCTGTAGGCAGCAGCCGCTGCGACCTTGAAGCCCGCGAACTCACCGGCGTAGCGCGCGGCGACATCCCACATGTCGTCCTCGCCCCACGAGGCGCTGACCGAGAAGCCGCCGAAGGTCGGCGAGTCGTAGCGAACGACGTTGAGCGTCAAGCCGTTGCAATCGCCGCCGATGCCGTCACCGATCGAATGGCAAAAGCCAAGGGAATTGACGCCGCTGAGGCCGTCACCGTCGATGTTGAGCCAGTTGGCGGGAACCAGCGAGCCCGAACCGTCGACCAGGATGGCCGTGTTGTCGGAGGCCTGCGACTGCTTGCCGACCGACAGCTTGCCGAGGCTGTCGCTCTTGATGAACCAGAACGACTGCAGCGCGTAGATGCCATTCTGCGTGTCGTTGGCAATACCCGACAGGTTGGCCGACTCGTCGCTTTTTCTCGAATAGGTAAACGCGTCGACCGTACCGACCTCGACGTGGATCACGTAGCCGGCCGACCAGCCCGGTGCGATCTGCGCGGCACCCGTCAGCTTGAAGTGGCTCTGCAGCGTGCGGCCGATGCCCGTCACGTAGACGTTCGATTCTTGACCGTCATCCCAATAAACGACCTGCTCGGCGACCCAGCCGGAGATCGTGAGGCTGACCTTGCGATTGCCCTTGCGTGCGGTGGTGGCCTCGAGTTCGGCGACGCGCTCCTCGAGATCAGCGCAGCAGTTGCCCCCGAGATCTGCTGCGGACGCGCTGCCAACCGAAAGCCCGCTCAGCAGCAGACCAGCGGCCACGGCGGCGCTGACAGTATACTTTTTCATTTTTGAACTCCCGTCTGCCTCAACTTCAGCTGCGGCGCCAACTGCGGCTTCCGCTACGCATGTTTTCCTGTACGCACGAACGCTTGGTCCTGAGAACGTGTGGTGTATCGACCCGATGGCCGATTGCGATGTTCACAAACCCCCGAATCACCGCTCGGGTGTGGAATTAATCAGAAGCGTTTAGCAAGGGGAACTGGTCTCGACGGTCGGACTTGTGGATTGACTGCCGCGCGTGGCGTAGATGCAACGCTCGATTTTCGCCAAATTCCGGCGTCGGCCCGCAAACATGGGTTCGAAGCGAGCTTGTGGACAATCCGGATATAAGGTGTTGATTGATCTTCGGCGGCCGCGCGCGAGGTCGCTTTGGGAGCGATTTCGGCGGCAGCCAGCGGTAGACGACGGTGTTCAGTTCGTCACCCTGTTGATGAGGTGACGCGCAACCAGCACGACGAACACGACCGCGAATGCCATGCCGTGCGTAATCAGCACCATGTCGGGCCGGTCGGTGTATTGGGCCAGCACGAAATGCTCGTAGAACTTGGGCTGGAAGCGCTCGACCTGACCATAAAGGACGCGATACTGGTCCTGCATGGCATCGAGCAGCAGGTAGGTGCTGACCAGCGCCTTGCCGTTGATCCAATCGAACAGTGCGATGCCGGCGAGCGCCATGGTGCGGGCGGCGACGTTCCACTGCGCCACCGTTTCGCTGTAGAGAAAGACGAGCGCAAACAGCGCAATGTGCACCGTGATGAAGACCTGCCAGATGAAATCGATCTGGGTGCGCGTGTCGATGATGGCTTCGATCAACACGCTTTCCTGCAGCATTTCCACCGCCATGTTTGGTAGGGCTCCCTCGACGCGATACGTTTCCAGACCGGCTAGTGCAGGTTCAAATTACATGCAATCGCCTCGTGCCATGGTGGCCTGCTCTAAGTCCTCGATTGTAGAGTCTGATTCACGCCCTCGATGGAAACGCCTGACGTTTCCATCTCAGACGATCAGGCTCTAAGGCTTACGTTCGAGTTCTGCCACCGCTGCAGCGGCTCTGTCACGTCCACGCCTTCAATGATTGGAGACTACGGCTGGGCTGTGGCGATCAAGGCACGATGCCGCACAGGCGAGCGTGTCGAACACCCTTGAACGGCATCAGTGCCCGGCGTATCTGATGCTGCGATGCAGCAGTATGCTCCCGCTTCCTTGTCGGTCGTGGATCATTGGCCGCAGCGGTCATGTCGGATCGTTCGTGGTGGTGCCACAATTGCTGCCACAATCAAACACTAAATCACTGAGAATCGACGGTTTGTTCCACGTCGAACGATGTTGCACGAAGGTGGTGCCCGATAGCGTGGCGGGTTCGCGTTCTCGATGCCTCTGACAGGCAAAATTGAACACTGCGTAATGCATATGGGCGAGCGGATGGTGCGGTGCAATATGGGCGAGGCAAGAGCATCGATGGCCGAGGATGCGTTTCAGTCGCAGGCTGCTGCCGCAGATGCCACACTGCCTAGTATCGGGCGGCGAGATCTGTTGAAGGGCGGCGTCAGCTTTGCGACGGCGATGGCGCTGTGCCAGGCGATCGGAGCGTCCGTCGGGCTCGCACAGGCTGAAGAGACGTCTTCTGGCGCGCCGTTCTCGCCCGAAATCGTGAAAAAGCTTGCCGAACAGCTTTCGCGCAGCGTGTTCGAAAAGCCGCGCGCGGCGGTGCAGCCACCGTTCGACAAGCTCACCTACGACCAATATCGCGACATCCGCTTTCGCACCGAGAAGGCTGTGTGGCGCGGCGAAGGGCTCGACTACGAACTGCAACTCTTTGCGCTGGGCTACCTCTACGACGTGCCCGTCGAGATCGAGATCGTCGACAAGGGTATGTCTCGGCCGCTCAAGGCGGATGGTCGCCTGTTCTCAATCGGCCCGCTGATCGGCAAGGGATCGGAAGCGGCCCCGTATGGCTTTTCAGGTTTCCGCGTGCATGGTCCGCTGAATCGCGCCGATGTGTTCGACGAGTATCTGGTGTTTCAAGGCGCCAGCTATTTCCGCGCGGTCGGTCGCCACCAGCGCTATGGCCTTTCGGCGCGCGGGCTCGCCATCGATACGGCTCGCCCGACGGGTGAGGAGTTCCCATTCTTCCGCGGCTTCTGGATTGAAAAGCCCGCCAAGGGCGATTCCCAGGTCGTCATCCACGCGCTGCTCGACAGCCCATCCACCACTGGCGCCTATCGCTTCACGGTCAAGCCTGGTGAGGCGACCATCGTCGATGTCGAGCTGATCCTTTATCCGCGTCGCGACATCACGCACGTCGGGCTGGCGCCGTTGACGAGCATGTACCGGCACGGCGCCGCGCAGAACCGGTTGCCGCTCGACTACCGGCCGGCGGTCCACGACAGCGAAGGGCTCGCCATGCTCAACGGTCGCGGCGAACGGCTGTGGCGGCCGATCGCCAATCCGCGCACGCTGCAGACCAGCGCCTTTCTCGACAAGGATCCCAAAGGCTTCGGCCTCGTCCAGCGCGACCGCCACTTCTCCTCCTACGAGGATTTGGAGGCGCGCTACGAGTGGCGGCCAACAGTGTGGATCGAGCCCAAGGCGCCGTGGGGTGATGGCTATATCGAGTTGATCGAGATCCCTTCGGAAACCGAAATCCACGACAACATCGTTTGCTACTGGAAACCGGCCAAGGGGTTGGTCGCGGGTAGCGCCTACCAGTTCGCATACCAGATGTCGTGGGCGGCAAGCGTGCCGGTGGCCTGGTCGGGGCTGAGCGTCGTCAAGACGCGGCTCGGTGTCGGCGCCAATCCCGATCAGCGCCTGTTCGTCATCGACTTTGCCGGTCCCGCGAAGGCGGAACTCGGTGCGCTGCCGAGCGCCGAGGTACAGAGCAGCCACGGTTCCATCGCCAATCTGGTGGTGCAGGAAAATGCCGAGACCAAGGGCGTGCGCGTCAGCTTCGTTCTCAATGCGGCCGGAACCGACGTCGCCGAATTGCGTCTAGGTCTTAAAGCCAACGATCGCCTGATCTCTGAGAACTGGCTCTATCGATGGACAAGGTGAGCACGGTGAAGGGTATGAGCGAAGTCACGACGCCTGCGGGCAGTGATGGTGTGCGCGACGCCAGTGATCCCAGCCTGTTGCCGCCGGCGTCGGCGCCGCTCGACATGCCCGAGCAGGATTTTGCCAGCGAGCCGACAGCGCCACGCCGCCGTAAGCGGTCTGTGGAATTGGCGCCTCGCCTCGCCTTGTTCGGCGGTAGCGCGCTGCTGACGGCGGCGTTCGGCTATGAACTCTATCAAGTGCTGAGCGTCATCGGTTTGACGCCGCTGCAGATGCTGTTCCTGGTGCTGTCGACGCTGTCGTTTGGCTGGATCGCGTTCGGCTCGCTCAGTGCGGCGCTCGGCTTCCTGCCGCTGGTTGCCGGTGAGCGCCCCGACAACATTGATCTGCCGGACGCTTCCGGCCCGCTTGCAGCCAGAACGGCGCTGCTGTTTCCCGTCTATCACGAGGACCCGGCCCACATCGCAGGAACCATCGAGGCGATCGCCGGCGATATCCTCGCACTCGGGCGCAACCAGCAGTTCGACGTCTTCATCCTGTCCGATACGCGCGGAGACGAGGCGGGCGCAGCGGAAGAACGTGTCTATCGTGCGCTCGCCGAGCGCCTGGGCGACGTGGTTCCCGTCTATTATCGCCGCCGCCTGGCCAACACCGCGCGCAAGGCGGGCAATATCAAGGATTGGGTCGAGCGCTTCGGCGCCGCATATCCGTTCTTCGTTATTCTCGATGGCGACAGCGTCATGTCCGGCGCGACTCTGGTTCGCCTGGCGCGCGCCATCGAGGCCGATGCCCACGCCGGCCTCATCCAGACCGTGCCGCGCCTCACCGGCGGAACCACGCTGCTGCAGCGCTTGCAGCAGTTCGCAGCGCAGGTCTACGGCCCCCTGGTCGCATCCGGCCTTGCCATCTGGCATCGCAACGAAGGCAACTACTGGGGTCACAATGCGATCATCCGTACGGCGGCATTTGCGGGGGCCGCGGGACTGCCCGAGCTGTCCGGCAAGGCGCCGTTCGGCGGACACATCCAGAGCCACGATTTCGTCGAGGCGGTCTTGTTGCAGCGGGCCGGATATGGCGTGCACATGGCTCCGACGCTGGATGGTTCCTATGAGGGCCTGCCGCCGACGCTGATGGAACTGGTGGTTCGCGACCGGCGCTGGGCGCAGGGCAACTTGCAGCACCTGTCGATCGTCGGCGCAAACGGCATCACCGGCATGGGGCGCGTGCATCTGGTGATGGGGGCGCTGTCCTACATCGTTTCGGCGGTATGGGCCGCGTCGTTGGTATTCGGCGTGCTGCTCGCCTTGCAGAGCCGGAACATGCTGCCCGACTATTTTCCCGATGGCCATTCGCTGTTCCCGAAGTGGCCGGTGATGGACCCGGGCGCCGCCGCCCGTCTCTTCATCGGCACAATGGCCGTGGTGCTGCTGCCCAAGGTGCTCGGCCTCATTCTCGAGATCAAGCGGGCGCGGGCGGCGCGTGAGGATTGGGGGGCGCTACGTGCGACAGCCGGCGTCACCGTCGAGACCGTGTTCTCGATGTTGATGGCGCCGATCCTGATGATGACGCAGACGGTCGCCGTCACCGAAATCATGCTCGGGCGCGATTCCGGCTGGAAGGCACAGAGGCGTGACAACGGCGAAGTTCATTTTGCCGACGCCATGCGCTTTCACGCACCGCATACGGTCCTCGGCATCATCACCGCTCTGATCTCCTACAATGTGGCGCCGTCGTTGCTGCTGTGGATGTCGCCGGTGGTGTTCGGGCTCCTGCTGGCTGCACCGATTGGATGGCTGGTAGCGCAACCCGCCGGTCGCGCAATGAGTGCGCTGCTGTCGACGCCAGAGGATCGCGCGCCGCCGGCAATACTGCAGCGCGCCGCGCAGGCGATCGATCGCTGGCGCTTGCGCATCGAGCAGGCGGCATTGACCGCCGATAACGACACCGGCAAGCCGCTGGCGCACAGCGCTGCTTGAGTGGCGCTGCAATTGGTCTATTCGATTGCCGGTTCAGCGGTTGATGCGCGTCGAGCGGCTAGCCGCGGCCTCGCCCGCCTGCTCGCTCTGGCGCAGGCTGCGCACAACCTCGGCCACGAGATCGCGCACGCGAATGGGCTTTGCCTCGATGAACGGCAATGGCCGGCAAACCTCGATTGCCGCGGCTCCCACGCGGGCGGTCAGCGCGCCATTGAACACGCCCTCGCCGAGCCGCCGTGACAATCGCCGCACCAGGTCCTGGCCCAAGAACTGCCCGACGAGATCATCGGTCATGGCGACGCCGCCGGTAGCGATGATGTGGGTGATGACCATGCGGGCGAGCCGCAGCGCGCCGACAACGCCGGGCCTACCGCCGTAAAGCGTGGCCAGTCCGCGCAGCATGCGCACATTCTCAAACAACACGTAGAGAATGGCGAAGAAGAAGACCGGCGACAGCGCCGTGACGATCGAGACGCGCTTTGCCGATTTCAGGATAGCGCGGCGGGCCTCGCCGTCGAGCGGCGCGACGAGTTCGCGTTCGGCCAGGGCCAGCAGTGCGCCTGCATCGTGCACGTCCTTCTCGTGCTCGCGAAAACGCGCCATGCCCCACTTGAGATCGGAGCGGCCGGCATAAAGGGCGCGAATGCGGCGCGCCACCTGCCGTTCGGCGTCGGCATCACCCGCCGCCATCGCGGTCGTGACGTCGGTTTTGATCTGCGCCAGCCGATTGAGGCGTAAAAAACCGATCAGCTCCTTGATCGCCAGAACCGTGGCGGAGACGGCGGCAACAATAGTCAGACCATAGGCAGTCCAGCCGACGAAGTCGTCGCGTGCGAGCGCGGCAGAGGCGAGCCGGGCGAACCACGCACCGATGCCGAGCATGGCAAGACCCGTCAGCGCCGAGATCAGCAAACTGCCCCAGCCTACTCCGCGGCTAAGATCACTCACTGTCGGCCGCCGGGCGGCGGGGTCGGATGATTGGCTTTCGGGCGTGGCGGCATCTGGCGCCGCCGTCGCCGCATCGATTTCCGGCGGCGGCGTCTCGGCGACCTCCAGTGCGGGATCGTCGGCGGCAAACGCACGCGGGCGGCGCGGTTTTGTCTGATCGGTCATCTGAGGCGGTCTCCGATCAGGAATTCGAGCGCGCGGTCGAGGCGGATGTGGGGCATCGAGACGGGCTGACCGTCGCTGGCCGACAGCGCAAGCCGGGGCGGACGAAAGCGAACCACGTCGACGTCGCGCTGGGCTGGGGGCGCATCGCTGAGACCGGCAAGGGCGGCTGCCGGTTCTTCGGGGAGATCGCCGGGGAATACGGCGACCTCGGTCTTGCCGTCGAAGACACGCCCGTCGATGGTTTCGCCCGGCAGCGGCGTGCCGATAATGCAGGCCAGCCGCTCGCCGCCGTGCTTGGCATGCGCCTCGCGCGTTGCCCGTAGCGCGGCGATCGCCATCACGCTGACGTCGGCACCGGCGCTGCTGGCGCGGGCGATGGCGCGGTCGGTGATGTGGCGCAGCAGGGCCTCCAGGCGATCGTGATCGGTATGATGTAAATGATCGGCCTTGGTGGCGGCAAACAGCAGATGATCGACACGGCGCGACAGCAACGACGTCAGCCAGCTGTTGGCGCCGGGCCGGAAGGCCGACAACGCCCCTTCGAGTGCCCGCTCGAGATCGGCAACGGCGCGGGCGCCGCCGTTCATCGCGCCCAACGCGTCGACCAGCACGATCTGGCGGTCGATGCGGCTGAAATGATCGCGGAAGAATGGCCGCACGACATGCGCCTTGTAGCTTTCATAGCGCCGTTGCAGAAGGCCGGCCAGCGCCTGGGTCGCTGCCGGTTCGCTATCGCCGGGTGAAGCCAGCGGGAAGAACGTGAGGAGAGGCGAGCCCTCCAGGTCGCCGGGCATCAGGAAGCGGCCGGGTGAGAGCGTGGCGATACCACCGTTGGCGCGCCGCGCTTCGGCGAGATAGGCGGTGAAGAGCCGCGCGCCTTCCAGCGCCTGTTGCTCGGGGTCGGCGTTCGATGAGGCATCCGGCAATGCCGCGAGAAACGCCTGCATCGCCTTGGCGGCGTCTCCTTCGGCGTGCGCACGCAGATGCACCTGCGCCTCATTGCTCCAGGCGGCGAAGCTCTTTTCGAGAAGCCCCAAGTCGGTCAGCCATTCACCGGGATAATCGACAATGTCGACATGCAGCCGCGCCGGGCCGAACCGCCGCCACAGGCTGCCTACGGGTTCATACTCGATGGTCACGCGCAGCTCTGAAATACGCCGCGTCGAGTCGGGCCACGTCGGCGGATCGGCCGACAGCGCCGCCAGATGGCGCTCGTAGTCGAAGCGCGGCACCGCATCGTCGGGTTGCGGCTCGAGGAAAGCGCGCAGAATTCGGCCTTCGGCATGAGGCTTGAAGAACGGCAGCCGTCCGCCGACAACCAGATTGCGCACCAGCGAGGTGATGAAAACGGTCTTGCCGGCACGCGACAGGCCGGTAACACCGAGCCGCAGCGTCGGTGTCATGAGATCGCTGACAAAGCTGCCAGCCGAGCGCAGGGCTTGGGTGGCGGAGGTGGTGAGGGATTGAAGTGGCAACCCAGGGGCCTCGCGCGGGAGTTCGCCTTAAGGTGGCGACTTAGCGGCCGCAGCGCAAGAAGGGTGAGGACCAGCCAACAGCTTGTCGTCCGGCGCGAGAGCAGCCGCCCGAGCGAGATTGCAGTATCAGCGGGTCGTTTCAGCCGTAAGTGACGACAAAAATGCCGGCGGAAATGACAGTCAGCCCCATCAAGATGATGGTGGTGGAGCGCAGGAACTCGATCATGGCCTAGGTCCCCCTTTCCTGGGGTGATTCGAGCGCGAAGGGATGTGCGCGCTTTCAGTATGGGCACAATCGCATTGAGGAAGAGTTTCAGCGGTTCCCCAGGGAACCAGGGGGGCGATTAACCGCTGTGAAAGGGCCACGACTGCCCGCTAGCCAGGGATCAGACCGACTTTGGCGGTTGCTCTTGGAGCTTTCGATCGCTGTCGGGACGCCCCGTCTCCCGCGGCGTCCCACGGGTTCGATGCCTTGCATCGAGGTTCTTCGAGACGTTGGTTTCCCGGTCAAATGTCTTGAGCCGATACCGGCGCGCAGCGCCAGCGCACGATACGCCAGCCGGGATGCTCATCAGCCCATTTGCCGAAATGCGCGGGCGCGTGCAGCGCGCACATGTCGGGTGAGATATCGCTCATCAGTGGGATCTTGTGATCCTTGCACTGGGCGGGCTCGGCGAGCAGGCAGGCCGAAATGATGATGGCGATCATGATCTGTTTCCCGGCGACAGCGGTTGAGCGTCTCTTGGGAAACGAGAACAACCGGCAATCGGATCACCGGTGATGGCATCTGCAACAATTGCCCGCCTATGCCGTCAGCAGCAATTCGCCCTTGCCGAAGATGGCGAGATCGCCGGAATACTTGTGCACCTTGTCGGGCAGTGGCGACGGTGCAAGGGCACCCAGGCGCTGTTTGGCATCGCGCGAAAGCACGCGCAAAATAACCAGATCGTGGAAGCCGCCATCGCCGAACGTGGCGCAGAACTTTTCGACCTGCGGTCCAATCAGCGTGCCGCGCCGCATCTGCAAACCGGGCTCCTCGGCAAAGCCCGTCGCAGTCCAAAGCGTGCCTCCCATCATGCGTACACCGGCCCAGCGGCCGAAACGGCCCTTGGCAATGATGGTGCCGCGCCGCATGCGGTCGCCGGCGCGCTCGCCGATATTGCCATCGACCACGATGGAGCCGCCCTGCATGCCGTATTGCGCACCCGTGCGCACACCACCGACGGCATCGCCGGCATTGCCCGTGACGTGGACGATACCGCCCTTCATCGCCGCGCCGAGACCCTCGCCCGTATTGCCGCGGATTTCGAGCCGTCCGTCCTTCATGCTGGCTGCCGCAAACGCGCCGACCTCGCCTTCGACGATAAGGCTGCCAGCGGCAAGTTCGGCGCCGACGAAGTCGAGGCGTGAGGAGCCGCCGGCAATCGTCAGCACGTCGCCGCCCGCCCCGTCGATGGCAAATACATCGCCGACGGTGAGGGGAGACTTCGACGTGCCCAAGACGATACGTGCGATCTCGGCGTGCGACTTTCCGGCTAGCGCAACAGGCGTCAGCGCCCGGCAATCGAGGCGCTCTGCGGGCTCGCCCTTCAACGTCAGCTTCACACCGCTCATGGCAGCAGATCCTTCAGGTGATAGTGGTGCTGGCCGAGATTGCCGCCGTAGTTGCCAGCGCTGATTCGCGTGACGCCCTTGCCGGGCCCGGTGCTGGTGATCGCCTTCAAGCCTGCACGCATGGCCTCGCCGACCGATGACGCGGTGAGGCCGTCGATGACGATCTCGAGCACGGCCAGCGTGTCGGGCGACAGCTCGCTTTTGACCGCGCCGCGCAGCGTCGGGCAGAAGGCGTCGTTGGTCGAGGCGATGACACCCTTGTACTTGGAGCCGACCTTGGAGCCCGAGCGGACGATGCCGCCGGGAAACGGCGTTATGACATCGGCGACCTTGGCCATCGCCGCCACGGCGGCCTCGCAGGTTTCGAGCAGGCCGGCGCGATCTTTGCCGAGAACGAGCAGGTTGCCGCCGCCGACCGCATCGGTGGTGATGCCGACGGTATCCTCGGCGATGAACTCGCCATCCATCACCGGGACACGCCAAAAGCGGTGCTTGCCGAGCTTTTTTGACGTTTGCCAGCCATCGCCGAAATAACGAAAGCCAGTCGAGAGCTTGATCTTCTGCGATGCTTCGAGGCCGTTGTAGCAGGCCGAGCCCGGGCTTGTCAGAACGCACTGGCCGACGCGCGTCTTCAATTGGCCCGCCACCATGTCGGGCGAGAATGAGAAGACGAGGCAGCGCACGCCGGGCCGCCCGTCGGGCGTCTCATCAGGGCTCATCTCGCGATCGATGCCGCACTCCGCACCACAACCGATGACGGAGGTGCCAAAGCCGGTCATGGTGACGGCGGCCTGCATCGCCCATTTGGCGCTGTCGGCGGTGATGACGATCGCCGTTCCGGTCATGCCGAAGGCTTCCGCGAAGGTGTCGTCGATACTGATGCCGTTGATCGTTGCTGCAACCTTTGCCATCACACGCGCGCCCCCGTCGGCTGCACGACGATCGAGCCCTTGTCGTGATCGATGATCTCGTCGTCGCCGACTTTGAAGTTGTCGAGGCTGATGGTGTGGTAGCGATCGAAGTAATCGCGCAATGACTTCTCGATACCGGCATCGAACTGCGGCCGGGCAACATGGGTGGCGCCCTGCACAGCCTTGACGATCTTGCCGCCCTTCACGATCAGATCGCCATTCTTGAACACATACTCGGGCGTGGTGAACATCGCTTCGCGGTCCTCGTCGTCCTTGTAGACGGTGACGTCTCCCCAGGCGCCCGGGGCCAGATGGCCGCGGTCTGCCAGGCCCAAGCTGCGGGCAGGTCCGGCGCGGGTCATGATGGCGATCTCGTAGAGCGAATATTCGCGCTCGATCGAGGCGAGGATCGACGCCTTCTGCGCATCGGGGTGGATCTTCTGCATCATGTCGCGGCGATAGCCCTTGTCCATGAGCAGGCGGATCAAATGCGGGTAGGTGGTGAATGGCGCGCCGTTGGGATGGTCGGTGGTCAAGAACACGCGCCACGGGTCGTCGACGAGCAGGAAAATCTCGAGCCCGATCGCCCATTGCAGCGCGTTGACGAAGCTCTTGTCCTTGTACTTCATCGGCACCACGCCGCAGCCGGCGTCACACTCGATGTCCATCACCACCCACTTCTTGGGGCTGGCCGATTTGGTGTTGCCGTACTGGCGCATGCTGTCGCCGGAGGCGGTGCAGGTCTGGCCGAACAGGATCTGGCCGACATCGATGGAGATGTTGGGATTCGTGTTGACGAGCTCGGCGACTCTGGCGGCGCCCGATGAAAACTTCTGGTCGCCCTCGGTGCCATAGGAATGGAACTGGATGTGGGTGAGGTGGACGGGCAGCCCTTCCATCGCGCGGATCGTCGCCAGCGTCGTGTCGACGTTGCCCGGCACACCCAGGTTGCAGCCGTGCACATGCAGGGGATGGGTGACGCCGAGCTCCTTCAACCCGCGCGAGAGCGTGCGCAGGATATCGCGTGGCGAGACGCCGTAATAGGCATGCTGCTCGTCGAGGTCGAGCTTGCGCTGGTTGAACTTGAAGGCCGAGATGCCGCCGGGATTGACGACCTTGACGGCGATCGCCTGGGCGGCGTGCATGGTCCAGGCGATGTAATCCTTGATCGCCTCGAAGTCCTGACGCGACGCCATCTGCCGCAACAGGAAGTCGTCCGAGCCCAGCATCACGTAGGCGCCTTTGTCGACCATCGGCGTGTCGCCCATTTCCATGTGGGCCTGGCGCGCGTTGGCCGGCAGCATGGCGGGCTCGAAGCAGGCGGTGTAGCCCATCTCGGCGTAGCGGTAGCCTGCAGCCATCGTCGATGGCACGGCCAGGCCGGTGCCCGAGCGCGTCAGCTGCGTGCGCGACACTTCATGCCCGCGATGGTCCTCAGGCAGCATCATCCGACCGATCGTCATCTTGCCGCCGCCGATATGGGTATGCGGGTCGATGGCGCCGGCCATGACGACGCGGCCGGCCAAATCGTATTCGGCATCGGCGCGAGCCGAGACGTCGAAGGCGACGATGCGGCCGTCGCGGATCATGATGTCGCGCGTCTCGCCATCGACACCATTGGCAGGATCGTAAACGCGGCCGCCTTTGAGCTTAATGAGCATCTTGTTCGATTTCCGGTCGGGTCTGGCGTTATAGAGCGGCTGTGATCGCGGACGTGACGTCGGCAAGGCGCGGGTGGGGGCTCGAGCGCACCTGCTTCAGCGGTAGCGAAACGACAGCGTCGCAGCGCACCAGCCGGCCGCTGTGATCGAGCCCCGGCGTCGCCACCGGAATAAAGACGTCGGACGGCTTGCGCAGCGCGATGCCGGGCGTGCCGAGCACGATCGTCGGCAGGCTCGTTTCCGGCGGGCCCTGCGCCTCAGGACCGAACGAGGATACCCACACCACCAGATCGCCTTCGCCGGCACGCAGCATGCGCGCGATCTCGTAGCGGTAGGGATCGTAATCGGGTGCGCCGCCGGCAAAGGAGACGCGCAAGGGATAGCCGCTCTGCCAGGAGCACACGGAAGCCGCCGAAGCCGCGCCATCGTTGCCGCCGAGGGAAAGTCCGGCAAAGCGCGTGGTCTTGTTCAAGTCGCGCACCACATCGGTAATCATCTGCACCGCGAGGTCCGCACCGGCAAACGTCATCGCCTGTGGCGCCCAAACGACGACGCCATAATGGGCCTGCTTGCAGCGCTGGGCGAGATCGTCGAGCACAATCCGTGACACGCCACCGGGAGGATCGGCTGGGACAGGTGCGCCTTTGAGCAGCATGCGCAGATAGCCGAGCACAGCCGGCGTCGCCTCGGCCGCACACGCGATATCGATAATCGTGCCGACCAGCCGGCCGCTGAGTGAGGCCGGACGCGGACCACAGCCCAGCAGCACGATCGTGCGAGCGCCGTCGGCCTGCTCGAACATGGTTTGCGGCGGGGCGGCAATGCGCTCGTAGAACCGTGGGTGATGGGTGTCGAGGTCGCTGGCGACGACGATCAGCAGGTCGGCGCGGTTGCGCGTCTCCGTCAGCGTCGACATGAACCAGCCCTTGGTCTGCAAGACGCCGGTGTTGCGGTATTGCGCAGTGCTGAGGACATGATCGACGACGCCACCCGCGCGATCAGCGAGCGCCATCACGCCACGCATGCCTTCGACATCGGTGCCAAGGCCGCCGAACAGCGGCAGGCGTGCGGCCTTGATGAGGCTCGCCGCTCGCGCGATCGCGGCATCCAATGTTGCCTGCTTTCCGTCGACCAGCGGAGTTGCTTGCGGCAGTATGCGTTCGAAGCCGGCTTTGGCACGCACGCAGCCATTGCGCTCGACGCTGAGACGCCCCGCCCTGTTCGCCACTGCGAGATCGTCACAATGAAGCCCGCAAAACGGGCATGCAACGGCTTGAAACGTGTCGTGCTCAGTAGGTGCCAGCGTCGAGATGCCTTGGTTCGAGTTCGGCATTCTTCTTATTCTCCCGATCCTTGCGTGCCGACAAAAGCACGGGACGCGGCCAAGCACAACAGGTCAGGCAACCGGAGGCCGACACCGCTCATATGTTTTGCGAAGCGATTTGCGCCATGGTTTGCGGGTCGGTATGTTCGCCTGCCGCTCTCAATCAGAGCGTCAATGAGGAATTCCGCGAAGATCGGAGGAGATTAACAATGATGCGATTGCGAGTGGCGCTGTTTGTCATGTCGGCTCTATTGCTGGCCGGCTGGGCAGCGACGGCTGAAGCGCATGGGCCGACCCGGCAAAAGCTGACCAAGACCATCGAGATCAACGCTCCTGCCGATAAAGTCTGGAAGATCATCTCCAACTTCCAAGACATGAGCTGGCATCCCGCAATCGAGAAGACCGAGGGAACCGGCGGCAACGATGCGGGTGCAAAGCGCACGCTGACGTTGAAGGGCTCGGGCGGAAAGATTCATGAGTCGCTGACCAAGCATGACGCCGCCGGCCGTACCCTTGCCTACGAGATCACCGAGGTCGATGTGAAGGTTCTGCCCGTCACCAATTATTCGTCATCGCTGAAGGTCGAGGGCGAAGGATCCAAATCCGTGGTGACGTGGAAAGGCGCGTTCTACCGCGGCTTCATGAACAACGATCCGCCGCCAGAGCTGAGCGACGACGCTGCCGTTAAAGCCATCACCGGGGTTTACGAGAGCGGGCTTGCGGCGATCAAGAAGGCCGCCGAGGCTGGAGGTTGATGCAACCAGTAGTCCTTCGGCAGCGGCAACGCGGCTTGGGTGTCACGGCTCTGAGACCGCGCGCTCGTGCGGTTATGCTCGTGGCGTTGACCCTGCTGTCGGCGTACGGGTACACGGCGCTCCGCCACGGCGCGATGGCCGCCGACGGGAACCCTCCCGAGCCCACAGATCCGGTTGGCCGGTTCGCCTTCGTTACCAACCAGGGGAGTGAGACGGTATCGGTCGTCGACCTCGGCGCAGCAAGCGTCGTTGTGTCGATCCCAGTGCCGGGCAAGCCCGCTGGCGTCGCCCTCTCGCCTGATCGCAGGCGCGTCTACGTCTCCGTGCCCGAAGCCAAAGACATCGCCGTGATCGACGCCGAAAAGCGCGAGGTGGTCGGGCGTGTGCCGGTCGGCAGCGGGCCACTCGGCATCGCCGTCAACCCGCGCAGCGGCGAAGTCCTGGTCGCCGACTGGTATGAGCACAAGTTGTACGTGCTCGATGCGGCCGCCAAGGGTATCGTCGGCGAAGTGTCGGTGGGCAAATCGCCGTCGGGCATCGCCGTCACGCCCGATGGGAGCCTCATCGTCACCGCAGATCGCGATAGCAACCAAGTGTCGATCATCGATGCAGCGACGCGCACGGTTTTGGGCGTCGTGCCGGTCGGCGAGCGGCCTTTTGGCGTCACGATCGACGCTGGAGGACAGCTTGCCTACACCGCAAATGTCGGCAGTGACGACGTGTCCGTCGTGCATCTGGCGCGCCGCGCGGTGATCGCCACCTACCCTGTTGGTCGACGGCCCTATGCGGTCGCGCTAGCGGGTCGATTGGCGTTCGTGACCGACCAGTATGGCGGCACGGTTACGGTCATCGACACCGAGACGGGAACGAAGCGGAAAGTGATCGAGGCTTGCGATCACCCCGAGGGCATCGCCGCGACACGGCAGGGTGGTGAGATCTACGTCGCCTGTTGGATGGACAACGTTCTGGCCCGCATCGACACGCAGACATTGACGGTCTCCGGCAAAATTGCAGTTGGCGATGGGCCGCGGGCGTTCGGCGCGTTTCTGGCCGAGCCATAGGCTGTTAACGATGTCGATCGCAAAGGGGTAGGGGTGGGAGCGTCATGGGGCGGCACATATCGCTCCGTTGTCACTGGCGACTGTTCCGCGCCGCCCGATCTGGCCATTATTTTGGCGCTTGCTCACGACATCGTGCACGCCCTGTCGGTCGGGGCAGGCACGCCGCGCGTATATGCTGTTTGTTGAAAGCGCTGGCATAATGCCTAAGTGATCGCTTAAGACAGCGGCCCTGAGGCCGTCACGGCGCGGCCATTTGAAAATATCACGGCAACCAACACGTCCGGGGAGCCACCCCGGCTGACGAGGAGGACGACATCGACATGGCGATCACCAACATGGCGAACGTATCCCTGCGCCGCTGGGCGCTGGCAATCACCTTGATGTTTGCGCCGGTCGCCGTGGGTGCGGCCGCCACCTCGCCGCCCTCGGCGACGGCCATGCTGTTTGATGCCAATCACCTCGCCAATATGACCAAGGGCGATCCGCTGACCTATCGTTTCGAGCGCACCGTGTCCGATCCCAAGCTGTTGGGCGAGGCGTTTGCGGATGACATCCGGCTCGGTGTCGTCAACGACGGACCCGCCGGTACGCGCGAAGTGACGGTCAATGTCTTCACCGGCGGACGGGCGCGGCCCGAGCAGCGCATCGACGGCATGACCGGTAATCCGGTGCTGGTGGTGTTTCTCGATCGTGCCGTCAACAATCTGTCGATGCTGGCCGGCGGCAATCGCCCTTATCTGAAGCAGAAGATCAAGATGTCACTGGCGGAGCGCGCCAAGGTCGAGCCGGTCGAGATCGACTACAAGGGCAAGAAGGTTGCGGGCGCGCGGGTCTCGGTGACGCCGTTCCTGGGCGATTCGAATGCGCTCAAGATGATGGGATATGACGGCACCGTCTTCCAAATCGTGGTCAGCGATGCGGTGCCGGGCCATTTCGTCGATTTCACCTCACACTACGAGAGCCCGATGAAGGATAGCCCTAAGCTCGACGAGCGCATCCGCCTGTCGGGTGCAGGCGAGATCAAGGCTGGAGACGGCAAATGACGCGGACAGCCGCACGCCGGCGCCGGGCACCAGCTGGGTTGGCGCTTGCCGCCGTGACCTTTGCGGCGGTCGCGCACGTTCCGGCCGCATCGGCCGCCGAGCTTCCCGCCAACGACTATCCAACCGCGGCGCGCGCCGACTACGTCTTCGCCTGCATGCAGGTCAACGGCCAGACGCGCGACAACTTGCAGAAGTGCTCCTGCTCGATCGACGTCATCGCCGAGCTGCTGCCATTCAGCGACTATGAGGAAGCCGAGACGGTGATGTCGGTGGTGCAGCGTGGCGGCGAGAACGTGTCGATGCTTTATGGTCCGATCTTCCAAGAGAAAATCCGAAAGATGAAACGCGCCCAAGTCGAGGGCGAATTGCGCTGCTTCTGAAAAGCGCCGCCGGGCCGATGCCGCTTGCATCGTGTCTACGACGACGCGAGGCAATCGGCCTTACGAACCCTTGGCCGTGCTGCGAACCGTAAACACCGCGCCGGCAGTATCCTTGGCGGTCACGGCCATGTCGCCGCCGCCTCCCGCATACGTGAAGCGGATATTCGGGTTTTCCGACAGAGAAATGCCGCCCTCCATGGTGAAGACGATGTCGTCGCCGCGCTTGACCTCGATGTTCTGCACGTATTTGGCCGGGATATAGAGGCCGGTGAGCTGGTTCATCTGCATCCCCGAGTAGTTGGGATGGCGGATCATCACCTGCGCTTCCTGCATGATCGGCGTGCTATCGGCGAGCTCCGTGCGCAGCTTCATTTTGCCAAGCTCGGCCAGCGCCTGCTCAGCATCCTTGAGCGCCGGGGCCGAGCAGCCGCCGGCGGCTTTGACATACTTAGTCGTCATATGCAGCTTGCCGTCGCTGGTTTCCAATACGGCGCGCACATTGGAGTACATGTCGACCCGCACGCGGGTCGAGATGATGCGCTCGCCGGTCCCGGCAGCGGGGCCAAACGTGAATGTGGCGGCCACCGGCATCGGGTTCTTTTCGATGACGAGCGTCAAAACCTTGGCCGACTGTGCGAGGCTGGCCGGCACGCGCATGGTGATCGGCACCACGGCGGCGTCTTCGGCGCGCACCGGCGCTTCCAGCGTCACCGCGCCATCCTCCTCGGCAATGGAGCGATCAGCATAAAGGTCCTTGCGGATGCCGGGCCAAACGTCGTCTGTCTCGGCGGCGGCTGCACTTGCCAGCGGCAACGCTGCCATTGCGAGCACGGCGCACACCAGTGCGAGCAGTTTCTTCATTGCGGACATTTTCGAAAGCCTTCCTCGATCTGGCGGGCAGCGGGATTGCCGCGCCTTCACGCGTCAACAAGAACTTATAACCATCATACCCTGATCCCGATCAGCGCGGTAGCAGGGGGCTCCAGCACCAGCGCCGATCCGCGAGCAGGGCTACTCCCACTCCAATTCTGCGAATGCGGCTGAGACGTTACGGCCGTGGAACTCGTCGAACAGTTGCCAATTGGCGCGTTCCTGCTGCGCCACCGTGGCGATTGCAGCGCTCATCGTCTCGCCCTTGCGGATGGCCGTGCGGACCCCGCTGGCGACGGCATTGAGATAGCGCTGTAGGGGCGCGGCTGCAGCGGGCCAGTCCATAGCGGCGGGTCCATGGCCGGGGACGATACGGGTGATCGGCTCCTTGACGAGTTGCGGGAGCAGCGCCATCCAGCCACGGATCGAGCCGTCGAGGGTCGGCACATGGCCGGCAAAAACCAGATCGCCGGTAAACATCGTGCCGGTCTGCGCACACACGACCGTAAGGTCGTTGTCGGTATGTGCGGTGGCACGGGCTTCGAGAATGAGCCGGCGGCCGCCCAGGTCGAGTTCCGTGCGCCCGTCGACCGGCTGCGTCGGCAAAACGATCTCGGTGCCGGCAAACAGTGCTTCACCAACGGCCGCCTTGTTGTAGGCGAGGTAGCGCTCGGCGCGGGCCGAAAGCGCTGCGGCGAGCTTGTGATGGCCGACAAAGGCCGGATTATCCGCCTTGAACGCGGCATTGCCGAGGACGTGATCGGGATGCATGTGGGTGTTGATTACGTAGCGGATCGGCCGGTCGGTGAGGGCGGCAATGTTCTGGCGCAACGCCGCGCCGAGCCGTGCGGTCCCTCCCGTGTCGATCACCGCCACAGCCTGGCTGCCGATGATGAAGCCGGTGTTGCAGATGTCGCCGCCGTTCTCGGGTGCATAAACGCCATGTACGCCGCGATGCACAAAGACGCCGGGGGCGATCTCGGTCACGCCTTGCATGGGCTCGGCGGTTTGCGCGCGTAATGGTGGCACCGTCAAGCCACGCGAAACCGTCGTCAGCGCCGAAAGCAAGGTCAGGCATAGCGTGCGTCGCGACATTCGCGCAGCAGCCAGCTTCGTCGCCACTGCAGGTTTTTGAACTCGATCACGACTGATGCGCATGTAGCCCTGGAAGTTTCTCACGCAGCTACGATGGCCCCTGTCGCTTGCCTTGTCATGTCCGGCTGGTGGCGCACAGCCAATCGACAACAATGTTTGTCGGCTCGCAGCGGAACGATCGGCGGTGCCAGAGGGACGATGCCACCAGAACATTCAATGATGAGGGCACGTAGCGTTCAATTCCAATCACACGTTCGCGAGAAAATTTTTTCTGACGATGTGCGCTGCGCCAACTTTTGCTGCGCTGCACCCGGGCCCCGTATTTGGGGGATCAAAAAGGGTCAGCAAAATTGTCCTATTAAATTCTGGCGCTTACTTGGCGAGGCCAGCAATACGATCTGCATCGACCTTAGTCTTGCAACGTGCGGGAAAAAGTGCCTAGATGCCGCTCGGTAGCTGCGACTTCAGGACCCATCACGACGAAGTGACGCGGGTCCGTTTCGTAGGTCCGTTGGAGCATAATGAAAAGGGCGTCCCCAAAAGCTCTCTCCGCGGCCCGTGACACGCTGACGACAGCTACCACCTTGCAAGCGTGGCAAGAAACTTAAGGAGGAAGCGCAATGCGCAAAAGTGCACTTACCGGTGCATTGATCGCGTCGGCTGTTATCGCGTCGCCCGCAATGGCGAACGATGATGTGGCGAAGCAGATCAGCAACCCGAACCAGTGGGTTCTTCAGACCGGCGATTACTTCAATCAGCGGTATTCGAAGCTTGACCAAATCAACAAAGACAACGTCAAGAACCTGAAGGTCGCGTGGACCTTCTCGACGGGCGTGCTTCGTGGTCACGAGGGATCCCCCCTTGTGGTCGGTGACACGATGTACGTTCACACCCCGTTCCCCAACATCGTCTATGCTCTCGACCTCAATAACGAGGGCCGGATCATTTGGAAGTACGAGCCCAAGCAGGATCCCTCCGTCATCCCGGTGATGTGCTGCGACACGGTGAACCGCGGCCTCGCCTACGCTGACGGCAAGATCTTCCTGCATCAGGCCGACACGACGGTCGTTGCTCTCGACTCAAAGAACGGCAAGGAAATCTGGAAAGCCGTCAACGGCGATCCCAAGAAAGGTGAAACCAACACCGCCACCGTTCTTCCGGTCAAGGACAAGGTCATCGTCGGCATCTCGGGTGGTGAGTTTGGCGTGCAGTGCCACGTCACGGCTTACGACATGAAATCGGGCAAGCAAGTTTGGCGCGCCTATTCGGTCGGCACCGACGAGCAGATCAAGTTCGATCCCGACAAGACCATGGCGCTCGGCAAGCC
>CAZLHQ010000034.1:0-24098 GCA_964559355.1 uncultured Hyphomicrobiaceae bacterium
TCTCACGGTGCGCAACGACACCGGCGTGTTCGAAGGCGGCGAGATCTCGATGTTCTACGATCCGATGATCGCCAAGCTGGTCAGCCATGCCCCGACACGCGAGCAGGCGATCGAGGTGCAGGCGACCGCGCTCGACGCCTTCTATATCGATGGCATCCAGCACAATATCCCGTTCCTGACGGCGCTGATGCAGCATCCGCGCTGGCGCAGCGGCGAGCTTTCGACAGGCTTCATCGCCGAAGAGTACCCGGAAGGCTTCAAGCCGCGCGCGCCCGAGGGAGAGGAGCTCAAGGTGCTGTCGGCGGTGGCGGCCGCCATCGATCACGTCGCCAACACGCGCCGTCGCGAAATCTCCCAGCAGATGGATGGCAAGGCCGTCCGGTTCGCCAACCGCCGTGTCGTCGAACTCGGCAAGGTGCGCCAGAACGTTCATGTCGAGGGTGGCCTCGGCAAGCCGATCAAGGTCTCCATGCTCGGCAAGGACGACCGCGCCGTCGATACGCTGGAGCTGGCGTCGCTGTGGTGGCCCGGCGATATGATTTGGGCGGGCGTGGTACGAGACCAGGATGTGTGCGTGCAGGTGCGCCCGATCGCAAATGGCTATGACCTGTCTTATCGCGGTATTCATACGCCGGCCCGTGTCTATACGGTGCGCGAGGCGGAGTTAGCGGCTTTGATGCCCGAAAAGGTCGCCGCCGACATGTCGAAATACCTGCTGTGCCCGATGCCGGGTCTGGTCAAGGCGATCAATGTCGAGGTCGGGGCCGAGGTCAAAGCGGGCGATCCGCTGGCCGTGGTCGAGGCCATGAAAATGGAGAACATCCTGCGCGCCGAGCTCGATGGCACGGTCAAGAAGATCGAGGCCAAGGTCGGCGACAGCCTCGCGGTCGATGCCGTCATCATCGAGTTCGCATAAGGCTGGCAGTGGGCTGTGGGCGACGCGGTGGTGCGGCCAGCTCGACCGGTTCGGCTCCCCGTCAAATGCGATCAGCCGCTGGGGGCGAAGGGCGACGCCACTCACGACGCTGACACGGTGCCCGCCTCGCTTGCTCAACCCTTATCCCCGACACCTATCCCCTGAAACCTGGAACCTGCCCCTCGTCCTCATCGGAGACTGCCATGACCCGTCGCCTTATCTCCTCCGGCTCGCCGTTCGAGGCCACCATGGGCTATTCGCGTGCCGTCGTCATCGATGGCTGGGTGATGGTGTCGGGCACAACCGGTTTCGACTACGAGAAGATGAGCATCTCGGAGGATGTCGCCGAGCAGGCCGCGCAGGCCTTCCGCAACATCGAGAAGGCGCTGGGCCAGGCCGGGGCGACGCTCGCCGACGTCGTGCGCGTGCGCTACATCTTCCCAAAGGCCGAAGATTTCGAGCCGTGCCTGCCGGTGATGGGACGCCATTTCGGAGAAGTTCGTCCGGCTGCCACGCTGATCGTCGCCGGCCTCGTCGATCCGCGCATGAAGATCGAGATCGAGGTCACCGCGCGCCTCAAGTGAGAACTTGGACGGTTAACGGTTCGTGGCCGCCTTGCCGGGGTACGAGCCGCACATCGCGCGCCGCCAGCTTCACGTCACGCGATCTTTTCTGCCTGCTTGCGTAAACTCGACAGGATGGGCTCGAACGCTTCGTCGTCTCGCGTTTCGGGATAAACCATATAGACCGGGTAGACGAACTTGCGCGCGCGAGCCGGACGCCGCAACTTGCCGCGCGCGATGTGGCGCGCCACCAGCCGCTCGGGAAAGTAGCCCGAAGCTCCGTTCTCCAGCAGGTATTCGAGGCCGACCGAGCCGATGTCGAGGTTCAAGCCAGGATTGGCCATGCGTGGATAGGCGGTGGCGTGGTCGTGGCGGAAATCACTGCCCCAATCGATGAAAACGTAATCGCTGGCGCTGCGGCGGCCAGGTCGCTTCTGGCTCGACACCAGAACGAATTCCTCGTCGAAAAGATGCTCGATGGTCAGTCCCGGCGGTTGAACCGGGCGATACATCACAGCGATATCGAGTGTTCCTTCGACCAATCGCTGTGTCAGAATGTGCGACATGCTGGCGCTGGCGGAGACTGCGATGTCGGCAATGTTGGTTCTGAGCCAGGCCACCCACTTCAATAAGAAGCCATCCCACAAGCTGATCGGCGCGCCGACGGCGAGATGATCGCGGTGTTGATCCGACAGGCTCACCTCGAGCTGCGCGTGCTGCCAAACGCGCACAAGTGCGAGCGCGTGCTTCTGGAATTGTTGCCCGGCGTCAGTCAGCTCCGCGCCCGATTTTGATCGTTCGAACAACGGTCTGCCGAGCTGCTCCTCAAGACCTTTGATGCGAGCCGAAACGGTTGATTGGGTGACGTTCATGCGCCGGCCAGCCTCGATGAAGCTGCCCGTCTCCGCGACCATGAGGAACGTCCTGGCGAGTGTGATGTCCATGATCAATGCTGCATGTGGCGCATGCTCTTCGATTGCATGCTTCAACACATCTATCGAAACCTTCGATAGCACGCAGCAGAAAATTCCGTTTGCCGCTCGCAATGTTTGTCACCACAGTTACGCTGACTCGACATGTGTCGAGTGCATCGCCCGTGGATGTCGATCGACAAACGTCGCGACGGTGAGGGCATCAGAGCAAGGGATTAAGTTCGATGAAAGCCAAGACTGCAAAGAAGGCGGCGAAGAAGAAGCCCGCCAAGAAGGCCGCCGCGAAGAAGACGGTTGCCAAGAAGAAGCCGGTAGCTCGCAAGGCCGCCGCCGCCAAGAAGAAGGGCGTCGCCAAGAAGGCCGCTGCCAAGAAGCCGGCCAAGAAGGTTGCCAAGAAGAAGGCCGCAAAGAAGAAGTGAACGAGCCCGCCCGCGTTCCTCCCTCCCTCGTCACCGGCCGTGCAAGACTGGCCGCCGTTGTTCTGATTGCTGCCCTGGCCGTATTCGCCCAAGGTATAGCGTTGGGAGAGGCGGCGACGATCACCAACCGCGATGTCCGGGAGTACAGGCTGTCGATCGAGGTCGAAACGGTCACGGACGACCGCATTCTCAAGCCGAACGAGGCTTTGAAGGATGTCTGTCCCAAGCGGTGCGTGGTGCGCTTGGACAACGGCTCAAACGACCAATACGAGCTGGAAAGCTCGGATGTCGTGTCGATTGAGGATGGGTTCGTCTACTACGATGGCGCGGAAATCAACGTGCCTCAGGCGGCGCCAGGGGTGGAAAAACCACCCGTGAAGTGATCGACCGCGACGTGGCCGGCGGGAACGCCAGCGTTCACTCTGCTAAATTGCTCAGCCCGGCTCTCGCGAGTCGGGCTGAGTTCGTTTCGGGGGAAAGTAGGGTGGTGGGCCGGGCGCGATAAGCCAGCGGCGGTAGAGCTCAGGCGAGCGGATCGCCGCCCGCTTCCAGGGGCCCCAACAGTCTGGTGAACGCGCGGCGCAGCGCAATATCGACCTCCGGCATCGGCACAAGCTGGCCCAGGTCCTCGAGGCTCGTCACCCCGTGCTCGGCAATGCCACACGGCACGATACCGCTGAAATGCTCCAGCTCGGGATCGACGTTGATGGCGAGCCCATGAAAGCTGATCCAGCGCCGCAGTCTGATGCCAATGGCGGCAATCTTGTCTTCGACGCCGTCTCCCTTGTTGGGGCGGGCGACCCACACGCCGACGCGGCCCTCGCGGATCTCACCCTTGATGTTGAACGAGGCGAGCGTCTCGATCACCACCCGCTCCAATGCGCAGACGAACTTGCGCACATCGCCAAAGCGGCGGCGCACGTCCAGCATCACGTAGACGACGCGCTGGCCCGGTCCATGATACGTGTATTGGCCGCCCCGACCGGCAATGTGCACCGGGAAGCGATCTGGGCTTATGAGATCCTCGTGGCGGGCGCTTGTTCCCGCAGTGTAGAGGGCGGGGTGTTCAAGCAACCAAATCATCTCCCGCGCGCTGCCGTTGGCGATCGATTCGGCGCGTTGCTGCATGAATGCGAGTGCCGTCGCGTAGTCTACGGGCCGGTCCGATATCGCCCAGATGATGGCATTCGAGGTTGCGCGATCGTCACTCATGGCCGTTCCTGGAGCAGGTTCAAACGTCGTGGGAGAGCCTCTTGCCAAGGTGGCTTGCTCGAAATTTCTGATCGAGAGCTTGATGCACGCCGGCGATGAAAGCCAGCGTGCTTCCATCTCAGACGATCCGACGCTTTGAGCGGTTTGGGACCGCATCCAAGCTCGCATATCGGCTTTTTCGATCACTTGCCAGATGCGGGTGCGCGAGGCCAGTGGCTCAGTGCCGTCGCGGACGCCGTGGCCGGCATGGCGGGGATCGCTCGCGCCTCGTTTGCACAGCTTGCCCCCTGCGCGGGGGCGAACGTGTTCGATTCTGATCTGGCGGTCGTTATCCGGCCGATGATCGCAGTTGTCGGGCTTGGGCATCCACCCGAGGGGGGCGCCATAGCCCAACCGTGTCAATGTGTTGAACGGTGGTCGCATTGTTCCGCCGGAGGTGGGAAACCGCCGCTTGCCGCTTGCGTTTGCGCCCCGGCTCTGTTAGGTCAGCGGCCTTGCCCGGGCACTTGTTTGCAGTTGCCCGGTTCGCTATATGGGCGCTCGTTGGCGCCCACACGATGCGGTCGTGGCGGAATTGGTAGACGCACTACCTTGAGGTGGTAGCGGGGCAACCCGTGGAAGTTCGAGTCTTCTCGACCGCACCAGACCAAGTAATTTGGCGGTTCACCGCCATAACGACTTGACCATTGGGTCAGCCGCTCCGTGATGCGCTCGTGTCAATTGTTGACAATGCGAACGCTTCGACGCGCGCACCCGCACCAAGTCCCCCGCCTCCTCACACATTCTTTCCGGTAAACGGCAACTGGCGCACGCGATTGCCCGTCAGCTTGGCCCAGGCGTTGGCGACCGCAGGCGCAATCGGCGGCACGCCCGGCTCGCCCACCCCGGTCGGCGGCTCGGCCGACTTGATGATCGACACTTCGACCTCCGGCATCTCCTCGATGCGCAGGCTGCGATAGGTATCGAAGTTGGTTTGCACGACCCGTCCCTGGTCGAGCGTGATGGCGTCGAACAGCGCAGCGCCCAAGCCATAGCCGATGCCGCCCTCCATCTGCGCGCGGATGATGTTGGGGTTGACGGCAACGCCACAATCGACCGCACACCACACCTTGTGCACGCGCGGCAGCTTCTCAGGCCCCATCGACACCTCGGCGATCTGCGCCACATAGCTGTTGAACGACTTGTGCACGGCGACGCCGCGTGCGCGTCCTTCGGGAACCTTGACGCCCCAGCCGGCACGCTCGGCAACCTCCTTCAGCACCGCGGATGGGCGGGGATGCTTGCCGAGCAGGGCAAGCCGCCCCGCCACCGGATCCTTGCCGCCCAATGCGAGCAGCTCATCAAGGAACGTCTCGGTCGAGAAGGCCGTAATCGAGTGACCGACCGAGCGCCACCACAGCACCGGTACGCCGACCGTCATCTTGTGCACGCTCACTTCGAAATTGGGAATGTCGTAGGGCAGGTCGTAGGCGCCTTCGATCATCACCGGATCGACGCCATCCTTCATCATGCTGGCAAACATCGTTCCTTCCATGATCGATTGGCCGGCGATGGTGTGCTGCCAACTGGTGATGTTGCCGCTGGAGTCGACGCTTCCGGAAAGCCGCTGCACGTTGAACGGCCGATAGCGCCCGCCCTGGATGTCGTCCTCGCGTGTCCACAACACTTTGAGGGGCACCTTGCGGCCGAGCAACTTGGCGGCGTTCGCTGCTTCAACCGCGATGTCGGCGTTGGGCGTTGCACGTCGGCCGAAACTGCCGCCCGCGAGCATCGTCGTGATGCGCACGTTCTCCGGCCTGAGGCCCAGCACTTGTGCGATTGCCGCCTGATCGATGGTTGGGAACTGCGATCCGGCCCACACGTCGCAACCGTCGCTGCCTGCTTCGATGACGCAGTCGAGCGGCTCCATCGGCGCGTGCGCAAGGTAGGGGAACACGTATTCGGCATTGACGGTCTTTTCGCCGTCGCGTGGGTCGAGCTTGCCCCTTTGGGCGACCACTTGGCCTTGCTTCGACGCGGCCTCGGCAAAAAGCTTGACGATGTCGGTGGTGGACCGGGTTTCGGCTTTCGTCTCGTCCCAGGTGACGACCAGCGCATCGCGCCCCTGCTTGGCCGCCCAGAAGTTTTCGGCATAGACGGCAACGCCCGCAGGCAGCGCCTTGACGTCGACGACGCCCTTGACGTTGCGCGCGGCGCGATCGTCGATCTCCTTGGGCACGGCGCCGAAGCGCGGTGGGTGCGCGACAAGCACGGTCAGCATGCCGGGCTTCTTCACGTCGATTGTGAAGACGGCAGCGCCGGTCGACTTTTCCGTCGTGTCGAGCTTGTGCAGGTCCGTGCCGATCAGCGTGAAGTCGGCCGGCGCCTTCAATTTGACGTCCACCGGTGGCTCGAGCTTGGCGGCAGCCGCAGCAAATTCACCGAATGAGCCAGCCTTGTTCGATCCGGAGTGGCGTATGACGCCCTTTGTCACGGTAATCTCGGCGGCAGGCACACCCCACGCGCTAGCGGCGGCGGCGACGAGCATGGAGCGCGCGGCCGCTCCTGCTTTGCGCATCTGCTCGAAGGAATTGGCTATCGCAGTGGAACCGCCGGTGCCTTGCACACCGAACGCGAGGTTCTTGTAGAGATTGGTATCGGCCGGAGCCGATGTGGCGCGCATCTGCGCCCAGTCTGCATCGAGCTCTTCCGCCACCAGCGTCGTCAAGCCGGTGTATGGGCCCTGGCCGAACTCGATGTGCTTGATGAGCACGGTCACGGTGCTGTCAGGAGCGATGCGAACGAATGCGTTGGGGGCAAATGTGCCCGCCGTGCCGTCGCCGGCGATGACCTTGGCGGCGCCCGATTGTGCGGCGGCGGGCACTGCCAGCTGGAGACCGAGCACGAGACCTGCTCCCGAAGCCGCCATGGTGCGCAGGATGGTGCGTCGGTCGACACCGGCTGTCTCTATGGCCGCAAAGGCTTCTGGCGATACTACTGTGGAAAAAGGAAACGCGCGCATGGGCTCATCCTTCACTTCATCTTGAGGGCGGCGTTCTTGATCGCCTGGCGGATGCGAACATAGGTGGCGCAGCGGCAGATGTTGCCCGACATTGCCGCATCGATATCGGCGTCGTTGGGGTTGGGGTTCTGCGATAGCAGGGCGACCGCCGACATGATCTGGCCGGACTGGCAATAGCCGCATTGCGGCACGTCGATTGCTTGCCAGGCTGCCTTGACGGCGGTTGCGGCGGCGCCCTCGATGCCTTCGATGGTGGTGATTTTTGTGCCGGCGGCTGCCTCGGCAGGTGTCACACAGGAGCGTTGGGGCTGACCGTCGATGTGAACGGTGCAGGCGCCGCACTGGGCCATGCCGCAGCCAAACTTGGTGCCGGTGAGCCCGAGCGTTTCGCGGATGACCCAAAGGAGCGGCGTATCGGGCGCGACCTCGAACGTATGGGGATGACCGTTGACAGTTAAGGAGAGTTGCACTCTGGGCCTCCTCGCTGGAAGAGCGCCCACCTATGGCGAGGGGCGCCTGATGTGATTTTTGCGAAGTGCGTACCTGCCATGTTCAGGATCAAGTGGAGGCAGGTTCAAGTGGGGGCGGGCTCAAGTGAGGGCCTCTAGAGAGCCGGCTTGGCGATTTCGACGCCTTGGATGTGTCAAGCGTAGGACGTGTCGAGCGTAGGTTATGTCGAGCGTACACAAATCGCGTGGCGAACAACGTGCCGCCCACCGACGTTAGAACATCTCGGCGACCGAGTTAACCCTCCCCGACCTGTTGGACCGAAGCAAGCGTCGTACTGCTCGCCCCGCCGATCCATGACCTATATGGGGTGAGAGTGGGCCGGTTAAAACCCTGTGTTGGCATATTGCCACTCGTTCATTGTCACACCATGATGCCAAGGCGTTCTGACGTGTGAACGGTCTGGTGCTTTGTGCTGGCGCGCGCTGTGCGGCGCGTGGTGCAACGTGGCGCCCTGGCCAACTCTTACCCGTTTTCAATTGCCGCGCCGGCCCGCTCCAACTCGAATTGTACCGCGGCCCCGAAAACCCTGCCGCCCCGATGAACCAATCTTCATCTCGGCGCGACTGAAGGGGTGGAAAGGCCGGGTGTCAGGTAATGGTGAGATGACGCCCTCCAACGACGAAGCCGATCTGATCAGGCGAATAGCTGGAAAAGACCAGCTCGCGCTGCGCGCCCTGATCGGCCGGCACCAGGTCCGCCTGTTCCGTTTCCTCATGCGGCTGGTCCGCGACGAGGCGGTGGCAGAGGAACTGGTCAACGAAGTGTTCATGGAGGTTTGGCGCAATGCTGCACGCTACGAAGGCCGCTCGCAGGTTGGCACTTGGCTGCTGTCGATCGGCCGCAACCGCGCGGTCAGCCGATTGCGCAAGCGCCGCGAGACGGGCTGGGACGAAGAGAAGGCCGCCGAGATTGCCGACGATGCGGACGATCCTGAGACGACGACGCAAAAAGTCGACAAGGCCTCTGCGCTGCGACGCTGCCTGGACGCTTTGTCGGCCGATCACCGCGAGATCGTCGATCTCGTCTACTACCAGGAGATGTCGGTGGGTGAAGTCGCCGAGATCGTCGGCATCCCCGAGAACACGGTGAAGACGCGACTGTTCTATGCCCGCAAGAAGCTTTCCGAGCTGTTGGCGGAACACGGAATTGATAGAGGCTGGCCATGAGCGAGCAGAACGTGATGATGAGTGAGCGGGACGAGATCGAGATGCTGGTGCCGTTCTATGTGACGGGCCGGATCTCGGCCGCCGATGCCGCGCGCGTCGAGGCTTATATTGCGCGCCATCCGGACTTCGCTCGCAGCATCGAGGTGGCGCGAGACGAGCGCCGCGCAGCCGTCGAGGTGAGTGAGGCGGCAGGCTTTCCCTCGGCGCGCGCGACGGATGCAATTTTCAAGGCGATTGCCGCCGAACCGGTGCCTGCGACGCGTGCCATTGAGGGAGCTGCGCGTGGCGTGCTCGATCGTGTGCGCGAGTTCTTCGCCACGCCGACGGCAATGGGTGTGCGTTATGCAACGGCGGCCGCGGCGGCCATCATTCTCGTGCAAGCGGCCGTGCTCGGTACGCTGTGGCACGGACCGTCACCTGATGGTGGATACGAGACCGCTTCAGGGCCGCAGCAGGCGTCCGACTCGGGTGCGGTTGCGCTGATCGCATTTCACGATGCCGCAACCCTCGCGCAGATCAATCGTGTGTTGGAGGGCAGCGGCGCGCGGATCGTCGAAGGGCCGCTGAAGGGCGGGCTCTACCGGGTCCGGTTGCCAGCGGAAGTCAAGGCCGCCGCCGATATCGATCGCGCAATAGCCACCCTCAAAGGCCACGCCGACGTGGTGAAGATGATTGTGTTGGGGCGCTAGAGTGCTTCCGGAAAAGTGGGAACCGGTTTTCCGATAAGAAGCACGACGAAACAAAGACCTGGAGCCGTTCCGCGATTCCATCAAAACCGGAACGGCTCTAGCGAGATCAGTCGAAGACCGGCCGGCTCAGCCGCTCGCGGCGAATTCGGGTCGACCAGCCGTCGGAGGCGGAGCGCACGCGACCGCCCGTATCGGCCTTCAAGGGGGTGCGCTTGCGTGTGCCGGACGGCTTGCGGGCGGACCCGGTTGCGCCGTTATCAGCCATCGAGGTGTCGAGCGCGCTTACCTTCTGCTCGCCAGCGGGTGCCTGAGCCGCGGTGCGATCACGCGGCGATGGACTTAACGTTTCGACCGCGGCTGCGCCATCGGCTGCCTTCAGCTCTGCCGTCGTCAGCGGTCCCACGGCGCCATAGAACGGCAGCATCTGTGCCTTGGCGATGGCAGTGCCCTGCGGCGGGTCCTTCTTGGCCAGCACCGGTTGCAACTGTTCGGCCAACTCGGGCAACGGTTGCAGCTTCGCCTTGGGACGCATGTGCACGATCTTGTAGCCGCGCTGCTTCAGCTCCGCCATGATCGTCGGCAGAGCCTTGGCGGTTGCCGGCTTGATGTCGTGGAACAGCACGATACCGCCCTGGCGGGCCTCGATCGCCGATAGCGTCATCGACACCAGCTTGGCCGGGTTCGACGTGAAGCTGTCGTTGGTCACGACATCGACCGTGAAAGAGGCGATGCCGCGCTTTTGCAGCGCATCCAGCATGGCGGCATTGTCGCTGAGGCCCGGAAAGCGGAAGAAGGGTGCCGCGTTACCGCCGCTGGCAATCGAAATGGCGGCAAAACCGCGCTCGATCTCGTCCATCGCCTTGTCGTGCTTGAGCCGCTTCAGATTGAGCGGATGCGACCAGGTGTGGGCGCCGAGCGTATGCCCGCGCGCCACCACATTGCGCAGCATCGCCGGATAGGCGACCGCCATCTTGCCGACCGGGAAGAACGTCGCCTTGGTGCAGAAGCGATCCAGCGTGTCGAGGATGTTTCCTGTAATCCAGGGCATCGGCCCGTCGTCGAACGTCAGCACCACCTCTTTGGGCTTGAGGAAGCTCTGCTCCTTTGCCTGTTTGGTGATGTCGCCGAAAATCGGCCCGCCTGCGGTGTCGATCTCGACGATACGCGACACCGGGAGACCGCCGTCACGAGCGGTACACGCCGTCGCTTCGCCCACCTTGCCATTATCGGCCGCCGCAGCCGGCGTCGTATGCGCCAGCAGGATCGCCGCGGTCATGACCCAAGGTGTCGCTCGTCCAATTGCTCGACGCCGCATGTCGCTCGTGTCCCGTCTTTTCCCGTCTATTGAAATCGGCCGGGCTCAAACGAACCCGATACGCTGCCGGAACCGCCGGAAAATCGAACAGAACATAGCGCAGGACAAGCCCAACCGTCGCGAATGCCGCGATAGCCAAACACGCATGGCGTGCCAGCGCGCCCTGGCGGCCACACTGATGATGCCCGCCGAGGTTGCGACCTTGCGGGTTAAAGCGTTGTTAATTCGATAAAAAATTCAGCCAGCCGTGATGTCGCGGCAGGTGGCGTCGGCGGTGCTGGCATCACTACTGGTAGTGCTGGAACATCTGTTCCTGCCAGGTCGGCTCTTCGCGCTTCCAAGGACGCGCACGCTGTTCTGGGGCTTTTTGGCCGCCCATTTCTGTGGTGTTGCGAGACGCGGCCTTGCGATTCGCGCGCGGCGCTGCGGCATCCTCGGTGGCGGCAGTCGGCTTGGCCCAGGGCAACGTTTCCTGACTGGCGGGGCGCTGCACCGAGGCGGTGGCGGGCCCTTCGCTCATTGGCCACACCATGGCGCGCGTCGCCAGCGGCTTGGCGGCAGCAATCCCCTGTTTGCGGCCGAACTCCTTGGCGACGATTTCGTCATAAGCAGCAACCGTAACGGCGGTCGCCTTGGGGACCATGTGCACGACCTTGAACTTGCGCCGCTTCAGTTCGTCCAACAGTTCGACGAGGCTCGAGGAGGTGACGCGCTGAATATCGTGGAACAGGATGATGCCCTTGCCGCGCTTCTGCAGCTGCGAGAGCACGTTGTTGTGCATGATCGAGCGGGATTTTGCGCGCCAGTCATAGCTGTCGACGTCGATCGAGAACATCGCCTGGTTACGCTTTTCCAGCTCCTGGATTGAGCGGCGCGGATCGTTCAAATACGGAAAACGGAAAAACGGCGCGATCGGCTTGCCCAGGGCGGCTGTGATGGCTGAAATGCCCAGCTCGATTTCGCGCTCCGAACTCTTGGCGGAGAGCGCCCCCTGATTTTGATGCGACCAGGTGTGCGAGCCGACCGTGTGGCCGAGGCTCGCAACGCGCTTGACCATTTCGGGGTCGGAGATGGCCATCCGGCCGACCATGAAGAATGTCGCCTTGGTGCAATGCAGGGCCAGCGCTTCGAGCACCTGCGGCGTCGTTTGCCGCGAGGGGCCATCGTCGAACGTCAGCACGACTTCGCCCGGCTGCAGGAAATCGATGTCCTTGTATTGCAGGTTGCCCAGGCGCGGACCATCGGTCGTATCGATCTCGACGACGCGCTCGACGCCGAGCGTGCTCTTGTCGTTGCACTTGGCGGTGGTCGCGAGGGTGGCGGCGGCTTCAGGCGAAGCAGATGCGGGGGCAGCCGCGCCGGTCGCGGAGGCCCCTGCCGCCGGTTCGACGGCCCGCGACGGTCCGGAAAAGGCAAATGCCAGCAATGCCGTCGCCGCCATGGCGCCAGCCAAAGTGCCACGCAACTGCGTCTTGATCGAAATGGTCATGGTCGGTTCGCTCATGCAAATTCGTTGGCCAAATTCCTTGGCGGCAATATCGCGGCAGATGAGCCTGCGGACCGCTACCCCTGCCGGCGCAAGCCCGGTGCCCGCGCAAGCCCGGTGCTGTTGGTACGCCGGCCGCCGGCCGATCGCAACCTGACTGCCGCTCGTGTCGCCGATCGACAACTTAACGCACGCGGACGCTGCAGCTCATATGTTGCCGGTCGATAGAATCTGGATATTACCTCGTTGGGGACGATAGGACATGACCAAACCCAGTCGGTCACAACGGTGTGACAATAGGGCCGCACCACTTTTCCACGAAAGTTGCTTCACGGGGGCGGTGTGTTAAGGGGCGGATATTCCGTCACCTTCGTGGTCGGTTGATGGCAATAGGGCAGAGCGTCCGCGCACGCTCGGGCGAAGGTGTGGGGAATGGTCGAGCCGCGCGACGAAACGAGCAGCGAGATCGAGGGCGCGGTGCTTGCCGCGCTTGTCGGCGACGTTTCGAGCGCCATCGATACGGCCGACCGCGAGCGTGTGCTGGCGTTGGTGGGCGATCTCAGCACGCCCGATCTGGCCGATCTCATCGAGCTTCTCGGTGCAGCCGAGCGCGTGCGCCTGATCGAGATGCTGGGCCGCAAATTCGACGTCGAGGTGTTCTCAGAGCTCGACGAGACGGTCCGCGACCAGCTCTCCGAAGCCCTGCCCAACGAAATGCTGGCGCGGGCGGTGCGCGAACTCGACACCGATGACGCCGCTTACCTGCTCGAAAACCTGGAAGAAGCCGACAAGCAGGAAATTCTGGCGCAGCTGCCGACCAGCGAGCGCGCGGCGCTGGAACGCAACCTCGACTATCCCGAAGAGACCGCCGGCCGCTTGATGCAGGCCGATTTCGTCGCAGTGCCCCCCTACTGGACCGTCGGGCAGGTGATCGATTTCATGCGCGACAACGCGGATCTGCCCGAGGCGTTTTCGGAGATCTTTGTCGTCGATCCGAGCTATCGCGTGCTGGGCGCCGTCGAGCTGTCGCGCCTGTTGCGGACAAAGCGGTTGGTGCGCATCGACACCATCATGAACGCCGAACGCCACCTGGTTCTGGCAACCGAGGACCAGGAGGAGGTGGCGCGCCAGTTCCACCGTTACGACTTGATGAGTGCGCCCGTTGTCGACGAGCATCAGCGCCTGGTCGGTGTCGTCACCGTCGACGACGTTGTCGACGTCATTCAGGACGAAGCCGAAGAGGACATGAAGGCGCTGGCGGGCGTGGGCGACGAGACGCTGGCCGATACCGTGCTGTGGACCGCGCGCTCGCGCGTGCCGTGGCTGATCGTCAACCTGGGCACGGCTATACTCGCATCCTTCGTCATCCAGCAGTTCGACGCCACCATCGAGCAGATGGTCTCGCTCGCCGTGCTGATGCCGATCGTTGCTTCCATGGGCGGCAATGCCGGCACGCAGACGATGACCGTCACGGTGCGCGCGCTTGCAACCAACAAGCTCGGTCGGGTCAACGCGCCGCGCGTCATCGGCCGCGAGTTCCTGGTTGGCATCATCAACGGCCTCATCCTGTCGGTGATCATGGCGGCGGTGGTGTTCTTGTGGTTCGGCTCGGGCAAGCTCGGCGGCGTCATTGCCGCGGCGATGGTGGTCAACATGATCGCTGCCGCGCTGGCGGGAATCCTCATTCCGCTCGTCATGGATCACTTCGACCTCGACCCTGCGCCCGCGTCGGGCGTGTTCGTGACGACTGTGACCGACGTCGTCGGCTTCTTCGCGTTTCTCGGGTTGGCGGCCTTATGGTTGCTTTGAATGCACACTTCGCGTCATTGGAAGCATGGCGGCACGCGCGTTGCCATGATTGATTGGAGTGGCGTGCTCCATTTGCCTCCAACCCGGAACCCCAAGCCGTGACAGAGCAGCCCATCAAGATCGTTCGCCATATGCGCCAGATCCTGCTCTGGCCGATTTATCTGGCGCCGCTCGATGAGGCATCCACCTTTCAAGGCCATTGGGAGTTGCTGGAGACGGCAGGGCCAGAAAATCCCTGGCACGTCGTCGACGACGAGTTCGGCGACCCGCAGGAATTCCAGCAGCGCCACTACAACGAGTTCGTCACCTTCCTGCCGCCAGTTCAGCGGTTTCTCTACGGGCAGGGCCTGGGACGCTCGGTGCGCCATACCTATGGCGAGAGCCCGATCCGCGTTTTTCGCCGGCAGGATGTGGCGCGGGTGCGGTTGCTGCTTGAGAAGGGCGCCGCCCCGGTCGAACTCGAGATCGCGCATATCGACCTCTATTTCTATTTCGACATCGATGTGGCGTTGCTCGCCGTCGAGGTGTTCGCGGACAATCTGCCATTCAATGTCGTCGAGGACACGCTGTTCCGGTTTGGCCGGGCCTATCCGGCCTATTGGGAGGATGAAGGTCGCGGCGGCCACTGCGCCGATCGGGTCGAATGGCTCGATGCGAAAGGTAAGGTACTTTCCACATCCGATTACGAGCGGCGCGAGAAATTTCTATCCTTCGTGTGTCAGCATCGTGCCCCGGCGGTGTCCGCGCACTGGGAGTTCCTGCTGATGCCGCTCGTGCTTTATCACACCGACCGCAAGGGGGGCATTCGCTACCGCCAGCTCGAATACTACCGCATGCCCTATATGGCGTTCCTGGCGATGGAGGATCCCGCGCGACTGACGCGGGCTGAGATGGCCCGGCTGGCGGTCGGCGCTCCGCCGCGCGGAGCTGATGATTATCCCTATGCCGACGCCTATATGGCTCGCTTCGAGGCGGACCATTGTTTCGAACGCGACTATCGCGGCAGCGTTCCCGGCGCCGGGTTTGGAACGCGCTTCGTCGGCGCTGGCCACTCACTGGTCGTGATCGGCGACGCGAACGATGCGTTCTTTCTCGACCGTGAAAATGGCATGCTCGGCCGCTTCCGCCACCAGCACTTCTTGTTGTTCATGATCGCTCACTTTCAGAAGGCGGCGTTGCGGATGTTTTCCGACCGGCTGGTGGCGACGGTTTCCAAGCTCGACATCACCGACGCCGAGGCCACCCGCACCTTTCGCCGCGCGATCCGCCTGGCACTCGAGAATTTCCTGCGCTTTGCGCATCGCTATTGGTTCCACGAGATATCCAACCACTCCCAGGTCCGCGGCCTGTTCGATATGACGCGCCGGCATCTCGATCTCGACGGGCTCTATTCGGAGGTGCGCGAGGAGTTGCAGGACATGGGCAGCTTCCTCGATGTGGAAGCCATGCGTCGCCAGAACGATACGGTCGTGCGGCTCACCGTCGTCACCACGTTTGGCCTGATCGGCACGGTCACGACAGGCTTTCTCGGTATGAACTTGTTTGGCTGGGCGGAGGAGCCCGCGTCCTGGCGGCTGCTCGCGTTCCTCGTCATCTTCCTGCCGGTGGTGGTGCTGACGCTCTATACGGTGATGAAATCGAAGCCGTTGTCGGAGTTCCTCGACGCCATGTCCGACGAGACTGCAACGTACCGTGATCGCTGGCAGGCGTTCTGGCGCGTGTGGTGGCGGCGGCGGTGAGTGCGCGCGTCTTCAGCTCGTCGGTGCGTCGAGCTTGCGGGTCAGGTTGTCGAATTCGCGGCGCAACTCTTCATTCTTGAAGATCTGATCGAAGGTCGGCGCTTCGAGCTTCTGGATTGCCTCGAACGAGGCTGCGCTGTCGCGCATCAGGTTGCGCAGCTGGAAGCTCGCTTCCACCGTTTCGAAGGTGTTGTCGGCGATCTTCAGATCGTGCACCGCACGGCTTCTCGCCCGCGCGATCTGCTCGCGCTGCTGGTTCAGATACTTGCGATAGCCCTTGGCGGCTTCTTCGGCGAGCCGCTGGCTTTCCAGGTTGGCTTCCAAGGCGCGGCGCTGGTCGGGCCGGTTTTCAGCCCTCATCAGGTCTCGTGTCTTGGCGCGGGCTGCCGCGATGTCCTTCAGGATCGCGTCGAGCTTCGGGCTGTAGCCGGTGTCGATCTTCTGGATGGTGGCATCCTGCGCATGCACCAGCATGGCGAACAAGGCGGCGTGCATGGCGAAGTACTTGCGCGCGGCATTCATGTTGTCGCCCGACGCTGCCATCAGTTTCGACAGCTGACCATCGATGACCTTGGCGGCATTGAACACCGCGACGAGACGCACCAGATCGCCTGACAACACGCTGTCGAGCAACAGATCGACCTGTTCAGCGCCGAGCTGAACTCCGGCCTTGACGAGCGCCTCACGAATTTCGCCCTTGGCCTTCGCGATCCCCTCGCGGTTGCCCAGCATGCGGGCTTCGGCGTCTTTGATGTTGTCGGCGAGGCTCTGCACCGTATCGGTAACGACGCCGGGCAACACACCATCCTTGGGTGCGGTGAGCTGCTTTTCCTTGAGCTTGACGATGGTCTCTTCCAGCTCGCGGATGTTGGTTCTCAGCCCTTCGACCTTCTTTTGCACCTCCACGATCGGTACGTCTGTGACGATCCCGAGTGCTGCATCGAGAAGTTTGCGAACTTTGTTCTCACGGTCCTCGCGCGTCTCCGTCCACAGTGGCGGGACGATGAAGTCCTCGCGCTTGGGAAGCTTGCCGGCTTCCGCGCGCTGTCCCGCCGTATCGCGCAGAATGGCGTCGACAGCCGACATCAGTCGGCGCGCCTGCTCGAAGCCGGGGTCGCCCTCACGAGGGTCGCGCTCTGCGGTGGTGGCGTCGGCTGCGGCCGGGGGAGCGGTCGCCGTCGGATTGGCAGGCGCAGCACTGTCTCCACCCGCCGCCTGAGCGGGCGAGACGAAGCCGGTGCGGGCTAGCAGATCGGCAATGCCGTCGCGACGCGCGGTCTGGGCCTCGAGGCGAACAGGCGATGCCGTCACGAGTGCCGTCGCAAGAGCGGCGCCCAACAGGCTCCTTGCAGTCACCTTCGCCATTGCCACACCCTCCGCGTCCCATTCAGCAAACGGGTCAATCAAGGCGAATAGATGGTATCGGACCGGACCTTCCCCAATGGCTTACACGCGCGCGGCAAGCCTAATGAGGTTAACGAAGCCGTCATCCACCTGCCGGGCATCCGTCAAAACGATCATGCGCGGCAGGCCTTGGGCAAACTTGGCCAGCGTAACCGGTAGCTTTGCCGGCTGCAGTCCGCCGCCCTCGGGCGCGTCGACCGGCGCCAGCGCCAGGCGCAGATCCTTGCCGCTGACCGCGAGCAAGCCGAAAATCCGCCCCTCATAATAGAACGACAAATGGCTGGGGCCGGCGCTGGTGATGGTGGCGGGCACGGCAGTTTCGATCGCCCGCAGCACGACTACGGCAAGCGGACGATATGCCTTGCCCTTCGCCAGCACCTCGTCGATTTCGCTACGCGGTGCTGCCAATGGGCTTGGCGGCGAAGACCGCTCGGCAGGCGGCGGCACCATGGCCGTATCGGACGGGCCCGTATTTTGCGGTGCGGTCGCAGAGCTCGATACCTGCTGCACTTCAGCGATGGGAGCGGCAACCGGTGTCAGGACCGGCGCGGGCGTTGGCATCTTGGCCGTGGGTGGCAGCGGCTGGGGCGGCTTGCCGGCTGGGGCAAGCGATGGTGCCGCGCCCGCGATCATCACCCGGCCACCACCTGCGGCGACAGCGAGTCGCGGCGCGGCCACCATGTTTTCCGCCTCGGCTTGGGCATCTTGCTGTTGTTGCCAATTGCCATCGAGATAGATCGGCTGGCCGGCGTTGTGGTGAATGCGCTCGAGCCATGAGGCGCGCGCAAACGTAAATCCCTGCTGGCGCAACCAATCGATGATGTCGTTTCGGTGCGGCAGGTTCTGGGCGGCGATGACGCGCATCCATTCGCCAAGGTCGCGCCCGGTGTCGGGCTTCAACCCGGAAAGGAACTCGCGTTCTTTCTCGCGCCAGTCGGTGCTCATCGCTTTTGCGCGCCCGTTTGCCGTCGCAGCATTCTTGGTGCCGGCGCCTTCGCCTGCAAAGATGTTGTGTCGCCCGTCATAGCCAGCGCCGCGTCCTGTCGCGATAAGCGCGCCAGCGATCGCCGAACTTGGCTTCCAGGTGGCGCTCCTCGGGCAGGATCGCCAGCCAGGTCACGAGCAGCGCGAACACCGGCACGAGAATCGCAAACCAGATGTTCTTGGTCATCTCGGCGATACCAAGCAGCACCAGCGCGTCGCCGATATAAATGGGGTTGCGCCGGAACCGGTAGGGACCGTCGGTAACGAGCTCGCTGACGCCGCGATTGGGCAGCACGGTCGTCTTATGTCGCCACATCGTGATTGCCGACCACAAGATCAGCGCCAATCCGGCGATGCCGAAGCCCAGGCCGATGAAGCGGGCGGCGGTGTCGTCCAGACCCGGCCAGCGCAGCGGAACGACGCGGATGAGAATCGCCGATGTGACCACCGTCAGCAGCAGCAGGATCGGTGGCCAGGGAATGTTGCTCGGCTTATCGAGACTGGTGTCGGATGGCGGCACGATTGGGCTTTCACATGGCGATCTGAACGCGGGGGTGGCAAAAGGCTGGACTTTGGGAAAAGCACTGATTCTCTATATTACCATGTCAAGAGGGCCGTGGCGCCTGAGCGGCGGCGGCACGTCTGTTCATCCCCAGATCCCTCGCGCAAAAGCGGGGCGGGGTTGGCCCATCGGCCGGGAAACGTCGAGGACGAGGCGCATGGAACTATCAGACGACAGGGTGAAGGCGGGACAGGCGATCTACGCGCCCTGGTCGCTCGGCCTTTACGATGTTGCCGTCCATGCCGTCTCAAATCACTGGCTGTGGCGCTGCCCGACCCACCAGCTGCAACGCCTCTATGATCGCAACGTCAGCGCGCGGCACATCGATATCGGCGTCGGCACGGGCTATTTCCTGGCACATACCCACTGGCCGGTCGCCGCTCCCGAAATCATGCTTGTCGATCTCAATCCCCATTGTCTGCAGCGGGCCGCGCGCCGTATTGGCCGCTACCGGCCGCAAACCGTGCGTGCAAACGTGCTGCAACCGTTCCCGGAGGCAGTCGGCGGCCCGTTTCAGTCAGCAGGCCTGTGCTATCTGCTGCACTGTCTGCCCGGCTCGATCGCCGAAAAGGCGGTGGTGTTCGATCATCTGCTCGCGCACCTGGCAAAGGGCGCCCATGTGTTCGGCGCCACCATCGTTCAGGGCGATGCGCCGCGTTCGGCCGCGGCACGCCGCTTGATGGCGATCTACAACCGGAAGGGCGTGTTCTGCAACGAGCAGGACACGATGGCCGATTTGGAGACCGCACTGCGGCAGCGCTTCGATGAGGTCGACACGCGGCTGATTGGCTGCGTCGCGCTGTTCGAGGCACGGGCGCGGTGAGACAATGCTCGCTGTTGGTTCTTAGCGTGCGCGGTTGCTGGTGGCTGCGCGTTGAGTGAGGACGGATGTTTTTCGTCGCTTCCAAAGTCGTGTGGTTCCTGCTGCAGCCGTCGAGCCTTTTGTGGTTGACGCTGGCCGCGGGTGTTGCCTTGTCGATAAAGTGGCCTGCCAGCCGCACGGGGCGGCGCGTATTGGTGGTGGGAGTCGTTGGGCTGCTGGTGTGCGGCATCAGCCCACTGGCAAATGTGTTGCTGGCGCCGCTTGAGAACCGCTTTCCGGCGCTCCAACCCGGCGAAGTCACCGCGCCTGTGACCGGTATCATTTTACTGGGTGGTGGCGAGGAAAGTTTCGTTGCTAAAGGCAGGCCCGGCCTTGCGCTCAACGAGGCGGGTGACCGCATAACGGAGGCGGCGCGTCTCGCCGTGCGATTTCCCCAAGCCAAACTTGTGTTGACGGGTGGCTCGGGACGCCTCATCGCCGAGCCGAGCGCGATGCCGGATGTGGCCCAGCTGCTCGTCGATCTCGGCATCTCACGCCAGCGGCTGATCGTCGAGAGCGCCTCACGCGACACCTATGAGAATGCAGCGCTGTCGCTGCCGCTAATGACGCCTCGTCTGGGCGAACACTGGCTGCTGGTCACGTCGGCCCATCATTTGCCGCGCGCGGTTGGCGCGTTTCGCAGGCTGGGGCTCGACGTGATTGCCTATCCGGTCGATTTCCGCACCCGCGGCTCAGGCGACACGGCCCGCTTGTTTCCGTCCATTCCAGCCGGCCTCATGCGGTTCGATCTCGCCGTTAAGGAATGGATCGGACTTATCGCCTATCGGTTGAGCGGCCGCAGCAGCGCGTTGTTTCCCGCTCCGTGACATGGTCGGGGCAGGGGTGAAGCGAGTGGCCACGCCTCGCGTCGCGGTCACGACTTTGGCGGCGTGACGGTTGCTGCCTTGCCGGCCGGCTCGTTCGTGACAGCAGGTGCCTTGGCCTTGACCTTGGTCGGGTTCTTGACCTTTGCGCCGCTCGTCCTGATGAGGCTCGGTGACGGCGCTCCAGCATCTTTGGCAAGCTCGGCGTTGACGTCGTAGTGGGGGCAGCCCTTCGAAACGAGAATGTCGTTCATGGCCTTGATCTTCGCGATGTCGTTGGCGCGGTCGGCGGCGGCATCGGCGCCGCGCTGTGTGCCGCCAAAGATCGGCACCGTGGCCGATTGCAACCCTTGCGCGGTCGTGCTTGCGCCTTGGCCCGTGCGGGCGCCTCGATTTTCCAGGATGCGAATCTTGATACGTCCCGCCATCTTCTTGCAGTCGAGCGCCATTTCGCTGGCCGTCAGCACACTGCCCGGCACGGGTTGCTCGACGGGTTTGGGCGGCTTGGACTTCTGCTTGAACTTCAACTTACCGGGCTTGCTTGGCTTGTCGGTTGCCGGTGCGGCGCCAACCATGCTCATGGGAGCCGCCCAAGCCAACATGGCAACGAGAGCCATCGCGCCGAGCCGTGTTCGTTGTTTCATGATGTGTTTCTCCTCGCGCTGACGTATCGCACGGCGACGGCGGCAAATGTTGGGCCGCGTGCGGTAACTTTTGTGCTGCATGCGCGACGTTAACACTTGATCGGGCTCGGTGTTGGGCGCTTGACGGCCCAATCCGCAGCGCCCATAACCACGCCATGAAACGATGCGCGTCGAAAGAAGCTGTCAACATTCGTTGCGGCATTATTATCTCGGGTTAGCCTTCCCGGCTGGCGCGCGCCTCTTCCCATGCCTTCACCGGATCGGAGACCGCCAGCCAGCCGCGGCGGGGCGTGCGCGTGCGCGCGATTTGGGTTTCATGCGGGGCGGCGTGCTGCTCGGTCAGCAGCGCCGCAGGTAGATTAGGTCAAGGCTTGAGGGGCATCGATGCCGCTGCAGCTCTACAACACGTTGACGCGCAAGAAGGAGCTGTTCCAGCCGATCGATCCGGCGAACGTGCGCATGTACGTGTGCGGGCCGACCGTCTACGACTACGCCCACATCGGGAACGCGCGCCCGATCATCGTGTTCGACGTGCTGTTCCGCCTGCTGCGCCACATCTATGGGCCTGACCACGTCACCTACGCGCGCAACATCACCGACGTCGACGACAAGATCAATGCGCGTGCGGCGCGCGACTTCCCGAACCTCGCGTTGAATGACGCCATCGCTAAGGTGACGGCGGAGACCACCGCGCAGTTCCACAAGGACATCGCGGCGCTTGGTGTTCTGGAGCCGACGGTCGAGCCGCGCGCGACCGGGCACATCGAGGAAATGAAGGCGCTGTGCGAAAGCCTTGTCGCCAGGGGACATGCCTACGTCGCCGCCGATCATGTTCTGTTCGACGTCGCCTCGATGCCCGACTATGGCCGCCTGTCGAACCGCTCGTTGGAGGAGATGGAGGCGGGCGCGCGCGTCGAGGTCGCCCCTTACAAGAAAGGGCCGATGGACTTCGTTTTGTGGAAGCCGTCGAAGGCGGAGGAGCCCGGCTGGACTTCACCCTGTGGCATCGCGGTGAAGGGGCGGCCCGGCTGGCACATCGAGTGCTCGGCGATGTCGGGCAAGCATCTGGGTGAGACGTTCGACATTCACGGCGGCGGCATCGATCTGGCGTTCCCGCACCACGAAAACGAGATCGCACAGTCGCGCTGCGCGCACGGCACGCCAGTGATGGCGAACGTGTGGATGCACAACGGCTTCCTGCAGGTCGAAGGCGAGAAGATGTCGAAGTCGCTCGGCAACTTCATTACGATTCACCAATTACTCGACACCAAGGACTTTGGCTCGAACCAGTGGCATGGCCGTGTGATCCGTCTCGCCATGCTTGGTACGCACTATCGCCAGCCGATCGACTGGACCGTAGATCGCCTTGTGCAGGCGCGGAATACCTTGTGGGATTTATCCAGGCTGCTCTACGACGCGCCTGCCGGCGGCACTCCGAACGAAGAGGTCGTGGCTGCCCTGAGCGATGATCTCAATACGCCGAGCGCCATTTCAATTCTGCATGGGTTGATGAAATCGGCGGCGCGCAATGTGGAAAGTGCCGCGCAACTCAAGTCCACTGTGCAATTCATGGGGCTCTACGGCAACGAGACAGTCGAACAGCTGAACCCGGGATATGAGGTCCGCCACGTCGATGGGAGCAAGGTCGACGTCCTCATCACTGCCCGCCTCGCCGCTCGCAAAGCGAAGAACTGGGCCGAAAGCGACCGCATCCGCGACGAGCTGGCCGCGCAAGGCATCCAGCTGAAGGACAGCAAGAACGCTCAAACCGGCGAGATAGAGACGACGTGGGAGGTGAAGCGATGAGTGTGGCTGCACACCTTGCACCGCTCTCAACCGTCATCCCGACGCAGGTCGGGACCCACCCCAATTTCCGATTGCGCAACGCAAGCGTTGCTGGGCAGCGGCCTGCAGCGCACGCCTTTTCCCTTGCGGACAGAGCACCGGTTGCGACTTGCATGGATCCCGGCCTTCGCCCGGATGACGTCGGTCACATGACTGTGCGCGAGATTACCTCGACTCGTGACGTGTGCGCCACCGGCACGAGGGGGGCACAACGATGAGCGCTGCTTCGCTCCCCATGCGCCCGTTCATGGTCGCCGATACGCCGCGGTTGCAGGATTTGTTCGCCCAATCGATCGAGGAGCTGACGCAGGACGACTACGACGAGGACCAGCGGTTGGCCTGGATGTCGCGCGCGGTCGATGCGGAGGCGTTCGCCGAGCGTCTCTCCGCCAACGTCACCATCCTGGTCGAGCTGGATGGTGAAATCCTCGGCTTTGGGAGCCTGAAGGACAACAAGGAAATCGATATGCTGTTCGTGCACCCTTATGCCGTGGGCCAGGGGGTCGGATCGGCGCTGCTCGACGCCTTGGAGCGGTTGGCGGGAGCACGCGGCGCGCAGTCGCTGAGCGTGGACGCTTCCGACAGTGCACGCGAATTCTTCGAACATCGCGGCTATGCCGCCGTGCGCCGCAATTCCGTTCCCATCGATGGCGTCTGGCTGTCGAATGCGACCATGACCAAACCGCTCGCCAAGCCCGTCAACGGCGTCGGCAGGAGCCACTGACATGAAGCAAAGCCCGCAGCCGACCAAACCCATGTTGCGCGGTTTATCGCGCGCTGCCCTCGACGTGGCGTGCCCGATCAAAGTAGAAAAGTTGCCGTCGCGCATGCGGCAGGAGCCGACACCATGACCAAGGAACGCCTTTATCTGTTCGATACAACGCTGCGTGACGGCGCGCAGACGACCGGGGTCGATTTCTCGGTCGAGGACAAGCGGCGCATCGCGCGGGTGCTCGACGATCTGGGCGTCGATTACGTGGAAGGCGGCTATCCGGGCGCCAACGACACCGACACGGCGTTTTTTTCGACCGCGCCGGGATTGCGCACCGCCATCTTCACCGCGTTCGGCATGACCAAGCGCGCCGGTCGCTCGGTCGCCAACGATCCGGGGTTCCAGGCGCTGCTGCAGTCCAAGGCGCAGGCGATCTGCCTCGTCGCCAAGTCGTGGGACTATCATGTGCGCGTGGCGCTCGGCATCACCAACGAGGAGAACCTG
>CAZLHQ010000035.1:0-23431 GCA_964559355.1 uncultured Hyphomicrobiaceae bacterium
GCCAGCGCCTTGTGCATCACGTTGATGCAGTGCATGCAGCGCACGCAGCTCTTGTTGTCGATCTCGAGCGTGTCGTCATCGTTGAGCGAGACGGCGCGCGTCGGGCACATCGCGACGACATGATCGATCGTGTACTTGCGGCCGTGGTCGGCAACGTAGGCCTTGACCTCTTCCTGATTGATCTTGATGTCGTCACGCCAGGTGCCGATCACCGCGAAGTCTGCGCGATGGATGGCGTTGACGCAGTCGTTGGCGCAACCGGAGAACTTGAACTTGAACTTGTAGGGCAGCGCGGGACGATGAATCTCGCTGACGTTCTCGTTCAAGATTTCACGATGCGCGCGCGGCTCGTCGTACATCGACATCTCGCAACGCGCATGGCCGACGCAGCTCATCGAGGTGCGCAGCGCAGGACCTGCGCCGCCCAGATCGAAGCCCATCTCGTTCAGCTCGTCGAACGCCTTCTGACAGCCTTCGGTATTGGTGCCCTGGAACATGATGTCGCCAGACTGGCCGTGGAATGCGATCAGGCCCGAGCCATGACGCTCCCAGATGTCGCACATTTTGCGCAGGACATCCGTGTTGTAGTGATAGCCGGCCGGCGGCATGACGCGCAGGGTGTGGAACTCTTTCGACTTGGGGAACTTGTCGCCGACTTCCGAGAAGCGCGGAATGATACCGCCGCCATAACCGAACACGGAAACCGTACCGCCCTTCCAGTAGCCCAGGCGCTCCGTATATGAGTGCTCGAGCTGGCCCAGCAGGTCGTTCATCATTCCCGCATAAGGCTTATCCTCGGTGTCACGCAGGCGCTTCAGGCCCGTGACGAAGCTCGGCCATGGACCGCTCTCGAGTTCGTCCAACTTCGGGGTGGGACGTTTCGCGTCCGCTGCGCCGTTCTTTGTCTCATCCGCCATGACGTGTTCCTTCCATATCCTCCCTTTCGGGAGTGCTGCGCATTCATGAGCATCACGAGTGGCGCCCGGAAATCCGCCCTCGTAGGTGCCTCAACCATATTTCCTCCCGCACGCGCGGAGAGATCAAATTGCACAGTACAGGAAGTCCTGCCCTGCGCTTGGTGCGAAGCCACCCCTGCATCGATTTTGTCGGCGCTTTTGGTCGTCTAAGCCTGCGGCTCAGGAACGGCCGTCGCACTCTTGCATATTCGTAGGTTTGCATATTATGACTGCTCGGGATGCTCGCACAAGTCCAAAAGTCGAAGCTACCGAGCACTCCGTGACCAAGGGCCGCGCTTCGCAAGCAATTTCGTGCGGAAAATGCCGAGTTGTCTAGTGTGGATTCGTTCTAGGGTGCGGCAAATTGGCTTATCGTTTTAACAATCGGACCTCGTTGAGCAAGGTTCAAAAGTCACCTCGGGGCGTAGAGTTCCGTTTTTCGGGAGATCGGCATGAACGACGCAACGCCGCAAGCTGCCCGCAGCAGATCGGCTAACCCATTCGATCTGAACGACATTTCAGCGTACTCCGTTTGGCGTGAGCATAAGCTGGCCCATTACCCGCGCGATGCCGGGGAGTTGAAGGTCGAACTTGCCGACCTCGGCGCCCCAACGGCGGTGGAAAAGTCCGCCATCGTTGCCCGCTGCCGCCGCGCCAACATGGCCGTCTATGCGACGCCCAAGGCCAGCGCCGATTCGCACGCCCATGGTTCCCGCGATGCCACCCGGCGAGCGATCCGCCAATTCGGTTCAGCGTTCGGCCTCGCCACCATGGAAAAGCATCGCTCCTCCGACGACGATGGCATCGTCGCCATCGAGGTAACGCAGGCGGAAGGAAAGCAAGGGTTCATTCCTTACACCAAGCGCGCCATCAGCTGGCACACCGATGGCTATTACAATGCGGCGAACGAAGCCATCGACGCGATGCTGTTGCACTGTGCGCGCCCTGCGCGCGAAGGTGGCTTCAATGCCCTTCTGGATCAGGACATCGCCTATATTCGCTTGCGTGACACGAACCCAGCGCTCGTCGCCGCGATGATGCATCCAGAAGCCATGACGATACCCGAAAGCGTAGAGGAGGACGGCCGCGTCAGGCCGGTCAGCGTCGGCCCGGTCTTCATCATCAATGGTGCCAGCCTGACCATGCGTTATACGGCGCGCACGCGTTCGATCCATTGGCGCGACGATGCCGATACGCGAGCTGCCGTCGCGCTGCTCGACCGGTTGCTTGCGCATGAAGAGGAGCCGCTCATCATCAAGTACCGCATGGAAGCCGGTGAAGGCCTCGTCTGCAACAATGTGCTGCACACGCGCACCGCGTTCGAGAATGACGACGACGCGGGCCGGCTGCTCTATCGCGTGCGCTACCGCGAACGTATTGCGGGGACGTGAACGTCCCCAATGTGTCGTGCCCATTGAAAGTAAAGCGGTCGCTAGTGTAGCGCATCTGACGTTTGGCCCCCATTAGCAGCCAATCTCGAAACCAAACGTCAGATGCATAAGCTACACTGGAAACATTGACTTGCTAGTGTTCCTCATGGTTCCGACATTTGCACTCGAGGGTGCTGAAACGGGAAGCAAATGTCGGAACCGGAACACTAGAACCGAACGAGAGGAAACACTGAAAGTGAGCCACAATCTCGAACGAGAGCCAGGCATGATAAACCTGAGCGATCTCATCATCTACAATCCGCAGGTCAACACGTTCGCCGGCATGCTGCGCCTCGTCGCGCAAGCAGCCGAGGACGGCGCCCGCTTCCTTTCTTACGACGTCAAGCCGGATTACGGCGATACGCCGAAGAAATGGCAGACCGAGGTTGAGCGCGTGTTTGCCCTGGGTGGACGTTACCTCGGTGAGCGCAAGTGAGCGATCCCAACGTCACCGATATCGGCCGGCTCGATGCACCCTACCGGCGTGAGATCGTCTTTCAGCACGTGCTGCACGAGAGCGGCATGCGGCTATTGCGCATCCGCATTCGCGAAGGCCGTCGCTTCACCATCATCGACATCGATGCACCGACGGCGCAAGCCTGGGCAAAGACGATGAGCGATTGGGCGAAGGAGAATGACGGGGGCGGCGGCGACGCGCCTGCGTCTTCTACCTGAGGACATGCTGACACCAACCCGCAGCAGCGCCACTGCGGCGCAACGCCCCGACGAGTATGTAACTGCAGAGAGACCGCGATGGAGCAGCTTCCAATCTGCCTCGACCTGAAGGACCGCCTCGTCATCGTCACGGGTAGCGGCCAAGGGGCAGCGCGCAAGGCATGCATCGCGCTGCGGGCGGGCGCGCGCGTGCTGCTGCTGACACCACAGGCAAGCGACGCCTTCGACGAGATCGCCAACGAGCCACGCCTTTCGATCCGCATCGGCACGCCGACGCCGCACGATCTCGACGGCGCCGTGCTGGTGTTCGCCGCAACGGGCAATGCGGATGACGATGCAGCGACCGCCGAAATGGCGCACGACCAAGCCATCCTGTGCAATGTCGTCGACCAGCCCAAACAATCCGACTTCGCGATGCCATCGATCATCGACCGCTCGCCGCTGCTCGTCGCCGTCTCTTCCGCCGGCACCTCGCCGCTGCTGACGCGACTGCTGGCGCAGCGCCTGGAAGCAACTATTCCGGCTGCATATGGCAACCTCACACGCTTCCTTGGATCGCTGCGCGAAACGTTGCGCAAACGCATCCCCTCCTCGCGCGACCGCCGCCGCTTTCTCGAGACCCTCGTCGACGGTACGGTGGCCGACCTCGTGCTGGCCGGCGATGAAGCGCGCGCGCACCAGGCCCTCGACCAGCAGGTAGCAAGCTTCACGGCCAATGGCCCGCCTGAGATCGGCGAGGTCTATCTCGTCGGCGGCGGCCCGGGCGATCCCGACCTGCTGACGTTTCGCGCGTTGCGGCTGATGCAGCGCGCAGATGTCGTCGTTTATGACCGGCTGATCGGCAGCCCGATCCTGGAACTCGTGCGGCCGGATGCGGAGCGCATCTATGTCGGCAAGAAGCGCAATCAGCATGCCGTACCGCAAGAGGAGATCAGCCGCTTGCTGGTGACGCTCGCACGTCAAGGCAAGCGCGTGCTGCGGCTCAAGGGCGGCGACCCCTTCATCTTCGGCCGCGGCGGCGAAGAGATCGAGCTGCTTGCCGCCGAGGGCATTCCATTTCAGATCGTGCCCGGCATCACCGCAGCGACCGGCTGCGCCAGCTTTGCCGGCATCCCGCTCACGCATCGCGACCACGCGCAGGCCTGCGTGTTCCTGACCGGTCATACCAAGACCGGGCGCCTGTCGGCCGAATGGGCGAGCGTGCTGCAACCCAATCAAACCGTCGTCATCTACATGGGGCTCGCCTTCCTGCGCGAGTTGATGAGCGATTTCATCGCCCGCGGCGCCGACCCCAAACTCCCCGTCGCCATCATCGAGAATGGCACGCGCCCCAACCAGAAGGTCGTCACCGGCACGCTGGAGACGATTGCCGACGCCGCCGTCGCAGCCGATGTAACAGGTCCAGCGCTCACCATTATCGGCAGCGTCGTGTCATTGCGCGACAAGCTCGCCTGGTTCAATCCACCGCCGGGAGATTTCGCCGTCGCTACAGCCGCATTCAACGCCACCACAACCGCATCCTCGGCCGCGACTGCAAGCGGCAAGGACAACGGATCACACCCTTGACGGGCACGCAACCGCGCGCCTGCAACGACTGCCATTTCAATACGCCACGAGGCGACTAGCTGAAGAAAGGAGACTTCTATGGGTATCGAGTTCGATGGTCGCGAGATCGAAACCAACGACAAGGGCTACCTTGTCAATCACGAAGACTGGAGCGAGGGACTGGCACGCCACCTCGCCTCGCAGGATGGTTTGACACTCAGCGATGACGCCATGGCGATCATCAACTATCTCCGCGAAGAATTCTTCAACAACAACCAGAACCAGCCCAACACCCGCACCATCGTCAAGGCGATGTCGGAGGAATGGGGCCGCACGGTGGATCAGAAAGAGGTCTACGACCTGTTCGGCGGCGACCCATCCAAGATCGCCGGCCGCATCGCCGGGTTGCCTGAGAGTCGCCGCAAGGGTGGCTACTGATCGGCACGAACAACCGCGTCCGGCTGCGGCGCGCACAATCCATCAGCGACGCCCGGCGGTTCCCGATCGCCGGGCGTTTGACATTGTAAAAAGTCCATGGCAGGCGCCGCAAAACCTTTTACCGCTTGCCTTGCTCCTGGGCGCGGCGCATGGCGGCGGCAAGCGCTGACTCACCGGCCGACAGCGAATTGCCAGTTCCTTTCCCAGCGCCGCTGCTGCGGGCCTGTTGCGACGTGGAAGCCGAAGCCCGCGGTTGGCTCGGCGCGGCCGCCCGCCCACTCTGCGCACTGCTGCCCGCCTCGATCGCACCCGACCTCATCGTCAGCGCGATGCGCTTGCGTTCCACATCGACATCCTTGACGCGCACACGCACCACATCACCCGCCTTCACCACCTCGCGCGGATCCTTGACGAAACGGTCCGCCAGCTCCGACACATGCACCAGGCCATCCTGATGGACACCGATATCGACGAAGGCGCCGAACGCCGTGACGTTGGTCACGACACCTTCGAGCGCCATGCCGGGCTTGAGATCGGTGAGCTTTTCGACGCCCTCCATGAATTCGGCCGTCTTAAACTCGGGGCGAGGATCGCGGCCGGGTTTTTCAAGCTCGGTCAGAATGTCGGTCACAGTCGGTATGCCAAAGCGATCGTCGGCGAACTGACGCGGGGTGAGCGCCTTCAAGAATGCGCGATCGCCGATCATCGACTTCAACGGACGCTTGGTGGCTTGCGCAATGCGCTCGACCACCTCATAGGCCTCCGGATGCACGGCGCTGGCATCGAGCGGGTTGACGCCGTTCATGATGCGCAGGAAGCCCGCCGCCTGTTCGAACGCCTTGGGGCCGAGCCGCGAAACCTTCTTGATTTCGGATCGCTTTTTGAACGGCCCGTTGTCGTTGCGGTGCAAGACGATGTTGTGCGCGATTGTAGAATTCAATCCCGCGACTCGCGCCAGCAGCGGCGCTGAGGCGGTATTGACGTCGACGCCGACCGAGTTGACGCAATCTTCCACCACCGCATCGAGCGATCGCGCCAGATCGCTCTGGTTGACGTCGTGCTGATATTGACCGACGCCGATCGCCTTGGGTTCGATCTTGACCAGCTCGGCAAGCGGATCCTGCAGACGCCGCGCGATCGATACCGCGCCTCGCAGCGACACGTCGAGATCGGGAAACTCCAGCGCGGCAAGCTCGGAAGCCGAATAGATGGAAGCGCCGGCCTCCGACACCACGACCTTGACCAGCTTCAACTCCGGCATCTTCTTCATCAGCTCACCGGCGAGCTTGTCTGTCTCACGGCTAGCGGTGCCATTGCCGATCGCGATCACCTCGACTTTGTGTTTTATGCTGAGCGCGGCCAGCGCGGCGAGCGAGCCCATCCAATCGTTGCGCGGCTCATGCGGATAGATCGTCGTCGTGGCAACGAGCTTTCCGGTGGCATCGACGACGGCCACCTTGACGCCGGTGCGAATGCCGGGGTCGAGCCCCATCGTCACGCGAGGGCCCGCCGGGGCCGCCAGCAGCAGGTCTTTCAAGTTGGATTTGAATACGTCGATGGCCGCTCTGTCGGAGCGCTCCTTCATGCGCATCAGAAGATCGACGACGAGCGAAACGTGCAGCTTCGCCTTCCAGGCGAGCTTCACAGTATCAATGAGCCAGCGATCCGCCAGTCGCCCCCGTTCGGCGATGTTGAAGGCGGTCATGATTTTGAGCTCGGCGGGATGCGGCCGGCCTTCTTCCAACGCGACGTCGAGATCAATGTTCAAGATGTCGTCATTGCGTCCACGCAGCAGCGCCAGCGCCCGATGCGATGGGATATCGCGGATCGCCTGACGGAAATCGAAATAATCGGAGAACTTCGCGCCCTCCGCATCTTTCCCCTTGGCCACCTTCGATGAGATGACGCCCGTCGCCCACAGCCATTCGCGCAACTCGCCGACCAGCTTGGCGCTTTCGCCAATGCGCTCGATCAAGATGGCGCGCGCACCATCGAGCGCGGCCTTTGCATCCGCAATGCCCTTGTCGGGCGCAATGAAGCGTTCTGCCTCCGCGGCGGGATCGAGTTTCGGGTCCGACAACAACGCATCGGCCAGCGGTTCGAGCCCCGCCTCGCGCGCAATCTGCGCCTTGGTACGCCGCTTTGGCTTGTAGGGCGCATAGAGGTCTTCAAGATCGACCTTGGTCGCGGCAGCGCGAATGGCGCGCTCCAGCTCGACCGAAAGCTTGCCTTGCTCGCCGATGCTCTTCAGTACGGTCTGCCGCCGGTCCTCCAGATCCTTGAGGTAGCCGAGCCGCTCTTCGAGCTTGCGCAACTGCGTGTCGTCGAGGCCGCCGGTCTTCTCCTTGCGATAGCGCGCAATGAAAGGAACGGTTGCCCCCTCGCCAAGCAGATCGACGGCCGCCGTGACCTGCTCCAGCTTGACGTTCAACTCATTGGCAATGCGGGCGTTGATCTTATCCACGAAAGACCTCTATGAGATAGAAGCGCGTTTGACGCTAGTGTCGTGATCGCGAAGTTCGTCACATTCTGCAGCGGGGGTCGAACGAATTTCGCGATCTGAACGACACTAGCCAACCATATGATCCTAGTGTGATTCAGAACGAGAATTCCGTCTCCCAACCCAGCCAAAATGAATGCAACGGACTTCTCGTCCATCACACTGGTCGCAGACGCGACGGGCTTGAACGAGCGCGCGTGCCTGGATGAGCTGCTGCCGGTCAAATCGCGTCACATCAGACAATTGCGCGATATGTCAGTATAACAGAAACACTCCGTTTCGAAGCTCGCGCACATGCCACGGCCGCACGGTCCACAGGGATGGCAGGCTTTGCATCATGCGCGTGTGCGCGCCAAGTCGGCGCCAGACCTCGAGAGAGCCGTCAATGTCCATAGACCTTGTCGATCGGCTGACGAACCGCGCGATGGTCGGCAGCAATCGACTTGCCGATGTGCTCGGCGGCCAGGCAGAGCAATTGGTCATCGAGCAGGACCGGTTCTACACACCATTCTGGGATGAAGCGTTCGTCGATCTCAGCGCGATCGTATCTCCCGGTGTCTACCTGAAGCTCCAGGCAACGCCCAAATGGGTCTTCCTGGAAGACAAAGCTTGCGCGTTCGCCGTCAAATCCACCGATGGTGGCGTCATTTTGATGTCCAGCGGATTGCTCGCGTTGATCGCCTTTTGCGCCTACCATTCGGCGACCGCAAGCCTCATCGCCGTTAGCGGTGCAGGAGAGGCGAAGCTGCGCGAATTCGAAGACACGTTCTTGCACATCGTAATCAACCATGCCGTTCACGGCTTACCACTACCCGATTCATTGGAGACGCCCTCGGCGCAGGCGTATCAGCATATTGTCATCAATCGGGATTGCATGACGATGTTCGTGCTGCTCCACGAGCTCGGGCACATCGACCTTGGCCACCTCGACGGCCGCATTGTCGGCCCGATCGACTTTCAGCCTCGCGTGCCAGACATAGCCTCCGAGCTGCACGCTGCGGAAATCGAAGCCGACGACTTCGCCTGTCGCGCATTTGCCAATGCCGACGCACTCAATGCGACAAGCACGTTGTTCACCGCCTGGACCTATGCCGAGGCCGGCCGCCGCCTGATACGCGGAGCCTCAGCGCATCTCAGTCTTTCGCATCCGCTCAGCATCAATCGCCTCGACCGGCTCGCGCATAACCTGTCGCTGCGGACGCAAGGATCGGCGCACCAGATGACCGGCGTTGCCCAGATGGTCGACAGAAACGCCGCCATCGTCGCGGCACCCGCCGAGGTTGGCCTTCGAGTCGAGCCGCTGTCGCAGGACGAGGCGATCGCACGGCACCGGACTTTGCTCGAAAGTCACCGGCGCATCGTGCAATCAATTACCTAGAGTACGGCGGATCGGTGTCGCCGCCAGTCACCACGTTCTCCGGGAAGTGGAACGCTGCCTCCGCCCAACGCCATTTGCGCGCGACGTCGGGGTGCAGAAGCTGACGGGCAAAGTCGGCGAACGCATCGACCTTGAGCGCCGCAATGCCACGGGCACCGGCCAGCGACGGTTGGAAATCGGCGGGCAGCTCGATGAAGACGTAGCGATGCGGGGTCAAGGGCGGACTGTACTTGAACATGGCGTCGCCTAGGTTGGGAACACGCTCGGGCGCGTCGTCGATGCGGCCGGTGTGCCGGCGCCCCGGTCCGATGACGCGCCATCCGCCATCCTGTTCGAGCAACACGATGAGCAGGCATCCAACCTTGCCATCGACCTCGAACGCGATTTTCCAATTGGCGCCGATCAGCCTGGAGCCATTGGGAATATCGACGATATCGTCGACCATGCCCATCGAGGTTGGATCGAAGGTCACGTAGCGCACGACAAGGTTGGTCGGCATTCGCCGCAGTACGTCCAGCAAGTCCGGCTTACTCAAGAGAGCGGACTTGAAATCATCGAGCTTGCCGAGCCATAGACCGCGCGCCGCTTCCACGCTGACAAGCCCCTTGGTTTCCTCGCTCAGCAACGTGCAAAGCTGATCGAGCACTTCCGGCCGAACCCTGCCGCCCGGCTTTCCCTTGATGCCGTTGATCCAACCACTGACGGTGGAGCTCTTAACGTGCATCGCCGCCGCCAGATCGGCCTGATTGCGCACCCGCGCGCCATGCGCGAACAAGAACGCGAACTTGCCTTCCAAGTTCGGCAACGTCGGCGATTCTGGCTTCGGCATCGCGGCACCTCGTCGAAGAAAGTTCGACCTGACCCTGGCCGACACTCTCACTCCTCTATCGCACCATGCACCTACGACGGCACCTCCTTCATGGCTGCCGTGCGTTGGTGAAACGGCAAGACGAGCGAGGAGATGCGATCATGGCCGATATCACAACCCGACTGGCGGACGCCACCATCGACCTGGACAGCCTGGTCGGTCTGGCGCGCGATAGCGCCTGCGAGCAAGGCATGTCTGAAATCTTTGACGAGGCCCACACCCGCGCGCACCTGACGGAGCTGTTGACGAAAGGGATCGGTTTCGTCGCCTGCATTGACGAGGTCGTGATCGGCACCATTCTGCTGACGCCTATCGAAACCGGCTTCGCCATCCTGCGGCACGTCGAATCGGCTCACCTCATGATGGATCCGCGCAAGCGCACGATGCCAGCGGTGCGCGCATTGATCCGCACGGTCCGCAAGTATTGCACCGAACACGACATCGTCGCGCTGATTCACATGGTCGGCTATGGCGCCGCAATCGCCGGACGCAAAGACGACGCTCGCAGGGTCGACGCGTTGTATAAGATGCTGATCGGCGACGGCACCTACGGGATCACCTACGTCATAAGGCCTGACCCGAAAAAATAGTCCGACGATCCAACTGCAAAGAACGGCGGCGCGGGAAGCCTTCTCCCGCGCCGTCAACTATCGATGAGTGAGATCAACAACCGCACGAGATCGCGCTGATTGGCGCAATTTGTCTTGGCCAGCGCGTTGCGCACATGCCAGCGCACCGTGGAGATGCGCACGCCCGCCTCATCCGAAAACGCCTGCAACGACATTCCATCGAGCAGCGCGAAAGCAACTCGTGCCTCGGCTGGCGTGAAGGCGAATGCCTCGAACAGCAGTTGGCAGCCTTGCTCAACCTGCCGGCGATGTCCATCGTTGAGCGTCACAAGCACGACACTTTCGCTGCTCTCGCCCGGCGTACGGCATCGGCCCGACGCGCCAGCGGGGCTCTGCATTCGGACCATGGTCACCAGAGTCTGCTGGCCATCGCTGCCCTCAACGAAGGTGGCGAGCCGAGTGGCGGTGGGCGCCAGATCATCGCCGAGCGATCTGATTCGTGCATGCAGCTCGGCGGTCGCCGCGCCGTTGCGGTGCTTCAACTCGCCGTTGAGACTGACGAGCCAATCGGATCGCGCTTCGAGCAAGGCCCGCGCAGCCGGGTTCGCCGTCAACACCCGTGCCAAGCTATCGACCAGAATTGTCGGCCAGATGCGGCTGTTGACGAACCCGCTGACCAGACCCCAGCCACGCTGGCAAACCTCCTGGGTGGATCCGAGCCCGCGACAATCGCCATTTTCGCCAAGCGGCTGGCCCAATTCCTTCGAAGTCGTTTTTAACATAATCTCTCAGTCCCAACCCGCCTGCCCGGCGCGCACCTTGGCAATCGACGTCTTGGGTGAGTTTCGAGGATATCGGAGGGGAGCGTAAACTGGGGGAATTCCCTACGTGCGCTCGACGTGTCTTGGTCGCAATCCAGCGCATGAAGCACACGCAGCACCTGCGGCGGCAACACCGCGCGGCCATGGCTCAGGGATTGTTAGGGCTCAGGGGTTGATGAGGCCGAACATCAGGGCCTTGGCGACCGCATGATCGCGCGTGCGCGCCTTGAGCTTGCGCCGTGCACCGGCGATGTATTTCTCGATGCTCTTGTCGCCAATGCCGAAACGGTCGGCAATCTGCTCGGGCCGCAGCCCGACGGCGAGCCACGTCAAGCACTCGACCTCGCGCTTGGAGAGATTGACGAACTCCGACATGTGCTGACCACGCATGCCGGCATCCAGAATGCCGCAAATCGTCACGAGATCCCGCCCTTCCTGTTTCCAGAACCGCTCGAATTCCCGCACGGGCACATCCGGCATCGAGATACCGATACCGCCGGATTGATTCGGAAAATAAAACGACGATGGCACGGTGAAGCCGATTGCAAAACCCAGATCGCGTTCGATGTTAGCCCGCTTGATCTCCATCGGCGAAGCATTCTGCCAATTGTTCATATCGTGCCAGAATAACAGGTCGTTCTGACGCACGCAGTGCTCCGCCGTGACGTCATTGTCCAGCAGCGAGCCCTCGTCGAACGCGTCGAAAAACTCCTGCTTGTAGGAACTCTTCCAGATCAACGCCTTCGACAGTTTGAGGTGCTCCAACTCGCGCGTGGAGGCAAATACACCGAACAGAACGCCGGAAACGCCACGCTGCTCCAACTGCCCGTGGATCAGCGACCAGAACCCGTCCAGCTCATGCGCGGCACTGGCGTTGCGGGCGATCTCCTGGATGTTCTGTCTCATGCGCGGCCCCTTACGACACCGACGATCTGAGCGACAAGGATAACCACGCTCAACACCGCGAATGTGATGGCGAGGAGCACCATGAGACCGTGCGTATTCATTTGGTCGATGGCAAAGCCATTGACGATCGGGCCGGCAATGCTGCCAACCGCATAGACGATTCCAAAAGCGGCGTTCGCAACCACCAGCTGCCCGCCATGAAACCGATCGCCTATCATCGCCAAGGCCATCGAATACATCGTACCAGCCGCGCCCCCCCAAAGAGCCACAACGGCGAGAAAGAGCGCCTCATTGCCGAGCGTTTGCGGGATCATTGCCGAAGTCGCCGCGACCGTCGAGGCGCAAATGAGCATCGGCAGCGTCCGGCCGATTCGGTCAGATATCGCAGTAACCGGATACTGCAGGATGAGATTGCCGAGCGCCGCCGCCGTCAGCGTGTGGGCCGCCGTAGCGCTATCGAGATTGTTCCTCAGAACATAGACGGGCATCAGTGTGGTGGGTGCCGACTCGTAAATCCCATAGGCAAGCACACACAGCAGCGCAACGGGCACCGACAGCACGATGCCGTATGCCGAAGGCGGGATCGCCGTCTCGACCGCAGGCGACGGCTGACCGGACCAGAACTGCAGCGCCACGAGACCCAAGACCATCATCAGCAGCGGCGGAGCGAACGCGGCCCAGCCCATCACACCAAACAACGGCTGCAGCATCGAGCCGATGATAAGTCCGACCATGAACAGAATGTTGTAGATGCCGATATTGCGTCCGCGGTCATCCTTCCCCGTCACGTCGTTGATCCAGAACTCGATCAAGCGGAATACGACGCCGATGGCGCCGCCGAACAGGAATCGCAACGCGGTCATCTCCGCATAGCCATCGGCGTAACGCAGGCCGAATAGCGCCATGAGGCCGAGACCCAGGAACATCTGCAACAGCCGCTTGAACGGCACGCCGAGCCTGATCTGCAAAAACGGCAATAGCGCCGAGCCGGTGATCCAGCCCAGAGCCGGCATGGCCGCATTGAGACCGATCCATGCGCCAGAAACGCCCGTCGCCTCGACGCGCAAGGAGATCAATGGCAATGAGACGCCGAACCCGATGGCGATCAGGAATGCCGCAGCCGTGATGACGGGAGATCGGACGACAAGAATTTGCTGGGACATCGAACCGTAGCGATCGTTAGCAATTTCACAGGCGCAATCCGACCACCAAGGGCGCGCCCCTGGCTTTCGGAGTGGGGTAGGACAAGACCCGCCGCGCAGTCGCGTTAGCTCGGAAGAGCCGCGAAAACACAGCACTCAAGGAAGCTTGATACCGAGCGACACCACCAGCCTGCGATCGAACTCGTCGATATTGCTGACGTCGGTCGTCCAGTATCTCACATCGAATACGAGGCGATCGAGCTGACCCTCGATGCCGGCATTGAAATAGGAATAGCCGTGTCCGGGGCTGACGACGTCGCGCGCCTCGCTGCGCACATGGCCTGCCGACGATGTCAGGCGCGACTGCACATTGAACAGCGTCGGCAAGACCACCGCCGCCTGCAGTTCCAGCGTCGTCACATCGCCCGTCTCATAGTAGAAGTTCGGAGTCCAATAGTACGTGCCGCCAAGACTGAACGTCTCATTGAAATTGACCTTGCCGCCGGCAAAGAATTCGATGAAATCGCGCTCTGCGTGGTTCAATGTGTCGAAGACGATGTCGCGGCCATTGGGATAGCCGGTATATTTCACACCCAGATTGAAATCGACGATGCCGATCGTGGGTCTGACGCCAAACGTCGCGTCGGCCTCCAGATTGCCGATACTACGGCCAAGCGCATCTTCTCCGAGCTCGGTTCCAATCAACGTACCGTTGAAATAAAAGGCGCTATAGGCAGCCTCTACGAACGCGAGCCCGGTCGACCGCTCGCCGCTCAGCGACACGCCGCGATAAACGTAGTCGGACGTGGCGCCGAAGATCACGTAGCCGGAAAATGGTGACGACGCCGCTGCTGGCGGTGCGGCCGGCACAGAAGACGGCGCTTGTGCCTCGGCAGCATTACCCCGTATCGGCAATGCAAATAACGTCAGCAGCGCAACCAGCAGACAAAATGAACCGCGTTGAAAATACATGCCGCCCCAAGGACTTCAAACTTATGCCTCACCAATCTATAATTTGGAATATTCGCAGTTGGCTGGATATCGATCAACAAGCAATTAGGCCACACTACTGATTAATCGCAGCGGGCCGCACGGGTTGGTCCGGTTGGCTGTGCGGGATCCGACTTGGCAATGCGGAGCGCTATGCTGGCCGCTACTCCAGATCGATCTCCTCCTCGACGACATGATTGAGCGAAGTCCCCTCCGCGGTCAGCACCATGCGCACCTTGAGCTTGCCTTTGCCGGCGAGATTACCCTCGCGCACAATGCGCTCGATATTCTGCTGCGATGTCACGCCGACCTGCTTCAAGAATTTTCTCATCGACATGTTGAAGCGATCTTCTTTGGTATCGGAACTCATTTTTCCACCTCGTTTTCCACAATTGCCTAGATTTGCGGCAATTACCCCTCGGCCTTGAATGGACGCGACAAGAGTGCGGCGATCGCGTCATCGACAGTCGCCTTGCCTTCGACGATTGCGTGCACGGCCTCGCAGATCGGCATTTCAATCGCCTTCGTATGGGCCAGACGTACCACGGCGGCGGCCGTCCAAACACCCTCCGTCACGGCGCGCCGGGCGCCCAGGATTTCATCCAGCGACTTGCCCTCTCCCAGCGCCCTGCCGAGACTCATGTTGCGCGATTGCGGGCTGCCGCAGGTGAGGATCAGGTCGCCCAATCCAGAAAGCCCCATCATGGTCTCGGGCTCGGCCCCGAAAGCGCCGCCGAACCGGCGCAACTCTGCAAACCCGCGCGCCACCAGGGCCGCATGCGCGCTGGCGCCCAGGCCCTTTCCCGCCACGATGCCCGCGGCGATCGCCAGCACGTTCTTGACCGCGCCGCCGATCTCGACGCCGAGCCTGTCGCGCGACCAATAAAGACGAAACTGACGATAGCCGAGCGCCTGCGCCAATACCCGCCCGGTGTCCTCGCGATCACAAGCGATGGTGAGGGCGGTGGGCAGACCGCGTGCCACGTCTGCGGCAAAGCTCGGCCCCGAAAGTGCGGCAAGCGTTGCATCCGGCAGCGCCTCGGCCAGCACCTGTCCCATCAGCTTGCCGCTCGCCTGCTCGATGCCCTTGGCACAATTAATGACGGGCTGGCCCGGCCGCAGCATAGGCCGCAACTCGGAGGCAACCGCACGCACATGCTGGGCCGGCGCAACCATCATGATCACGTCGGCGGCCGCCAGATCGGCCAAGCGACCGGTGGCGCGGAGCCTTTCATCCAGCGGCACACCCGGAAGGAAGCTGGCGTTGACATGTCGTTCGTTGATGTCGGTGACGACCTCTGCTTCGCGCGCCCACAACACCACATCGCGTCCGGCCAGCCGCAATGTCTGCGCCAGTGCCGTGCCCCACGCTCCGCCGCCGATAACACCGACGCTGTCGACCCTGATGGTCATGCCCGTTCCTGCCGTTCTGCCTGCACCTGAAATACCGCGTGTATCCGGCGGCCAAACTATCCTGCTCCAGTTGTAGAGCATGCCTGCGGTTTGAGAAGAATGGCGCCTAGTGTGATGGTTCAGAAGTTCGCTTCCGGCGTTGCTGCGAACGATGGCGAACTTCTGAACCATCACACTAGCAACTCATTGATTTTAGTGTCCCTCTTGTTTCCGAAGTTCGCACGCGAGCTTGCTGCTGGGTGGATGCGAACTTCGGAAACGGGACACTAGGTTTTCCTTCATTTCGGCGTGCCTATGCCGTTCGACCTCTCCTGCAATGGGGGAGCGGGAACTTTATTCACTGCGACGGCCTGCCATGCTCGCGGCTCAGGCTTTGGCGCCCTTCATGCCGGCGCCCAGGGCAGGCGCCGCCTCATTGTCCAGCGGCCAGCGCGGCCGTGCCGGCACATCGAGTCCATCGGTCAATCCCAGCGCCAGCCGTTGCGCACCTGCCCAGGCGATCATCGCCGCATTATCTCCGCACAAGGCCAAGGGCGGGGCATGGCAGGCGTAGCCCTGGCGCTCGGCAAGGCCGGTAAGCGCGGTGCGCAAGGCGAGGTTTGCGGCAACACCCCCCGCCACCACCAGATGCCGCTCGCCTTCCGCAAGCACACCGGAACCGATCTCCATCGCCCGCAATGTACGATCGACGACGCTGTCGGCCACCGCCGCTTCGAACGCCGCACACAGATCGGCGACATCTTGCTCGCTCAGCGGCGCAATCGAAAGAGCTGCATGGCGCACTGCCGTTTTCAGACCGGCGAATGAGAAATGCGGTTGCGGCCGTCCCATCATCGGCCTTGGCAAGTCGAAGCGACGCGGGTTACCGGTGCGCGCGGCTGCCTCGACCGCCGGTCCACCCGGCATCGGCAGGCCCAACAGCTTTGCCGTCTTATCGAAAGCCTCGCCCAACGCATCGTCGATCGTGGAGCCAAGACGCCGGTAGCGGCCGACGCCCTCCACCAGCAGCAGCTGCGTGTGTCCGCCCGATACGAGCAGCAGCAGGTAGGGTGGAGGCAAGCCATCGGTGAGGCCGACGGTGAGCGCATGCGCTTCCAGGTGATTGACCGCGATCAGCGGCTTTCGATGCGCCAGCGCCAATGCCTTGCCGGTCACAAGGCCGACAATCAGACCACCGATCAGCCCCGGCCCGGCCGTTGCTGCAATCGCATCGAGTTCCGCGAAGCTCAGACTTGCACCCCGCAGCGCCTCCGCGATCAGAGCATCCAGGCAATCGACATGCGCGCGCGCCGCGATCTCTGGCACGACGCCGCCAAACTCGCAATGCATCTCCCATTGCGAGCGCACCACGTTCGACAGGATCCGGCCACGGCCATTGCCGTCGCGCTCGACCACCGCAGCGGCGGTCTCGTCGCAACTTGTTTCAATGCCGAGCACGACTGTGCGCATCGGTGCCTCTCCCTGGCCTGAAACCCCCGCCGCACGACTTGCCGCCGCCACCGCGAAACCGCTGATGCAAACCAGCGCAATGCGCGTTTGCGTTCCGCGCGCTAAGTCGGCATTAATGGCGCGCGCCAGAGACTTGGACCGCCTTGAACCGGTTCTGCGGCAAGCCTTTGGCCACGCCGATCGGCGTTGGTTTATGACAGTCGTCCGCCTAGCATCTGGAGCCCTGCGCTTGCAAGCGACCCTGACCCGTATCGGCACACGCGGCTCGCCGCTGGCGCTGGCCCAGGCGCACGAGGTGCGCGCCCGCCTGATGGCTGCACACGCAAAGCCCGAGGCTGATTTCGAGATCGTCGTCATCAAGACCGCGGGAGACCGCATCCTCGACCGGCCGCTGGCCGATGTCGGCGGCAAGGGCCTCTTCACCAAAGAGATCGAGGACGCCCTCATCGCGCACGAAATCGACCTCGCCGTACATTCGATGAAGGACATGCAGACCGAGCTGCCCGACGGCCTGAAGATCGGCGCCGTGCTGGAGCGCGAGGACGTGCGCGATGCCTTCATCAGCCTGGAATTCCCCTCCCTCGCCGCCATGCCGAAAGGCGCCATCGTCGGCACCTCCTCGTTGCGGCGACAGGCCCAGGTCCGCCGCATGCGCCCCGACCTCGAGGTCGTCGGCTTTCGCGGCAACGTGCAAACGCGATTGAAGAAGCTCGAGGACCGTGTGGCGGGCGCGACGTTCCTGGCCTGCGCCGGCTTGAAGCGGTTGGGACTTGCCGAGCGCATCACCCGCGCCGTGCCAACGAGCGAGATGCTGCCCGCAGTGGCGCAAGCCGCCATCGCAATCGAGATCCGCAGCAAGGATTCCGCCACCGCGGCGTTGATCGCGCCGCTCGATCACGCCGAAACTGCGGTCTGCGTCAGTGCCGAGCGCGCGTTCCTCAAAAGGCTCGAAGGATCGTGCCGCACGCCGATCGCCGGGTATGCCCGCATCGAAGGCGGCCGCCTCTCCTTCAACGGCGAGATTTTAACTCCCGATGGACGCATCGTTCATGCCACCACGCGCTCCGGCGCCGTGACCGACGCAGCCGCGATGGGCGATGATGCCGCGCGCGAGCTGTTGCAACAGGCAGGCCCGAATTTTTTCTCCCTGACCACGTAATGCCCCGCGTGATGCACATCCTCGTCACCAGACCCGAGCCCGACGCATCGGAAATGCGCGCCCAGCTTATGGCGCAGGGCCACACCGCCGACATCGCGCCGTTGCTCGACATCACCATCACCGCTCCCAGCGAGCAAAGCCTTGCCGGCATTTCCGCACTCGTCGTGACCAGCCGCAATGGACTGCGCGCGCTCGCACTCGCATCTGGCCTGCCGCGCCTCTTGCATCTGCCGCTTCTGGTGGTGGGCCGTGGCACCGGAGCTGCCGCGCGTGCCATGGGCTTTAGCGACGTCACGGTTGGCCCGGCGACCGCCAAGGATCTGGTGCCGCTTATTATCAGCGCGTGGAGAGATAAAATCCTGCCCGCCCGCAGCGCGCCCGACGCGGTGTTGCCAGGGCCCGTGTTGCATGTCGCTGGCGACAAGATTTCCTTCGACCTCATTCCTCCGCTGGCAAAGGCTGACGTGCCTTTTGAGCGGATCACGGTTTATTCCTCCGCCCCGGCGACCGCATTGCCGGAAGAGGTCGAGCGATGCATAGCCCGTCGCGGTTACGACGGAGTGCTGCTGATGTCGCCGCTTTCGGCGCAAACTTATATTCGCCTCGTTGCAGATGCTGGGCTGGCAGTGCCCGCGCGTGATGCGGCATACCTCTGTCTCTCAAAGGGAATCGCCGACATTGTGGCCGCCCTCGGCGGATCGCGAATCCTGATCGCGGCCAAGCCAAATGTCGAAGAAATGGTTGTACTTATCCGCAATCTGGCGGCACAATCGGCGCCGCTGTCTTCCCCCGGAGTCGAAAACGACAACAACGACGGCACCAACAACAAGGCATGACGCGTAAGTGACCTGCGCCTGGCGTTTGCGCCCGGTAGAAGTTCATTCGAGTTGCGTCGAGTAGAGGGTTTCCTGTCCCATGTCGAACAACAAGGACGATCAAAAGCCAGATCCGCTGCGCGCTGCCGATCCCAAGCGCCCGCATGCGACGATCGATCTGAAGGCGGTCGAGATCAAGGCGGCCGAAACCAAGGGCGCCGATCCCAAGGCGGCAACGTCCACACCCGGGTCGCCCACATCGCCGGCCGGTGCCGCGACGTCTGCCGCTGGTTCCGCCGCATCGGCCGCCGCTCCCAATAAGCCCGATGCCGCGAAGGCTGCGCCGATCTCAGCGCAAGGCGCGGCAAAGCCCGGCGATACCAAGGCACCCATCAATACCGGCAATACCGGCGCGGCAAAATCCGCGACCGCGACCACCGCGCCCAACAAGCCCGAGCCGACGCCCCCGGTGGCGCACCGCAGCGGCTTTGGCAGCTTCATTTCGCATTCGACCGCTGGCCTGCTCGGTGGCTTCCTGGCGCTGCTCGGCGCCGACACGATTGCCCCGCAGCTCGGTCAACTGGGCCTGCCACTGCACTCTGCCACCAGCGAAGCGACACAAAAGCTCGACACGCGACTTGCCGCACTCGAGAAGAGCCAGAGCGCCGCATCCAAGTCCGGCGACACTCTTGTCAAGGAACAGCTCGCCGCCACGCAGGCGCGCGTGCAGCAGTTGGAGCAGATGGCCGCGCGCGCAACCGCGGCTGCGGAAGCGAACGAGCAGCTGAAGAAAGAGATGCAGCAGCTGGCCGCAAAGCTGGCGCAAGCACCCGCAGCCGGCGCCGGGCCTGATCCGCGCATCGCCAGGCTCGAAGAGCAGCTCGCCATGCTCGCCTCCGCCAGCGACGGCGGCAAGGCCGGAGGCTCGGTGCCCGCACTCGCCGCCGTCACCGGCAAGCTCGCCGACCTGGAGCAGACGCTTGCCAACCAGCTCGCCGCCCTGCGCAAGAGCGTCAGCGAGGAAATGGAATCGCGCGTCGCCAAGGCTGCCGAGGCAGCCGAAGCCGCGCGCTCCGGCGCTCAGCGCGTCGACCGCGAAATGGCCGATGTCAAGACCGGCGCGGCCCGTCTCAACCAGCGTATGGAAGCCTTCAAGGCCGATTCCGACCGGGTCGGCGAGGCGCTACGCGTGGTGCAAGAGGAAACCGGAAAGCTCGCGTCCGGGCTCGACGTAATCAAGGGCGATCTTGCCGCCCGCTTCAAGGCTGCCGCCAAGCCAGAGGATATCGCAACGGCAATCGCAACGGTCGCCGGCAAGGTCGCTGCACTCGAGGCGAATGTAACGGGCGTCGTCTCCTCCGAAGAAAGCCGCAAGTCCAACGCGGAACGCATTGTCTTGTCACTCGAGCTCGCCAACATGAAGCGCGCGATCGATCGCGGGCAGGGCTATGCTGAAGAGCTGGCGCAGGTGCAGAAGGCCGCCGCCGGCAAGCTCAATCTCGCCGCCCTCGAAAAATACAAAGCCGAAGGCGTGCCGACGCTGACGGAACTGCAAAAGAGCTTCCGTCCCCTCACCCATCGCATGATCGATGCCGCCACCGAAAAGGCCGACAGCGGCGTCATCGACCGGTTGCTGTCGGGCGCCAAATCGGTGGTTCGCGTGCGCAAGGTGGATCACGCCGCCAACGACGACAGCGTCGAGGCCATCGTCGGGCGCATGGACAAGGCGCTGGACGAAGGCCGCATCGCCGATTTCCAGGCGCTGGTCGAAAAGCTGCCGCAGGCATCGCGCGCTCCCGCCACCGCATTCCTGCACAAGGTCGAGGCTCGCAGCGCCGTCGACAAGGCCTTGAAAGACATCGAAGGCCAGTTGAAATCGTCCCTGGGTGGCGCAAGTGCAGCCGCTCCGGCTCCGGCCACCAGGTAGTGAGGGGTCCCGAATGCTTCGTCTCGTCGTCTTTCTGCTGGCTATCGCTGCCGTCGCCACGGGCCTGTCGTGGCTTGCCGACCGCCCCGGCCTCATCGTCGTCAACTGGGAAGGCTACGAGGGCGAGGTCAGCGTCTTCCATGCCGTCGTCGCACTTACATTCCTCGTCGGCGTGGCGATTCTGGCGTGGTCATTGCTGCGCGCAATCTGGACCAGCCCGGCCACCGTCGGCAACTACTTCTACAAGCGCCGCCAGAAGCGTGGCCTCGACGCGCTATCCTCGGGCATCATCGCCATCGGCGCGGGCGACCGCACCAACGCCACGCGCTACGCCATTCAGGCGCGCAAGACCCTGCCCAACGAACCGTTGACGCATCTACTGCGGGCGCAGGCCGCCCAACTGTCCGGCGACAAGACCACGGCACGGCGCATTTTCGAGGCCATGCTGTCGCAGCCCGATACCGAGCAACTGGGCTTGCGTGGCCTGTTCCTGGAAGCTCATCGCGAAGGCGAGCTCGAGGCCGCCCGTCAGTTTGCCGACCGGGCGCTGGCGCTCAATCCGAAACTTGCCTGGTCGACCGAAGCGTTGTTCGACCTGCAGTGCAAAAGCAGCGATTGGTCCGGCGCCTTGCAAACGCTCGCCTCCGCCAAGAAGCATGGCCACATCGACAAGGACATCGCCGACCGCCGCCGTGCCGTGCTGCTCACCGCGCAGGCGCAGAAAGCTGAGGACCAGGATCCCGACCGCTCACTGTCGCTGGCGCTCGAAGCCCACAATCTGGCGCCAAGCTTGGTGCCGGCTGCAGCCATCGCCGGGCGCCTGCTCGCCTCGCGCGGCAATACGCCCAAAGCCGCCAAGGTTCTGCAGAAGACCTGGCTCAAGTCGCCGCATCCCGACCTCGCCACCGCCTATTCGTTCGCCCGCCTCGGCGACAGCCCGCGCGACCGGCTCGATCGCATCAAGCAGCTTGCCGGTCTGCTGCCCAACTCGCTGGAAAGTCCTATTGCGCTGGCAAGAGCAGCCATCGAATCTCGCGACTTCGCGACCGCACGCGCCGCACTGGAGCCGCTGCTCGAAGGCCGCATGACACAGCGCGTCGCCACCTTGATGGCGCGCATCGAGGGGGAGGAGCATGGCGACAAGGGCCGCGTGCGCGAATGGCTGGCGCGTGCCGTCAATGCGCCGCGCGATCCCGCCTGGACCGCCGATGGCATCGTGTCGGAAACGTGGGCGCCAGTCTCACCCGTGACCGGCCAGCTCGATGCATTCCAGTGGCGCGTACCCGTCGAACATATGGAGCGTTCGGAAGGCGACCTGCTGGCGGAAAAGCTCGAGGAGCTGGTGGCCCTCGGCGCACCGTTGGAAGCGATCGAAGCAAAGCCGATCGAGGTCGAGGCCGCTGCAGGCAAAGCAACCGCGGTTGCGCCGTCTGCGACCGCCAAAGCACCAGAAGCACAGGCGGCGCGTCAACCCGCAACCGCACCGCGACCCAAGGCGGCGCCAGCGGCCGAGGTCGTCGATGCCGAACCCGTCACCGCTGCCGTCGCACCGATAAAAGCGGCCCCGCAGGCCACAACGCCAACATCACCGGAACCGGCTCCATCACCGGCTTCGGCTCCATCACCGGCTTCGGCTGCAACCACCACTGCCGTGGCCTCCAGCGTTGCGACGCCCGTCAAATCCGCTGCTCCCGTTGCAGACAAGGCCGCCGACGCCGCGACCACAACCGCATCGACCGCGGTTGCTTCGCCATCGACGCCTGCCAAATCGGCGACGACGGCTCCCGCGCCCAACACAGCTGTGCCGAAGGCTGCAGCGCCCGCTGCGGGGGCAACAAGCACTCCGGCCGCCACGCTGCCGGCCCCACCGGTTGTGATCGTCAAGGCTGCCGAAAAGGGCGCGGCGATCGAGGCCAAGACCGTGGTATCGGTTGCAGCACGGCCGCAATCAGCCACCGTGGCAGCATCGACCAACAACGGCAAATCGGCGAGCAGCGAAGCAAAGCCCGCCGAGAAATCCTCGGAAACGAAGATCTTTGTTTCGCCGCGCGCGCCCGATGATCCGGGGCCGGACGCCGCCGATACCGAGGAACCGAGCCGCGCGATGCCGCGCTATGTGACGAAGTGGTAGCGCGTGCCGCCACGTCATCGAGTTCGCAAAATGTCTTGGCTCGGCGAGCATCAGGACTGTTCGCGAGCGGTATGGGCGCGTGGGGCTTCAACCGGCGCAAATTGGGTCCGGGACGGCCATTGGCAATCCATGCGCGGCGCGAGCATTTCATGAGGCGGTCAAGGGCCTTGGCACCGGGCCAGCCGAGACTGGGGAGCACACCAGCCTGATCACTTGCATTCGTCAGGCGCGCGGGGTATTCCCTCGGCCTCGATACCGTTGCAAACGCCGCTTTAGCTCAGCCGGTAGAGCACATCATTCGTAATGATGGGGTCGCGTG
>CAZLHQ010000036.1:0-23178 GCA_964559355.1 uncultured Hyphomicrobiaceae bacterium
GACGGTGCCGATGATCGTGTTCTTCCTGCCGGTTCTGTTCGTGGTCATCATGGGCCCGGCCATCATGCAGGTCCTTGGCTGGCAATAAGCGCGGCCTTGACCCATCACAATGAACGCTCAGCGGCCCTTGCGCGTGAAGCAGGGGCCGCAGCATTTTGCGCTCTGTCCGAGTGCAACAAGAGCCTGATCGTCTGAGATGGAAACGCATTCGTTTCCATAGAGTGCGTGAATCAGACTCTCAATCAAAGACTTAGAGCAGGCCACCAGGCACGAGGCGATTCCATGTGCGTTGGACCTGCTCTAGTTCAAAAGATGCTGCATCAGCGCGCGCAGTTCTGCCGGCCGCACTGGTTTGTAGAGTACGTCGCAGCCAAGGCTGCGGGCCTCGTCGGCGATTTCCGTAGCGCGGTCGGCGGTAATGACGATGGCCGGAAAGCGTGCGCCGAATGCCTCGCGCAGCCGCCTGATCGCCCCAGTGCCAAGCTCGCCTAAGTCGAGATGATAATCGGCCAGCGCGATATCGGGCATGGCGCCGCCTTCGGCAATGAGCGTCTCCAACTCGTCAAGACTACGAACGGCAACGACCTGGCACGACCAGCGCACCAGCAGCGCCTGCATCGACTGCAGAACCAACGGATCGTTGTCGATGACGAGAACGCGCGTCGAGGCGAGGCCGAATGCCTGGGCCTTCGCCTGCAACTGGTCTTGCGCTTCGGGAGCTGCCAGCGGTTGCGCGGTCGCGGCGGGAGCGGTCAATGAAAAGCGCGTTCCTTGGCCGACACGCGTGCACAGGCTGAGCGGGTGTTCGAGCGTCTGCGCCATGCGTGTGACGATCGACAAGCCAAGCCCGAAGCCGCCGCGATGTGCGTCCAGTGAGGTTGAACCGCGCTGGAACTCCTCGAAAATGCGCTCGCGTTCCGCTTCCGGTATTCCGGGCCCCGTATCCCAGATCTGAACGATGACGTTTGCGCCGCGGCGGCGTGCGCCGATCAGAATGCCGCCGCGGCGCGTATAATGCAGAGCGTTGGCAAGCAGGTTCTGCAAGATCCTCCGCAGCATTAGCGGATCGGAGTGCACGGCCAAGCCATCGCAATGGAGGCGAAAGCGCAAGCCCTTGGCGTCGAGCAACGGGCGCAAGTCGCGTTCCAGGGACTGGAACAGTGGCTCCAACGCGATCGGCTCGACATTGGGTTTGATGACGCCGGCTTCGAGCTTCGACAGATCGAGCATGGTGCGCAGCAATTCCTCGATCGAGGCGAGCGCGTGGTCGATCTGGTCGGCGAGCCGACGCTGTTCTTCTGACTGCGCCCCGTGAATCAAGGCCGACAACGAGAGTTGGGCGGCGTGCAACGGCTGCAACACATCGTGGCTGACGGCGGTAAAGAAGCGCGTCTTGACGCTGTTGGCGCGCTCGGCGCCATCGCGCGCGATCGTCAGCTCCTGGTTGGCGACTTCGAGTTTGTCGAGTGCCGTCTTCAATTCTTCAGTGCGCACGCGCACCTGACTCTCGAGGCCGATGGCTGTCTGGAACATGGAGAAGGCATTGGCCTGCTGATCCAGCGAGCGCTCGACACGGTTCATGAGCGCGGCGTTGATGCGTTCGAGCTTGTCGATGCGCCGCTCGAGCCGTAGCCGCAACTGTTCCGACTCATCAAGTCCAGGGCTGATCGTAGAGTGGCTCACGGCGCTACCTGAGACCGGCGGCATCCGAAGGCGATGCCTGTCAGGGTCTGGTTGAGGTGCATGGCATTATATTGTTCGCCATAGGTGTGAAAGCCGACCACATGAAAGCGGCTGTAGATGTCGTTCAGCTGATGGCGGATCTGCCGGTTCTCGGCATCGAGCCGGCGAAGGATGCAATCGAAGCCCAGCACCGTATCGATACGCCCGAGCGAACGTTCCACGCTTTGCAATGTCGCCAGTGTCGATTGCACCATGTCCTGCGGGCTGGCGATGGTGAAGACGAGGCCTTCGTCGATGGCGCAGAAGAAGGTCAGGCTGCCATCCTGGTTCATGTTGCGGATCGAGCGGCAATAGTAGTCGCCGCCGACGCGCACCACGAGCGGATAGGAGGCGAAGCTGAACGGCCCCAGGTCATGCGGCAATAGGCCGATCGCGGCGGCATACTCCTGCGCGGCGGGCTCCGCGTTGAGTTCGTAGACGATGCGCTTTTCAGTGTCGGCAGCGGTGACGACGAGCTTGGCGCCGGTTGGCTCGAAGTTCTGCGATTTGAAGACCTGGAACGGGAAATGGCTCTCGACCAGGATCAGCAACGCGGCATGCTGCTTTATGCGGCCATTGTGGATGAGTGAGGTTTCGCGGAATGCCAGGTCGTCGCCGGCAGAGCCGCCGATCAGCTGCACATCGTCCATCGCCCAGTGCACGGCCGCGATCAGCATTTCCTCCGCATTCGACAATCCATCGACGAGCATCAGGGCGAAGACACGGTCGCGCATCGGCTGGCCGGCGCCAAAGCGCAGCTTTAGTTTGCGCGCCAGATCGCTCGCCTGCTCGACGCCGGAACCGTCGAATTCCGCAATCACATCGGCGACGACGCGGAACCCTTCCACAGGGAAGGCGATGGCGACGATGCCGCCCTGCATCATGCCTTTGGGTGTGATCTCGCCGGAGGTGGAGCAGCCGCTGATCTCGGCGCCCGGATAGGCATTGCGGAACAACTCCGCGACAAGCTTGGCGTTGTGTGCGGGCGAATAGAGCACGATGATGTGCTGGAATGGCCCTTTGCCGAGCTGCAGCCCGATTTCAGCCACCGCCGCGCTGGTGCCTGCCTGGGCGCTGGCGGCAGACCTGATGCCGCATGTCCCTTGTGCGGGCTGTTGGTCGGCCAAGATGCGTTCTCCCGATCCACTGCCGGCACCGTCGCTGTCGCCGGGACCGCGCGGATGCGCTGCGGGAACCGGCTCGGAGTGCGGGCTTCGTGGGCGGGGAGCCTGCCACAGCCACGGGGCGGCTGCAATCGCTGCGCGGAAATGGGGTGAAGCGGCAGTTTCAGCCGCCGGCTACGGGCGGCCAGACGGCAACGGCGTCGCCAGATTTGAGGCGCACCCCCGCGCGCGATCCCGGTGGCTGAAAGACGCCGTTGAGCAGCACCAGGTGGCAGGCTTCGCGCGGCACGTTATGGGCATCGAGGAGGGCCTGGATAGTGGTGCCTTCGGCGATCGCGACGGACGCTTCATTGCGCGCGTGGCCAGCCGGCAGGTAGGCGCCAAGCGAGGCGTAGAGCTTCAGCGTCACGGAGATTGTGGCCATCTGCGTCACAGCGGCTAACTTTCTCCTGCACTCAGCTGGCTTTGGCGGCGGGCGTGTTGACGTGCGGACCAGCCGGTCCAAAACCGGGTTTGCCCTGGGCGACGGCGATATAGGCCTCGCGCAGCCGCTCGGGTGCCTCCAGCAGCCGGTCGCGCCAGATGCCGAGCTTCAGGCCGGTCTGGATCAGGCCGCGCAGCATACCGACGTGATCGGTCATGCCGACACATTGCGCACCGACCAGCCGGTCGCCTTCGAACTCGAGCTTCAGGTATTTGAACTTGTCCTCGTCGATCAGTTTGGCGGTCTTGCCGAGCGGCGCGCCCTGCCACAGCCCGAAGGAGGAGGAAATGAGCCCCATGGTGTCGAGCACGTTCATGTTGAGCGAGCCTTTGTGGGGGGTGGTGTGGCCGGCCATGTTGAGGGCCGCCAGCCGACCATGCTCCACAGCCACCGGCTGGATTGCCAGCATGTCGGGCTTGCCGGTCGAATAGTCGATGCCCTCGCAGCAATCGCCGGCCGCGTAGATGTCGGGAGCGGTGGTTTGCAGGTGATTGTCGACCTTGATGCCGACGTTGGTCTCCACGCCCGAGCCGACGAGGAAGCCGGTGTTGGAGCGCACACCGACCGCGAGCACGACAAGTGCCGCGCCGGCCGACTGGCCGTTCGACAGGTCGACGGTCAACTTGGCGCCGGGCTGGTCCGAGCCCTGCCGGATGCCATCGACCTTGGTGTTGACCAGAACATTGACGCCCTTCTTCGTGCACCAGCGGCCGAGCATGCCGCCAGCAGTCTCGTCCATCATGCGCGCCACCATGCGCGGCGCGTATTCGACGATGGTGATCTTGCAGCCCCTGAGGTAGAGCGCCTCCAGGATGATCGAGCCGATGAAGCCGGCGCCAACGAGCACCACGGGCGAACCCTTGTCGGCATGCTTCAGGATCTCGCGCGCGTCGTTCAGCGTCCAGCAGGTGTGCACGCCCTCCAGATTGGAACCCGGCATGCGCGGAATGATGGGCGAGGCACCTGTGGCGATCAGCAGCTTGTCGTAGGCAAGCGTCTCACCGTTGGCCAGGTAGAGCTTCTTGGCGCGGCTATCGATGCCGCCGCAGCGGCCGACGCGATAGTCGATGCCGAGCCGCTGGTAGTGGCCGGGCTCTTGGCGCAGGTAAGTGCCTTTCTCACCGATCTTGCCGTAGATGTAATAGGGAATTGCCATGCGCGAGTAGGGTTGCGGCTCGTCTTCGCCGCCGATCATCGTGATCGTGGCCTTCTTGTCGAGACTGCGCAGAGTTTCGGCGGCGGTGACTCCAGCAGGGCCGGCTCCGAGCACGACGTAGTTCATCGTTGATCTCCCGTTGGGGTCGTCTTCATTTCGTATGAATGCGCTCGTACCAGCGCTTCATTGCAACGCCCGACCATATCGCCTCAACGACACCGAACGGCCATGCGCCTTGCAGGAAGCCGTATGCCGATGCTGCAAGGCATGCACCTGCAAAGGCGAGCACATAGTGCGGATGGCGAGCCTCGAGCGCGTAGAACACCAGCATCGCCGAGACGGCTACCAAACCAAAAAGCGTGAGGCTGTCCATTGAAGCTCTTGGGCCCGACGTCCCTTTCCTCATGCCGGTGTAAAGCATGGGGAAAGGGAACAGGAACAGCCATCATAGCGCCAGGCGCGTCACTGTCTCATTGGTTGGCACGCCCTCGTTGGTCCAGCCGCGCAGCGCGTAGTACTCGGGCAGCATCTTTTCCAGGCCGTTGACGAGACCTTTGGCCGGGCCGGTCTTGGCCGGCTCGTTCAAGAGCCGCGGTGGCAAGTTGTCGTCCTTGGCCGTGAAGCCGGCCTTGTTGTTGAAAATGCGCTCCATGTTCCAGATGCGCTCGCCCATCTCCAGCATGCGTTCGGGCGTCCACTCGCCTTCGCAGGCGGCATCGACCTGAGGCGCGATGTCGTTGAGCGTCCAAGCGAAGGTCGTGAAGACGCACACGCCCGAGGAATCGACCGCAGCGGTTGCATCCTGGAAGGCTTTGACGAGCGCCGGCTTGCCCTCGGTCGCCAGCGGATCGGTCTTCTCGGGTATGCCGAGAATTTCCGACGACACGGTGTAGGAGCGCAGGTGGCAGGCGCCACGGTTGGAGGTGGCATAGGTCAGACCCATGCCCTGGATGCCGCGTGAATCGTAGGCCGGGAATTCCTGGCCCTTGACGGACATCGACAGGTCGGGACGGCCATACTTCTGGCACAGGCGCAGCGAGCCGAGCCCCAGCTCTTTGCCGAAGCCTTCCGCCTTGCCGGTCAGCTCCACGCACTTCACCAGTGCTTCCGCGGAACCGAACTTGAGTTCGATGCCGCCGGTGGTCTCCTTGGTGATGAGGCCAAGGTCATAGAGCTCCATCGCCGCCGAGACGGTCGCACCGAAAGAGATCGGGTCAAGACCCTGCTCGTTGCAGACGAAGTTGACCATCGTCAGCGCCTCGAGATCGTCGATGCCGGTGTTGGACCCGAGCGCCCAGGCCGCCTCGTACTCAAGGCCGCCCGACGCGTGCCAGTACTGCGGCTTGTTCTGGATCGAGAAGTGCTTCTCGTCGATCTTGGAGATTCGACCGCATGCGATGGTGCAGCCGAAGCAGGCCTGATTGGTCTGCAGGTTCTTCTGCCCGTCGGACTTGCGCGGAGTAGCCATCGCCTCGGCGGAAATATCGTGTGCGCCTTCGAACTGCACTTCGCGATGGTTGCGGGTCGGCATGGCGCCGGCCTCGTTGATCACGTTCATCAGCACCTGCGTGCCATAGGTCGGCAGGCCGGCGCCGGTCACGGCATTCTGTTGCAGCACCTTCTTGCCCGCATTGGCGGCCTTCAGGAAGCGCATGCCGTCCTTGACCTTGACGCCGCCGGTGCCGCGCACGGCCACCGCCTTCAAGTTTTTCGATCCCATCACGGCGCCGACGCCGGAGCGGCCGGCCGCACGGTGAAGATCGTTGACGATGCACGAGTAGAGCACCTGGTTCTCGCCGGCGACGCCGATCGCCGAGATATGCATCATCGGGTCCTGGTGGCGCTTCTTGATCCACTCGTCGGCGTCCCACACGCTCTTGCCCCAGATCTCGGAGGCGTCGCGTAGCTCCACCTTGTCGTCGAACACGGTGAGGTAGACGGGCTTGGGTGACTTACCCTCGAAGATGATCATGTCCCAGCCGGCAAACTTGAGCTCGGCGCCGAAGTAGCCGCCCGAGTTGGAGCAGGCAATCGCGTTCGTCAGCGCGCCCTTGGTGATGACCGAATAGCGCCCGCCAGTGGAAGCGGCGGTGCCCGTCAGTGGGCCGGTGGCGAAGATCATCTTGTTGGCTGGGCTCAACGGGTCGACCTTGGGGTCGATCTCTTCGACCAGATACTTGGTCGCGAGCCCGCGCTGGCCTAGATACTTTTGCGCCCAATCCATGTTGAGCGGTTCAGTCTTGATGGTGCCATCGGTGAGGTTGACCCGCAGGATCTTGCGATTCCATCCCATCGGCTTCTCCCATTTGTGCGGTCCGCGCCTGGCGCGCCGCTATCATTGTTTCGTTATCGGCTTCGTTCTCGTCGCCTGCTGCCTTGTGTGGTGAGTGCCACGGGCAGCGCTCGCATGTCACCCGCTGCGGGCGAGGGCTCAGCCCTTCGCTGCAGGTGTGTTCGGGCCCTGTGTCGAGGTCGAATGCGCGGCCTGCGTGGCCCACACCTTCATCTTGTCGAAGCCAGCCTGCTCGACATCCTGGAAGGTGATCGCGCCAGTTGGGCAGGCATCGGCGCATGCCGGGCTGCCAAGGCAGGTGTCGCACTTGATGACCTTGCCGGTCGATGCGTTGTAGTTCACCGTGCCGAACGGGCAGGCAATGGTGCACACCTTGCAGCCCACGCACAGGTTCTCATGCACGATCTTGATGCCGTCGGCGTTGGTGGTGATGGCGTTTACCGGGCAGGCCTGCTGGCACCAGGCTTCCGCACATTGCGTGCACGTATAAGGCACGAAGCGTGCCTCGGTGTGAAAATCGAAGACGCGGATGCGGGACTTGGAAACGTTGAACTCGCCTTCCTTGACGTAAGAGCAAGCCATTTCGCATTGCTTGCAGCCCGTGCACTTGCCCGGATCGATGACCAACGCCCTGTGCATGGTTCCTCCCTTGTTTGGCTAGGCTTTTCTTGTGTCGGGTCAGTTCGCGCCGAGATGCTGCAAGGGTCAAGTGTACTTAGGTGCATCGGTGTTCAATCTTACGCAATTGTGAGCCAATATTCACCAGAGCTATTCCCTCGCGAATACAGCACGAGTGTTTGCGGAAATCCGTGCCGGCATTGTTGGGGGGCACGCGCTTCGAGTTAATGGATTGTGCTTCGCACAAGCTGTCGCGTGGGGTGCCGCACGTATTGGTGACTGCCGATACTGAGGCCGCAGTGTCAGCCGAAGATCAACGGATCGGTCAGGCGCAACGGGCAATCGAAGCGCATACCGGTGTTGATGCCATCGCTCCAGGCGATAGTGCCGCTCAACGTGCGCCCGCACGACAACTCGACCATCAACTTTGTGCCGATGGCAAGCTTGGGCATGCGCGTCAGGCCCATGCCGTCCGAGGAGACGTCGCGGGCAAATGCGGTGAACGCGCTTGAACCGGCGCGGATCTGAGCGGTCTGCAGTAGCGAACGGCGCGGCGCACGTCGGCGCTCCGACAAGGCCGGCACAATGATCGTGCCGTCGCTCTGACAACACACGGCTTCGCCCGCGATGATGCGCGTCAGCGCGGCATCGAGGATCCGGGTGTTGGCAATCGATTCATCTGGCAGAATGTCTTTGGCATCGCGCGTCACGTCGCTAGAGGCCATGCGGGCAAGCCGGGCGGTGAGCCTCCAGTTCGTCGTCAGCGGCGCCAGATGGAGGGTGCTGGCGCGTCCCAGTCCGATCTGTTTTGCCTCGACTTCAAAGAGCGCCAACCGCTCGCGTGCGCGACGGAATGCGGCGTAGAAGCCGGCGATGCCCTCCAGCGTATCCGCCGACAGCTCTTCCTCGAGGATGCGCTGGGGCCAGTTATCCAGGCGGGCAGGAAAATCGGCAATCAGAGCGCTGGCATCGCTCAGCGCGCGCGTCGGCAGCGAACGAAGCGTCATGTTGATTGCGCTGGCGGTGCCGGCGGTAAGCTGTGCGGCGGTGTGAATTTCTTGCACCAGCGCCCTGATCAGCAGCGACTCGGCTGCGAGGTTCTTTTCAGCAGCGAATTCTTCGGCAGCAAAGTCGAGATAGACTTCGGATTCAACTTGGTTGGCGTAAAAGTCTGACCGCCACATTGCTCAGACTCCCTCGGCTGGCTCCGACGGGTTTGACTCTAATGCTCAACTCCTAACCAAAGGTGACTTCGGCCTCGCTTTGCGACACGCGCTTAATGTTTGGAAACTTCCGGCGTGTGCAGTTTATACGATCACGGGCCTAAAATTTTGCGCGCCGCCATTGCTGGCTCACTCGCAGGTGCTCCTGGACGCGGATTTGAGGGTGACGAAGCAATCGCGTTTGGACGAGCAATAAAGCCGCTCGAGCTTGGAGTAGGAGACGATTCCAGCGCCTTGCGGGCATTTGATGATGAGCTCCAGAATTGGCCCTTTATCGATGTAGGCTTCGACATGCGAGCTCGTGTCGACGAAACCGGGATAATCCGAATAGATCGAAGTGGTCGCGGCAGCGGCGGCGAGCAGGGACGCAAACTGAGACATCGGGCGGACTCCGGGCGACGTCGAGCCCCCTTGGGGGCAGGGAAAACGACTTGTCTCCGCAAGTTTCCTGCCAGTTGCCTCCTGTTCCGCAATGGCACGCAGCAGTGTTGGTCAGGCCGGGTGACGTGCTCCGGCTCGTCCTGCAAATGCTCACCGCACCGACGCAATGTTCGCTCCGCCGCTCACAGTGGTGGCGATAACGCTCGGGCTCAACTCGGACGTCTTTTTGTGGTGCGTATCGGGATTCCAGCCGAGTAGCGCCAGCAACACGAAGAAGCCGACGATGTAGCCCAAAATCACATGCCATCCGGCTTTGACCCATGCCACGACGGAACGTGCCTCGGGATAGATGTTGGAGATGGCGACACCCGCCGATGAGCCGAACCACGTCATCGAGCCGCCGAAGCCGACCGCGAATGCGAGCATGCCCCAATCATAGCCGCCCTGCTTCAAGGCCAGCGCGGTAAGCGGAATATTGTCGAAGATCGAGGAGACGAAGCCGAGCGTGAGGGACGATTGCCATGAGGCGACGGGCAGCTTCTCAACCGGCATCATCGAGGCGCAAGTGACGAGCGCCAGCAAAAACAGAGTTCCCCAGAATGTTTCGGGCATGATCTCCCAGTCCGGACGACGCACGATGCCGGTCGCTAGCAGTGCGGCCCATACGGCGAGGCCGAGCACCGGCAGGGCATCCAGAACAGCGGGAAACTTCAAGTTGGCGGTGACGTTGGCGGCAATCGCCGTGACCAGGATCGCAAAGACGATGGCGACGCGCGTCCATTCGATGCGGACCCCGGCCGGCGCATCCTTGACGATGGGCTGAAAGCGGTGCTGCTGGAAGGCGGCTGGAATGCCGAACACGAACAGCGCGACGATTGCCGCCACATAGGCATCGATCACATGCAGTGGCGACACGCCGTCGATCCACATCATGGTGGTGGTGGTGTCGCCGACCACGCTGCCCGCACCACCTGCATTCGAGGCTGCCACGACCGCAGCCAGATAGCCGATGTGCACCTTCGAGCGGAACACGTGCTTGGCCATGGTGCCGCCGATCAGCGCCGCGGCGATATTGTCGAGAAACGCCGACAGCACGAAGACGATGGCGAGCAGCGCGAAAGCGCCCTTCCAATCATCGGGCAGGATCGCTGGCATCACCTCGGGCACGTTGCTCCGCTCGAAGTGGCGTGACAGCAGCGCGAATCCCATGAGCAACAAAAACAGGTTGGCGAGAACCACCCACTCATGCGCCATATGGCCAGCGAAACCGGCGAGCCCGGTGCCGAACTTGAAGCCGGTGAACAACACCTTGTAGAGCGTGATCGCAGCGAGGCCCGAAAGAGCGACGTAAAGTGTGTGATGATGGAATACGGCGACGCCGATCAACGTCAGTCCGAACAGGATGAAGTCGACGGGCACGTCGAGCAAGTAGATCGGCTCGGGCGCAGCCGTCGGTGCTGCCGCCAGTGCCGGTGTCGCCAGGGTGGCGCACATGATGAGTACGGCCATCAACACGCCAACCAGACCTGTGGTCTGCTGCTTGCCTCGCGTTACCGGCATTTCGTCTTTCCCCCTTTTTGGTCCGCCAAGCCTGAGAAACGGCGTTTGCGACTGACTGCCCTGATGGGGCGTGAACAGGTTCATGTCGCGAGCGGCCCCTGCGCCATCAGCATTGTTCAGTTCTTGCTCATGTTGAGCACGGCGACAAGGTGTGCTGGAGCAGTATGCTGGAGCTCGAGGCTGCGAGGCGACGTCTGAAGGCTCGATTGCTGCTGGAACGCTGTAACCCTTGGCGGCTGGCATGCGGTGAGCCGGGCCGCTCCGGATCGGCTGCATGTGGGGCGAAAGCGAGTGGCGGTGGTACGGCTCCCGCAGCGGCCAACGCAAAATCGTCTCACTTCGTTGGAGGTCAACGGAACAACGCCGGCTTTCGGCGCGTTGGGCACTTGCCGTCCTGGTGCCACCGGGCAATGATTACCGCATCGCAAAAAGTCCTTGCCTGTGCGACAATTCTCTGCATTCAGAATGTCAACTCCAGGGAGTTAAACTTCTGACGACAAAAGCGGATGCATGGAACGCTGCGACGTGGCATTAAGGCGGTATCACGGTGTGGCGGGGGACTCTCGGGGCCCGCTGACAGTGGCTTTCTACTTGAGTGGTGGCATGGTGATGCGTAGTCTGACATCAGCGCTGTTAGGTGCTGTTTTTGTGTGTGCTTTTCAATCGCAGACCGCCGTTGCACAGGAGCGCGTCGTGCGGCTGTGGACGGATGACATCCCGGTGGGCAAGCCCATCGTCAAGCCGCCGCTGCCTGCCAGAAGGCTGTCACAGGCAGAGTTCGAGGCATCGAAGCAGGCGCAAGCCGTGCCGGCGTTGCCGCCCTTCGAGGTTGATGCGGTTCGCGCCAAGATTCTGGAAGAAATCACAAAGTTGAAGACGAGCGCGGTTGGCGACGTGCGTCGGCAGGCGTTGTTGGACGAGTTCGGTACGCTCTATGCGAGCGACATGGCCGGGCCATTCTGGCTGACCGGCACTCAGTATAAGCCGTCGGTGCATCAGGTTCTGGCCGAGATCGCCAAGTCCGACGACTATGCCATCGATCCGCAGCGCATCCCTGTGCCAAGGCTCGAAACGGGCGACGCTGATGTGCTGGCCAGCAACGAACTCGCCATGTCGCTGGCGGTATTGGGTTATGCCAACGAGGCGTTCGGCACCCGGTTCGAGCCAAACGACATCAGCCTGTGGCTCGATCACAAGCCCGAGGTTCCCGAGCCCGGTGCGCTGCTGGCCATGATCTCGTCGGCCGCAGATCCGGGAGCAGCGCTGCGCAAATTGCACCCGACCCATCCCGAGTTCGAGCAGCTTCGCCAAGCCTATCTGGCGTCGAAGGGCAGGCGCGCGCCGCTATCGGCGATCGTGCCGCCGGCGATTCCGTCCGGTCCGGCTTTGGCATTGGGGGCCGACGATCCGCAGGTCGCAATGGTCCGCGAACGGCTGGGCGTGCCGGCCGATGGCGTCAGGGCCACGGTGTTGGACAAGGAACTCGGTAATGCCATCCGCACCTATCTGCGTCGCAACGGCAAGACCGGCCGCCGAGAGATCAACGACGACGTGAGGGCGCTTCTCAATGCGCCGCGGCCGCCGGCCAAGCTGCCCGAGGTGCGTTTGATCGAGGCCAACATGCTGCGGTGGCGCTGGTTGCCGCGCGACTTGGGCGAGGTCCACATCTGGAACAACATTCCCGAGTTCGAGACTCGCGTTGTCAAGAACAAGAGCGTCATCCACCGCGAGCGCATCATCGTCGGCCAGACCGACCAGCAGACTCCGATCTTCTCCGACAAGATGGATCACATCGTCTTCAAGCCGCAGTGGGGCGTGCCGAATTCGATCAAGATCACCGATCTCCTGCCCAAACTGCGCGAAGGCGATCACGATGTGCTGGATCGACGCGGCATGAAGATCCTCAAGGACGGCAAGGAGATCGATCCGGGCAGCATCCGCTGGGAGAACACCGACATCCGTTATCTCAACATCGTGCAGGGGCCGGGCTCCTGGAACCCGCTTGGCGAAATGAAGTTCATGTTCCCCAACCCGCATTCGGTCTACATGCACGATACGACGTCGCGCGATCTGTTCGCCAATTCCGAGCGCACGTTCAGTCATGGCTGCATTCGCGTGCGCCAGCCACGCAAGCTGGCAGAAGTGATCTTCTCCCAGGTGCAGGGTTGGGATATCGCGTTGATTGGCACCTATCTCGATCGCCGCGGCAAAGAGAACAATCGCGTCGACTTCGAAAAGCCTATTCCGGTCCACAATGTCTATTTCACACTCGTCTCCGATGGTCGCGGCGGGTTCGCGAAGCTGCCCGACGTCTATGGCCATGATCGGCGTGTGATGGATGCGCTTGCTGGCAAATCGCTGCAGGCAATCGCCAATAACGACCCTGCGCGCATCCACAAGCGCAAGGTCGAGGAAATCGAGAAGTCGACGCGTAACGATAGCTCGTCGTTTACCAAGCGTTCGTCGACGACGCGGGTGGCGCAGAACACTGACGATGCACTGGCGTTCGGCGCTGCCTCAGGGACGTCACAGAAGATGTTGTCAGCTAACGAGCGCAATTTGCTGGGCGGACCGGCATATGGGCCGGCAGCCGCGCGCGCACAACGCCAGCAGCGCACAGGCAATCGGCGCAACAAGGAAGTGAAGCCGTCTTGGCCACCGGTCTTCTCGTTCTGGAACGGTGATTGACCTTGCAGGGTGCCGTTGCCGCTCGCGTGAGTGGCTGACCCTGCGACCAGTTTTGACCAAACCGATCGATCAACGGGCCGCGTCCTCGTCGTCGCGGCCCGTGCGCATTTCCCTATGCGCATCGGCGTCCGGCGTTGCCCCGCATGCAACTACCGTGTGGACGAAGTGGACGAAATCGAGAGGGCTTCAATGCAACGACGTGGGCGCGCATTGCGGCCAGCCTAGAGCAGGTTCAACTTACATGGAATCGGCTCATGCCACAGTGGCCTGCTCTAAGCTCTTGTTTGAGAGTCTGATTCACGCCCTCGATGGAAGCGCCAAGCGTTTCCATCTCGGACGATCAGGTCTAGCGAGACCGGAATTAGGTTCTGGTTGTCGATCTGTGTGGGCCTCCATGGCTGATCCGTATCATTCAGCAATCGGAGTCACGTCACCCCCTGAGCGAAAGTGCAAAGAATTTCGCAAACATGACAGCAGCCGTGATCTTGCCGCGTGTGGGCGCATCGGCTACCACAACGTCCAGATGCGCGGTTTCGGCTGCAAGGGGCGGTTCATTTGACATACCTGCCATTTGTCGATGGCTTGCGCGCCGTGGCCATTGCCGCAGTGGTGGCGTTTCATGCCTTTCCGGAGCTCGTGCCTGGCGGGTTCGCCGGCGTCGATGTGTTCTTCGTCATCTCAGGATTTCTGATCACGCGCTTCATCGCGGCGGAGATGCAGGTGGGCTCGTTCTCGCTGCAGCGCTTCTTCGTGCGCCGCGCCCGCCGCCTGCTGCCGGCCGCCATCGTCTGCTTCGTCGTGGTGACGGCGCTGGCGGCCGTGGTGCTGTTCCCTGATGCGCTCTGGTATCACGGCCGCAGTCTGATGGCAGCGGTGCTGATGTATGCGAATTTCTTCTTCTACGATACGGGCGGCTATTTCTCGGCTCCCTCGCTGGAGAAGCCGCTGCTGCATACATGGTCGCTTGCGGTGGAAGACCAATTCTATCTGACTTGGCCGCTGCTGTTGATGGTTCTGATGCCGCGTGTGACGCGCAAGACCCTTCATGTCGTCGTGGTGGCGGTGTTGCTGGCATCGCTGGCTTTCGCCGAACGGTATGTGCCATCTGATCCCGAGTTCGCCTTCTTCATGCTGCCGGCCCGCGCATGGGAATTATTGCTCGGCGCACTCGTGGCGCTTGCGGCTTTCGAGCGCGTGATTGATCGCGGCGTCGCACAGGTCATGGCGGTGCTGGGCATGGTGGCGATCCTGGCAAGTTTTGCCGTGCTCACCCCGCAATCCCATTTCCCGGGTTTGGGTGCACTGCCCGTGTGTTTTGGCACTGCGGCTGTCATTGTCTCCAGTTTGGCGCACCCATCGTTGCTGACGCGGGCGCTGGCGCTGAAAGGAGTAGTCTTCGTCGGGTTGATCTCCTATTCCCTCTATCTTTGGCATTGGCCGCTGATTGCGCTGACGACATATTGGCTGGAGCGGCCGATGACGGCGATGGAAGCTGGTGGCGTCGTGGTCGCCAGTGTCGTCGCGGCCGTAGCGTCTTGGCGCTTCGTCGAGCAGCCGTTCAGGGCCGGGCATGGCGCATCCCTCGCAGTGCGTTCGTCAACTGCCGATATGCGCTTCGCCTTGAGTATGCTCGCCGGCTGTGTGCTGGTGGTCAGCATTGCATTGGGTCTCAAATTCGCGCGCGGATTGCCACAACGCTTCGATGGGGCTGTGCGCGCCATGCTGGATCAGATGGTGTCCAGCAATCCCAAACGCCGGTCGTGTGACAACCACGAAAACATCTTCGCCAATGATGCGATCTGCAACTTCGGCCGCCGCAAGGAAGCCTCCCAATCCTACGAGCTGGTCTTGCTCGGCGATTCGATGGCCGACCAATGGACGTCGCTCGTATCCGCCTTCGCTGGTGAAAGTGTGCTGGCCGGTCGCCAGGTGACCAATGGCGGTTGCCCGTTCCTGATCGCAGACCAGATCGCTCACAAGAGTAGTGCGCGGCAACGCGAATGCATGAGTTACGTCAGTGAGGCGGTGCGTTTTATTCACGCTAATCGTGGGCTGCGCGTTGCCGTCGTCGCCGGCTATTGGGAAGACTGGGCCAAGCGGCTGGATCAGCGCCCGGTCCAGCCGGCGGGTCAGGCAGCGGCGGGTACGCAACATGTGACTCATGGGCCGCTTGGCGTCTCACGATTTGAGCTCGTGCTGTCGGAAACCCTGAAGATGCTGACCGATCGCGGAATAAGGGTGCTGCTCATGGGGCAGGTGCCGGTCTATGAGGCGATACCCGTGCGCTGCATCGCCAGCGCCATCGGCGAAGGCGCCAATCCGGATCGGTGCGGCAAGGACTGCGCCAGGGGGATCGAGGGGGTTTCGAGGACGGACGCCATTCTGCAGCGTGTGGCGGCGGCCAATCCAATGGTCGACGTGTTCCTGCCGTCGGCGCTGCTGTGCAAGGGCCCGACCTGTCGCCTGACTCTTGATGGCATCATGATTTATCGCAATGCCACGCACATCAATCAGAAAGGCGCTGTCGCCTTTGCGCCGTACATCCGCTTCCCGGCCATTGCAGCCGGTCGGCCGTGAGCGTGCTGTTGCTTCTTTGCCGGGCGGGCGGCGAGCTGCAAGAGCACAGACAAGCCAGCAGCCACATGCTCGGAAAATCCGATCGGGCTGCTCAGGCGTAGTCGTCCTCACCACCTTCCTCGACGAAGGCCGCAACCTTGCGGATATCGTCGATGGCGACGGATTCGCGGTCGACCGTGATGCCGATTGCCTTCAGCTTGGAGAGGGCGCGAGACAGGCTTTCCGGCTTCATGCCGAGACGGTTGGCGATCAGCGATTTTTCGAATGGCAAGTGAACGACGCAGGGCCCGTCGCGGCATGCGCATAGTTTCAACAGGAAGTCGGCCAAACGCTGAGGCCCGTTCAGCCGCTTCATCTGCTCGATCTGTTCGACCAGTGACTTGAGGTGGTAAGACGAGGAGGCAAGCATCGAGAGCGCGAGATCAGGATTTTCGTGGATCGCGCGCCGTAGCTTCTGGCCGTTGATCCGCAACAGGCGGCATGATGTGACGGTCTCGGCGCTGACAGGGTAGCGCCCGCCCATGAAGATTGCGGCTTCGGCGAATATCTCGCCCCTGCGGAATACGTTGACGACGGTCTCCAGGCCCTCCGGCGTCGTGCGGTAGATCTTCACCCAGCCATCGAGCACCACGAAGAAGTTCTCAGCCGGCGTGCCCTGCTCGAACAGCAGCACACCACGATCGAAAACGCGCGGGCCAAGTCCGTCGAGAATGCGGTCGGCCGCTTCGCGCGGGATCGTGCCAAACAAGGGAGTCGAGCGGACCAGTTGCCAGTCGTGGGGATCCATGAATTTTCCAGGAATGGAGCGACTTTTATCGAAGCCATCTTGTGGCAAGGAGTGGCGCGATCCGTCAAGGCGAATGCAGGCGTCGCCAGTCGGTATGTCGATGCGTCGGCATTGTCATCAAGCGCCGGTCACCGCCGAGCCGGAAAAGCTCAGATGAAGGTCGTCTCGTGGTATGCGAGCTTCTGCATTCTGAACGAGGCAGACGATCAGTGTTCCAGAACGATCGTCCCTCGCCGCCACGCGTGCGTGGTGCCTGCGCTACAACAGGCGCTGGGCCTCGGGGAGGCCCCCCATTTACTCTGAATATTTCCTGGCACATGGCTTGCTGCTCTCGACCCACGCCAAATAACGCCTTAAGAATTCAGGCCACGGATATGGTTAGCGAGCGCGTGCTGCAATGAAGCTTGCCCGTCAGTCGAAGCAGGAACGGTTTGATCGGCTCGGTGCAGCGGTTGCGGCGACGCGTGGCGCGCTTTGGGCTGCGGCGGCCATGAGCTTTGCCATCAACCTGCTTATGCTCACCGGCCCGCTGTTCATGCTGCAGGTCTATGATCGTGTGCTGGCCAGCGGATCGGTGCCGACGCTGGTAGCATTATTTGCACTCGTCGTCGGTCTTTACGGCTTCATGGGTCTGTTCGATTTCCTGCGCTCGCGCATCCTCTCTCGCATCGGTTTCCGCCTCGACGATCGCCTCAGTGCGCCGGCAATGCGCAGCTGGATCGAGAACAGCTTGCAGGTGCGCGAGCGGCTCGGCCGTCCGTTGAATGACCTTGCCGCTTTGCGCACGTTCCTGGGCAGCAGCGCCCTGCCGGCGTTGTTCGATCTGCCGTGGGCGCCGATCTATCTGGCGATCGTATTCCTGCTTCACATGAAGCTCGGCATGCTGGCGCTGGTCGGCGCGGGTGTGGTGGTGACAATTGCCTTCGCCAACGAATGGCTGACACGACGACCTTCCGCCGAAGCCGCGCGCCAGGAGCTTGGTGAGCAGCAAGTGGCCGAAGACAGCCATCGCACCGCCGAGGCGATCGTCGCGATGGGAATGACAGGACATGTGATCGAGCACTGGTTGCGGTTGCGCGCGAGTGCAGGCGAAAGGGCACAGGTTGCGGCCGAGCGTGGCGAGGGCCTTACTGCAGCCTCCAAGGCGTTCCGTCTGCTGCTTCAGTCGGGGATTCTGGCGCTCGGCGCATACCTCGCCATGCGCAACGAGATAACCCCCGGCACGATTATCGCCGCCTCGATCTTGGCCGGGCGGGCGCTGGCCCCGATCGATCAGACCATCGGCAATTGGCGCAACATCGTGCGCGCACGTCAGGCGTATGCGCGGCTGGCTGCGCACTTGTTGATCACCAGGCATGCTGAGACCCGAGTTGATCTGCCGCCGCCCAAGGGAGCACTGGTGGTGGAGAAGCTCGTCAAGTTCGTGCCCGGCGAGCCGGCTGCGAACGCGACGCCGCGGCCGATTCTCCAGGGCATCGGATTTGCGCTTCAACCAGGCGACGGGCTGGGCGTGATCGGTCCCAGTGCGGCAGGCAAATCGACGTTGGCCCGTCTGCTTGTCGGCCTGTGGGTGCCTGACCAGGGCAGCGTGCGTCTGGACGGCGCCACGCGCGATCAATGGCACGACGACGAACTTGGCCGCCACATTGGCTATCTGCCGCAATCTGTCGAGTTGATAGCGGGCACCATTCGCCAGAACATCTGCCGCTTCGATGCCAACGCGCGCGACGAAGACGTGGTGGCAGCCGCTCAGCTTGCCGGCGTCCACGAAATCATTCTGAAGCTACCCGATGGCTATGGAACCGAGATCGGTTCGGGTCGGCCGCCACTGTCGGGTGGTCAGGCACAGCGCGTCGGCCTGGCGCGGGCTGCTTATGGCCGGCCAGCGCTGGTGGTTCTCGACGAACCGTCTTCCAATCTCGATGCTGATGGCGACGCCGCCTTGACGCGCGCCATCGAGAGCCTGCGCGCCTCGGGCTCGACGGTCGTGGTGATGACACACCGCCCCGGTGCGATCGCCGCGGTCAATCTGCTGTTGATCTTGAACGAAGGCCGTCAGGTCGAGTTCGGCGACAAGGCTACGCTGCTGCGCAAGGCAACGCGCGCGGCATGAGCCGGGCCGGCAAATCGGAGGAGCGGTTGGTGTGAACGATCCAGTCAGTATCGCAGATCCGGCGACGCAAGCCACACTGCCCGCGCGCCCCAAGACATCGGTGCGGCAGGCGATCCTGGCGGGGCTGCTGGGCATGCTGGCGTTGTTCGGTGGTCTCGGCGGCTGGATGGCGTTTGTAGATATTTCCGGGGCCATCGTCGCCAATGGCGCTGTCGCCGTGCACGGCCGTCCCAAGGTCATCCAACATCTGGATGGCGGCATCGTCGCCGAAATCAGCGTCACCGATGGCGATCTCGTCAAGCGTGGCGATCTGCTGGTGCAGCTCGACGAAACCATGCTGAAGGCGAACGAGGCCATTCACGTGCGCCGCCTGGAGGAAGCGCTGGCCGAGCGATCGCGGCTCGAGGCCGAGCGCGACGGCAAACAGGAGATCGCGTGGCCGCAGGACTTCGCAAAGAGTCTCGGCGTCTCGCCTTCGGCCGAGATCAAGGCCAGCCAATCGCGGCTGCTGCTGGTGCGGCGCGAAAGCCGGCATGGCCAGCGTGCCCGGCTCGAAGAGAAGATTGCGCAGTACGATAACCAAATTATTGGCGTCAAAGGCCTGCAGTCTGCCAAGCAACAACAGATTGCGCTCATCGATCGCGAGTTGACGGGACTGCGGCAGCTGCATGAGCAAGGCAACACGACGTTGAACCGGCTGCTGGCGCTGGAGCGGCAACGCGCGGAGCTTTCTGGCCAACTCGCCGAGCATGGCTCGGAGCTGTCACGCATCCAGAATGCGATCAGCGAGGCCCGTATCAATATTCTGCAGCTCGAGCGCGAGTTTCTTGAAACCGTGCTGGCGGAGCTGCGCAAACGCGACCAGGAGATCAACGAGGTCGTGCAGCAATTGACGGCGACGCGCGCGCAGCTATCGCGCGTGGAAGTGCGTGCGCCGGTTTCTGGCCGCGTGCACCAGATGAGCATCTTCACGATTGGTGGCGTGGTCTCACCGGGCGCCACTATTCTGCAGCTCGTGCCACAGAACGAGGCGATTGAGGTCGAGGTTCAGGTGGCGACGCAGTTTATCGACGAGGTTTATGTCGGCCAGCCCGCACGCATCCGCTTCACCGCGTTCAATCAGCATTCGACGCCGGAGCTTGTTGCCACCATTGCGACCATCTCACCGTCGAGCGTGGTCGACGAGAAGTCCGGGGGAGCCTATTATCGTATATGGGTCAATCTTGCAGAGGGCGAGCTTTCGCGGCTTGGCAACCTACGCCTGCTGCCGGGCATGCCGGCTGAAGTGTTCATCAAGACCCGCGATCGGACGGCGCTGAACTATCTCGTCAAGCCTCTCACCGACCAGATCAGCCGCGCTTTCCGCGAGGAATGAACATCGCAGCTTCGACGACGGACCGGTGGCCACTTCGTCGGAAAATGCCCTGGGATCATAGCCTTCGATCTTGCACTTGACATAAGTCAAGTGGTAGCGTTGGCGCAGTGAGACAAACGTATTCTGATTGTCGCGTTTATCGAGCAAGCAGCGCTTCGAAACAGCATCGACACCGCACCAATTCAATTGAGCGTGCGGAATTGGGTTTGCACCAAGTGTCTGGCCAGTAGGATTGTGCAGTTCTATGGCATCGCGACTGCCGAACTTCGGTAATCTTGGCCGCGCGGGGCGCGATGCTCTGAAGCCGTCGGTGAATCGGCCGCCATGGAGCCGGGCTGAAGCAGAGTTCATCGACAATTGCACGCGGTGCGGGGCCTGTGTCGAGTCGTGCTCGACCGGTGTGCTTGCCGAGGACGGCGATGGCATTCCGTTTGTGGATTTCAGCAAGGCACCGTGCACGCTATGCGGCACATGCGCATCCATTTGCCCCGTCGATTGCTTCGATACCGAAACCGGGACCGTGCCTTGGGCGGTCAAAGCATCCATCGATGCGCGCTGCATCCAGACCGGGGGCGAGGCTTGCAGGGTGTGCGAGGAGACTTGCGAGCAGCGGGCCATTGTCGCAGGTGGGCGGCACGCCGAGCATCTGCCGCCGATGATCAATCGCAACGCCTGCACGGGATGCGGCGGCTGTTCGCTGGCCTGCCCGATGCACGCGATCACCATGGATAAGTCCGAGCCGCCCCACTTGAAGACCTGAATTCCCTTTCATTGCTTGAAGTTATGGGGTGCGCTTGGGAACAGCGCACAGGCGCCGCCGCAACCGGCTCGCCGGTGCATGGTCGTGGAAAAGATGGCGGATGCCGTCTTTGTCGCGTTGAGTTTTTGTTTCCGGTATGAGTACTTTATTTAACTTTACTTTACTTGAGCCATCTCAGACCCTTGACGAGGTTCGAGATCCGTTCGGGCACCGTGCAAAGGTCCATCAAGAGACAATCGGGTTGCGGAACGGGCACCGCTAAGGTCACTCGGAGCAACCATGTCCACGACGATCAATCGGCGCCGCGCCGCAAGCCTTGCCATGCCGGCGACCTTCACGATTTCAATAGATGGCAAGTCGGCTGAGGCGCGCGACGGCCAGTCGATCCTCGAGGTGGCGCGGCGGGCCGGCATCGACATACCTGCGATGTGTTACGATCCGCGCATCAAGCCGACTGGCGATTGCGGCTTGTGCATCGTCGAGCTCGACGGCGCGGATGCGCCCGTCAAGGCCTGCGTCACCGCGGCCGCACAAGGCATGTCGCTCAAGACGGATACCAATGCGTTGAAGGCGCTTCGCAAGGCGCGTCTTGATGAGTATCTGTCGGATCACAATGCCTATTGCCAGCCGCCATGCCAGGCGGCGTGCCCTGCGGGCATCGATATTGCCGGCTACATCGATCTCATCATGCAGCAGAAGTATGTCGAGGCGACGGCGCTCATCAAAGAGATGCTGCCGCTGCCGGGCATTCTGGGGCGCGTGTGTCCGCGGCCGTGCGAGGACCCGTGCCGCCGCAAGCAGATCGATGGCGAGGCCGTGGCGATCTGCGCGCTGAAGCGCTTTGCCGCCGACGAGGCGGTGAAGGCCGGCCGGCCGACGCAACCCCAGCCCAAGCCCGCGACCGGCAAGCGCGTGGCCGTCATCGGTGCGGGCCCCGCCGGCCTTTCAGCGGCTTACTATCTGGCGCTCGAAGGACACGCGGTAACGATATTGGAATCGGAAAAGGAGGCGGGCGGCACGCTGCGCTTTGGCATTCCCTCCTATCGCTTGCCCAACCATGTGCTCGACCAGGAGATCAATGACATCCTCGCGCTCGGGGTGACGCTGAAAACCAATCAGCGCATGGGGCGCGATTATCAGATCGATTTGCTCAAGGAGCAGGGCTTCGACGCGGTGTTCCTGTCATTTGGCGCCATGGTCGGCAAGCCGGGCGGACTGCCGGGCGAGGATGCGCCGGGTGTGATGTCTGCGGTGAAATTTTTAGCACGCGTCAACTGGGGCGAACGTGTCGATCTCGGCAAGCGTGTCGTGGTCGTCGGCGGCGGCTTCACGGCAGCCGACGCGGTGCGCACGGCTCGGCGTGAAGGCGCCAGCGACGTCACCATGATGTACCGCCGTACCAAGAAGGAAATGACGGCTGCCGCGCACGAGGTGCACGAGTGTGAGGTGGAGGGCGTGACGTTCGATTTCCTCGCCGCACCTGTTTCCGTCGTCGTCGAGAACGGCCGCGCTACCGGCCTCATGGCGCAGCGCATGGAGCTGGGCGAGCCTGACTCTTCGGGTCGCCGCCGTCCGGTGCCGGTCAAAGGTTCCGATTACTTCACGCCGGCCGATACCATACTGATGGCGATCGGTCAGGACGTCGACAGCGCTGCGCTCAACGAGAGCCATCTCGACACCAACAAATGGGGCCACATCGTCATCGACGAGGCGACGATGATGACCAATGTGGCTGGCGTCTTCGCGGGCGGTGATTGCGCCACCGGTGCTGCGACCGTGGTCGAGGGCGTGGGGGCCGGCCGCAAGGGGGCTTATGCCATCAGCGCGTGGCTTGCCGGTGCCGACGCCAAGGGGGTTGCCGCAGCCATCTGGCGCGAGAAGCCGCGCTTCTTCGATATTGGCGCTGGCGCCAAGTCTCCGGCCAAACTGTCGGAAATGCCGGTGATGGATGCGCAGGAGCGCGTTTCGGCGTTCCGTTCGTCGGGCCACATCGGTTCCAGCGATAATGACGGCGCATTCGCCGAGGTCGAACTCGGTTTCGACGAAGAGACCGCGCTGCGCGAGGCGGGGCGTTGTCTGCTCTGCCGCTGTCAGGCGGCCGGCACCTGCACGCTGCAAAAGCTGTCGCTCGAATTTGGCGCCGGAACCACGGTTTATCGCGGCAAGGAGGTCAGGACATGAACGAGTTCGTTCGCAGCGTCGATACCGAAGGCCGGCTGCAGCCGCTGGTGTCCTGGCCATTCTTCCAGCTCGATCACGAGAAGTGCATCAAGTGCATGCAGTGCGTGCGCATCTGCAACGAGGTGCAGCATCGCGC
>CAZLHQ010000037.1:0-23137 GCA_964559355.1 uncultured Hyphomicrobiaceae bacterium
CGTGGTGCCGACGACGCTGCTTGCGCGTCAGCACTTCAAGACCTTCTCGGAGCGTTTCAACGGTTTGCCGGTGCGTGTCGCACAAGCCTCGCGGCTGGTCGGCACGAAGGATCTAGGCGAGGTGAAGGAGGGCCTGAAGAGCGGCACCATCGACATCGTCATCGGCACCCACGCGCTGCTCGGCAAGCAGATCCAGTTCGCGCGACTTGGACTGCTCATCATCGACGAGGAGCAGCATTTCGGCGTTTCCCACAAGGAGCGGCTGAAACAATTGCGCGAGGATGTGCACGTGCTGACACTGTCGGCGACACCGATACCGCGCACGCTGCAGCTCGCCTTGACGGGCGTGCGTGAATTGTCGCTCATCACCACGCCGCCGGTCGACCGGCTCGCGGTGCGCACCTACATCTCGCCGTTTGACCCGGTCATCATCCGCGAGGCGCTGCGGCGCGAGCGCTACCGCGGCGGCCAATCGTTCTACGTCGTACCGCGTATCGCCGACCTCGACGATGTCGCCGAGTTCCTGACCGAAGCGGTGCCCGAGCTGAAAGTGGCGCGCGCGCACGGCCAACTCACACCCACCGAGCTTGAAGACGTGATGACCGCCTTCTACGAGGGGCAATACGACGTGTTGCTGTCGACTGCGATCGTGGAATCGGGATTAGACGTGCCCAACGCCAATACACTCATCGTGCATCGCGCCGACATGTTCGGACTGGCACAGCTCTATCAGTTGCGCGGACGCGTTGGTCGCTCCAAGGCGCGCGCTTACGCATACTTCACGACGCCGCCCAATCAGGTGCTCACCGAAGGCGCCGAGAAGCGTTTGAAGGTGTTGCATTCACTCGACACGCTTGGCGCCGGTTTCTCGCTTGCCAGCCACGATCTCGATATCCGCGGCGCCGGCAATCTGCTCGGCCAGGAGCAATCAGGACATATCCGCGAAGTGGGCTTTGAGCTGTATCAATCGATGCTGGAGGAAGCGGTGGCCACCATGAAAGGCGGCGACCTTGGCGAAGCCCAAGAGCAATGGACGCCGGAAATTTCACTCGGTACGTCGATTTTGATTCCGGAAATCTACGTCGCCGACCTGCAACTTCGCTTAGGCCTCTATCGCCGGCTTTCGGGATTGGAAAGCCGCGAGGACATCGACGCGTTCGCCGCCGAGCTTGTCGATCGCTTTGGCGAGATGCCCGACGAGGTGCGCCATCTGCTCGACGTAATGGAGATCAAGGGGCTGTGCCGCACGGCAAGCGTCGCCAAAGTCGATGCTGGACCCAAAGGCGCCGTCATCACCTTCCGCAAGAATTCGTTCGCCAATCCCGAAGGGCTCGTGCAACTGATGCAGGCCTCGCGCGGTATGGTGAAGCTGCAACCCGATCACAAGCTCGTCTTCAAGGCGGACTGGGATCTGCCGGAAGCTCGCTTGAAGGGTGTGCGAGCGTTCGTCGGCACGCTGGCGGACGTGGCGGGCAAAGCAAAGAAGGCGGCATGAGAGAACGCGCCGCAAAGACGGGCCGCCGGGACGGAGTGGCGGATGGGGTGTCCGCCCAACTGCATAATCCAACACCGTCCGCCAACATCCACCACTAGCCAACTAATCGTCGGATAATCAATGCACTCGGCCTGCCTCGTTCGCGGGGATAGTCCTATCCGAGCGATTGTCGTCCGATGAAATCCATGCTTCTGTGGTGGATGAAGTGGTGGATGCAGGCGCTGGGCGGGGGCGATGGCGAGCGGCTTGAATAGGCTCACGGCGAGAGGCGTTGCGAACCTCCAGACGAGGGGACGGCATGCCGATGGCGGCGGCCTCTACCTCCAGATCGACGGCAACGGCAGCAAGCAATGGACGTTCCGATTTCAGATCGCTGGCCGGCGCTCGGAAATGGGTCTCGGCGGCCTGGACGCAGTGTCGCTTGCCGACGCACGCAAGACGGCGGCTCGGTTCCGTGCGGAGATCGCCAACGGCTGCAATCCGCTTGAGCTTAGGCGGGAGGCGCAGGCGGCCGAGCGGGCGGCGGCGGAAGCTGCCGCAAACGTCACCGGCCGAACCTTCCGTGAGGTGGCCGATACGACCATAGCTGCGATGGAAGGCAGTTGGCGCAACGAGAAGCATCGGGCGCAATGGCGGTCGACGCTCGCCACCTATGCCGATCGGCTGATGGACATGGACGTTGCCGACATCAAGACCGAGCATGTTCTGGTGTGCCTGCAACCCATATGGGCGAGCAAATCAGAAACAGCGTCGCGGCTGCGGGGGCGCATCGAGTCGGTATTGAATGCGGCGCGAGCGCGGGGCCTCATACCAGAGGAGCGCGCGAATCCTGCCCGTTGGCGCGGCCACCTGGACCACCTGTTTCCTCGGCGCACCAAGTTGTCACGCGGCCACCATGCGGCACTGCCGTGGCAAGAGGCGCCCGCGTTCATGCAGCGCCTTCGCGAGCGTGAGGCTTCCGCTGCGCGTGCGCTGGAGTTCGCCATTCTGACGGCTGCGCGGTCGGGAGAGGTGAGGGGGATGCTGTGGGAGGAGATCGACTTCGACGCCAAGGTCTGGATCGTGCCGGCCCAGCGCATGAAGGCGGCTCGCGAGCATCGCGTTCCGCTATCCGGCCGTGCGCTCGATGTGTTGAAGACGCTGGGCGATCCGGTGCGGGGTGAACTGGTGTTCCCGAACTCGAAGGGGCGGCCCATGTCAGACATGGTCTTCAAGGCGCTCTTCGAGCGCATGAACATGCCGGGCATCACGACGCACGGCTTCCGCTCGACGTTCCGCGACTGGGCTGGCGATGCGACGAGCTTCGCTCGTGAGGACATCGAGGCGGCGCTCGCGCATCGGCTCAAGGACAAGGCCGAAGCCGCTTACCGGCGCGGCGACGCTTTGGAGAAGCGACGGGCGTTGATGGAGGCGTGGGCAGGCTTCCTTGAGAATCGCGAGGGCAACGTGGTGGCGTTCGGCAGATGACGGGCTCGTCTGCGCCTTGAGGGGCTACTCCGGCACCGCGGGGAACGTCCATGTCGGGCACAAGGCTAGTGCAGGGGACGCGGTTCAGCCTGTCAGGCCGTCGCCATCTCGTCGGTCAGCGGTTCAGCCCCGCGTGTGCGGGGAACGGGCGGCGAGCGCGAGCGCGACCGCGAGGATGGACGGTTCAGCCCCGCGTGTGCGGGGAACGGTGAAGCTCACCGGGCGGGAGCAAGGGGTTACGCGGTTCAGCCCCGCGTGTGCGGGGAACGGCTGCCGGCGAAGGCGACGCGATTTGCGGCGGACGGTTCAGCCCCGCGTGTGCGGGGAACGGACAATCCTAAAATAGTCTCACTTTCTGATCGGCGGTTCAGCCCCGCGTGTGCGGGGAACGGATCCCGGCAACCACGCTTTGGCAGGTCGTCTACGGTTCAGCCCCGCGTGTGCGGGGAACGGGGCATCCGCATGGGCGAGTTCAAGGAAGAGGACGGTTCAGCCCCGCGTGTGCGGGGAACGGCGCAAAAGCCCGTTGGGTTAATGAAATGGTGTCGGTTCAGCCCCGCGTGTGCGGGGAACGGCACATCCGCACTTGAGCAGTTGCCAACAAACACGGTTCAGCCCCGCGTGTGCGGGGAACGGCGTGCTATTTCGAGCACGAGACGATGCACATGCGGTTCAGCCCCGCGTGTGCGGGGAACGGACGCCACCGACACCGATCTCGCGCGTCAGTTCCGGTTCAGCCCCGCGTGTGCGGGGAACGGATGCGCGGCGTGTCCGAGTGCCGCGACGTGCGCGGTTCAGCCCCGCGTGTGCGGGGAACGGCATGATCGGCGCGCAGGACAAGCAGATGACGGCGGTTCAGCCCCGCGTGTGCGGGGAACGGTCCAGTGTGAACCCGCGTTGAAACCGCGCTGCCGGTTCAGCCCCGCGTGTGCGGGGAACGGGTTTTTTCAGTGTTTCACGCATCGCCTCACGACGGTTCAGCCCCGCGTGTGCGGGGAACGGTCTGTCGTGCCGCAAGACGGCATCTCGCAAATCGGTTCAGCCCCGCGTGTGCGGGGAACGGATGCGGGCTCCTTCTGACGCTGGTCGGAAAGGCGGTTCAGCCCCGCGTGTGCGGGGAACGGGCTCTGCGGTAATTCGCCCGTCCCTCGTGCGTCGGTTCAGCCCCGCGTGTGCGGGGAACGGACGAATGCGCCCGGCGTATTCTGGCGCAGCAACGGTTCAGCCCCGCGTGTGCGGGGAACGGCGCTCCGTCGACGCGATAGCCTGATCCATTAGCGGTTCAGCCCCGCGTGTGCGGGGAACGGACTTGCTTCCATCCTGCGGAAACGCCTAGCGATTTACAATGTCAAAGAACGGCACCAAGATGAACGGCATTTCTGTCACGGTGTGCCTTGCTTCCTGGTCACATTCCCACCCGGTGCGGGCGGTAACGGAGGATAGGGCGGATCGCCCGACCCGGCGAGGGGGGCGGGTGGCTTGAACTTCACCAGGGTCAGGCCGTCGAAGTCGGCCGGCTCGCGGCGGTTCTCACCAATGCATTCGAAGGCGAAGCCGCTATCGATCGGTGCGCTCCAGGCCAAGACCGCATTGCCATCCTCGATCATGATCTTGGTCTCCTCCCAGATGCGTTCGCGCACGCGCCGGCCGTAGACGCCGACGTAGACGCCGGCGCGCACCTCGGCGAGCCAAAGCGACAAGCGTCCGCGCAGGCGCAGCGGGGCGTTCTCAACCACGATGACCATCATCGCCGGACGCCTCCTCCTTGGGTATCGCGGGTTCTGTCGCCTCTGGCGCATCGATTGGCGCCTCGATGCCGCTCGCCTTCAGCACCGCGTCGATGCCGGGAATGATCTTCTCGAGCACACCCGACTGGCGAAACAGATCGCGACAGGCAATACGCACCTGGCGCTCGGGTGAGGTGCCGTCGCCCTTGCCCTTCGCGATACGCGCGGCGGTCTGGAAGGCGGCGGGCACGACGGTTTCGAATTTGTAGATGTCGGCGATGTCGTAGACGAAGCTCTGCGGCTTGCCGCGATGCAGGAAGCCGATTGCCGGTGCGTATCCGGCGGCGAGGATTGCGGCTTCGGAAAGCCCGTAGAGGCAGGCGGTGGCGGAAGACAGGCAGCGGTTCGGGATGTCGGCGGCGTCCCACTGCTGGCGGTCGTAGTTGCGGGCCTTCCACTCGACGCCGTACTTCTTGGCGATGAGCTTGTAGATCTCGCGCACGCGGGCGCCCTCGATGCCGCGCAACTGATCAATGGAGCGGCGGCTCGGCGCTTCCTCGGCGAAGCGCAGGCGGTACATTTCCCGCACGACTTTGAGGCGGGCGTCGTCGTCGAGGGCGCAGCGCGCCTGATAGAGCAGGCGGTCTGCGCGGGCACCACCGGGCTGACCGGAAGCGTAGAGGCGGACGCCGGCTTCCCCGACCCAGACGAGCAAGCAACCGACGCGGGCAGCGAGGATGACGGCGGCATGCGAGACGCGCGTGCCGGGCTCGAGCATGATGCAGGCGAGGCCACCGACGGGGATCTGCGTGCGGATGCCGGTCTTGTCGACGAGCACGAATGCACTGTCGATGACGTCGAGTTCGCCGTACTCGAGGAAGATGATGCCGGCGCGCTCCTTCATCGGGATCGGACGTAGGAGGACGTAGGGTGCGTCGCCGGGCATGGCCTCTTCCTCAATTATGTGGCCCGGCGGATGAGCATGAGGCCGCAGCCGAAGGCGCGAGCCCGGCCGATGCCATGCTTCAGTTTTTCAATAAACTTCGCGCCGTCGACCACTTCAAGCAGGCCATCGTAGTCGATCATGGAATGGCGAATTGCTCGCCGATCCCTGGCGGTCCTGTTGGGCGCGATCACTGCCTGCTGATAACCGGACGCATCACACGCCTCTCTATTGAAGCGAACACCGATTTCCGCTTCGCGGCGGAACAGCCAATCGAGCGCTGCCTGACGCTCGGCGTCGGCGCTCCAACGCTCGCCGCGTTCCTTCGCTTTCATCTTGGCGTGCATCACGGCATCGACACGCATGCTGCGCGCGTTATTCCGCGAAATATCCATCGACGGGTTGGCGCGCAAAATGAAGCTGTAGCGTGAGCCAGCGACAGGTTCCGGCTCGTAGGGCTGGCAGTCGAGGTGCCATAGTTTGTGTTGGTCGACAGCCGGGCGTGCCGAGACGATGAAATAGATGCCCTTGGCAGCCTCACGATAGACGAAATCGCGCTGGCCGGCCGGGTCGGGAAACAAGGTCCAGACGAGGCGGTGGCCGGCGTCGGCATCACCGCTGTCGGCCAGGAGGGCGCCGAGGTTCCGGGTCTCGGGTGCGAGTGTGGCGCGGGTGATGTGGTATGTGCTCATGGTGCTGCCTCCACGATGACTTCGACTTCGTCATGGTCGTTGAAGGTCCAGGTGCGGCGATCACGGATGCCGTCGCGACGCCGCGTCTGACGGTGGAGACGGTGCGGACCAGCGACGGCGATGTCAGCGGGATCGAGCCAGAACGACATCGACGAACTTTTGCTGCGACAGGTCGATTCGAGCACCCAAGTCAGCCGGTGCCGACGGGCCTCCTTTCCCTCGCCGATCAGCTTGGCGTCGCGCTCGTCGAAGGCAGTGAAGGCGGCGTCAAGCGCGGCCCCCGACGCAAGCAGCGGGTCGAGCGGCAACCCCAATGGCGATGCCTTGCGGCCGAGATAGAGCGCGAATATCGGGTGCCGCAGCTTGTCGGCGATGTCTGCCAGTGGCGGCACCGCCGGCTCCGCGTCGTCCCGCAGCCATAGCGCCACAACGGCGTTCATGCCAGCGTGATAGCTGCGTTCAGAGAGAATTGTGTTGAGCGTCTTGGCGCCATGGATTTCGTCATGGCGGGAGTGCCAGCGGCGCTTGGCCTCTGAAGATGGTGCTTGCGCCGTGTGGTAATCGCGCATGGCTGAGCCGCTTGCGTCCATTCGCACGGCGAAGCCCAGCCCACGTTCGAGCGGATCGTGGGCCGCTGCATTCGATCGCTCGATGCCAAGCGCTGCCGCGACGATGCCGAGCACGGCCGACCGCGATGGCCGTTGCCAGGTCTGGCGCTGCTCGCCGACTGCGATCGAGCCCCACGACGACATGGGGCCCCACAGCCGGAACAATAGGAAGTCACGCGGAGGCTGCATCGATGGCCTCCCCGGCGCGCTTTAGAATTGCTTCGAGCGTGCCCTTGCGCGCTGTGACGTCCATGATCGTGGGAGCCGATGGCGACGCGCGGTAGGCTTGTTCGAATTGATCGCGCAAGGCTTCCAGTGCGGCTATCGAACCGCGGCCGACATCGCCATTCGCATCATCGGGCCGAATCGGGCGCAGGAAGGCGGCGGCGAGGGTCCGCGGTGCATCGGATCCAACCTCGAGCATGGCGTATGTGGCGCGGGCACGGCTGGCGTAGCTGTTCTGTTTGCCGCGCGGGCTGACGGTTGCGGCGGCTTCGATGAAGGCGCGTGCAGCCCGGGCGGCGAGTTCCTTTTCGCCGGAGAGATTCTTCACGAGCAGATCGGCATCGATACAGATGTAGAGGTAGAAGACACCGGCACCATACTCCTGGATGCCGATGAAGCCGGCGCCACGGTCCTCCGAGCGGTCCTTGTTTTTGAGATCATCGACCGCCGTATAATAATCGTCCTCGACGACGGCACGATGCGTCGTGAAGGCGTGCGCGACCTGCACGGCGGCTTCGACGTTGTAGCCCGGGTTGTCGGCGAGCATGCGCCCGAACATGGCGATGTCGGCGGCCTTGGGTTTGTCGAGGAGAACGGTGATCGACTTCGAGTCAACAGCCTTACCTTCGGCAATCGCTTTTGCGATGGACATCATGTGAGCGTGCTCGTCGGGCCCGACGTGGACTGCTTCTCGTGTTTCTAGCTCGCGCTTTGGGTCAAGCGATCCAATGACAAGCTTCCCAGCCTTCTTGCCTTTCTTTCCCTTCTTGCCCGTCTTCGCCCCTTCGTCCCCACCATCAGAGTCATCAGCAACCTCTTCGTCATCTTTGCTGGCAGCCTTCGCGAGCGCTGCAAGCACCTGCTCGATCACCTTGGTGCGATCTAACTTTTCATTCTGCCTGAGGGCTTCGTCGACGATAGCTGCTGGTAGAGATTTGGTTCTAACACCGAGGCTTGCGCCACCGGCAGCATCGAAGTTCGGTGTCGATTTACCTGTTGCCTCGCCCATAGCAGTTGCGAACAGGTCGGACGTGCGAATGGCGCGCTTGATGCTCTGCGACGAGACGCGCAGGCGATCGACGCCGCCGAACTTCAGCGACTTCGGGCTGCCGGTATCGTCACGGTTGAGGTTCGAGGCGGGATAGGTCGTGAGCAGGTGCAATTGCAGGAACGTGGTCATCGCTGTCTCCGGGGCTGCGCGGTCAGATGCTTTGGGTCGGCGCGACGGAATTGCCGGGGGTGTTAGCGCCCGGCTCGTCGGCATACATGTCTTCGGCGTCGTAGTAGTCGAACGACCAGCGCCGCTTGACGTATGGACTGGAGTTCCAGAGCAGCAGGCTCGCGCCCAGATCATCGACCGGTGCCGCCCGCCCGAGCAACATGACGATGCGCCGTCCCTGGTCGAGCAGATCGGGTGCCGTGGTGGTGCGAATAAGGCGCTTGAAACGTGCTTCCGCCATCAGCGGAGCCTCGTCGCGTGATCGGGCGCCCAGCAGCTTCGACACTTTTACGTACTTGTGCTCGCGAACCCGCGCCAATGTCGCCGCGACGACGGCAACCGCATCGTCGAACCCTGGACGCTCCGGCATGCTACGTGCGTGTTCGTCACGTGAGGCAGCAAGCATGCCCTTCAGTCTTTTTCGCAGATCGAGGTAAGGAGGTGGGCCTGCGTCCTGCTGGATCGACACGGCGTAGGCTGTGTCGATCTGGTCTCCGTTCGGCCCATCGACGGTGCCGATGCGTCGCAACTCTGCGATCGCTCGGCGCGCTGGCTTTCGCCCCTTGAGGGGCTCGCCGGACTTGATGTCGACGGCATTGAGCGCTGCCCACCACTCGAGGCAAATCTTGGCCAGTTCTGCATCGAGCGTGGTGCGAGCCGGCTTCGCTGCGGAACTTGCGGCCGCCGCCGTCGATGCTTCGGTGCTGCTCATGATCTCTTGTTCCTCCGTCCGGAGTTCGGCGCCGCGAGTCCGAGCGCTTGCGCCACCGCACCACTCGCCGAAAGTGCGATGACCAAGCCGTTTTTCGCGAATACGAGTCGCTTGGCATCCTGATCGGCGAGGCTATCGATGTTGCTGGCCGCGTCGAAAAGTCGACCTGAGACCCGACGCAATGGCGGCAGGAAGTCGCTTCGCACGGTTCCGTCCGGGTCCGATGGATTGCCGCCGTGAAGGGCCTCGAGTGCCGCGACGAATTCGTCTTCCGTGTCGCGCCAGAGCAGCGCGACGACATCGTCGAAGGCATCCTTTGGTGCATTCGACAGCAGCTTGAAGCCGTCTCCATCGCGCTTGCCGAATTTGCTGACCCGCAAGGCAAACTTGAGCGCGTTCGCCGCAGCACCCGCGCCTGAGACAAGTTGGCCGATGGTGCCTTGAAACTGGTGGCTCCAGCCGCTCGGTGCTTTTGCTGGCGGTTCGTAATACGGAATGCGCTCTTCGAGCCAGCCCAGCACCTTGGCTTCCAATTTCCTGTCAGCCACGATGCCGGAGATCGCGAGTCCTCGATAGCGCGTTGCGCTATTCGGCGCGATTCCACAATCCTGAAACGTACTGTGACGGGCCGTCAGCCGGCTCTCCCAGAGATGAAAGGGCAACGGAGGATGATGGCCTGCTGCGTAAGCCCAGATTGCGCTCCAATCCGCATAGGATCGAATCGTCGGCGTCGATATGCATTTCCATTCGCCGTCGTCGGTCACGCGATAGCTGGACAATGGATGTCGCCACGCTTCGTATTGATGGCCCTTTGGCCGTGTCCGGTACTGAGAGCAGACCGAGCCACTTTCGCCGAAGGCACACACGTCCGCATCAGACCATTCGAGTGCAATGCGGCGCGGCTGTGTGAAGAAGAGAGCCCAGTGGGGCCTCCCTTCCCCGGTCATCACGCCACCGGTTTCAGATGTCGGTTCATGGAACCACGGCAGGTGCTCGCGGATTATCGACGCGTCCGGGGTGCCTTCGTCCTCTGCCGGTAGAACACTAGGCCAAACCTCATCCCAGAGCGTCGTCAACGTCCGATCACGAAACCTTCGATACGTAACGAGTCGGCAACTCAACGGTCCTTTCTTGCGGGGGTTGGCCATGTGCCCACGACCACCACCGGGGGCGTAGCTCTGCAACGCAACCAGAGCTGCGGCAACAAACGGTCGGCTGAGTGCGGTTACTGCCGCTGACTTGATGAAGAGGTCACGGTTATCGTCCGCTGGCGCATTCATCAGTAGATTTTCGATCGGCTCGATCTTGCCCTCGGCAAGCACTGCAACATCCTGAAAGCAACGGGGCCCGTCGCCGTCGAGATTGAAGGCGAAGGTTAGTGGCGCCAGCATCTGTTGCAGATCGGTGGGCGCTGGCGGTTCGATCCAGTGCCTTGCCCAATCGTCCGCGTCACTCGGTGGCGCCGCCACCGAAAGCAGCCCGATCAGCAGCTCCATCACCGCCGCATTCCAGTCTGGGCGCGGGAAGTCGAGCGCCACGATCGGATCGGCGGCGAAATCGGAGCTGATGTCGTGAGGCGCGAAGAATGCGCGAGCCCCCGACAACCGCCGGCATGGCAGCCAGCGGTCGGAAATCAGGTTGAAGGTCATCATGGGCTCCAGGCGAGCGAATGCACTTACGCTACACCGGATATGATCCGACGCATGCGGATCCGTGTGCGAATATTGGATTGTCCCCGTTTTCCACGGGCAATTGTTCCGCTACGCGCGAAGCAACCTGACAGCGATCAGTGGAGGTGCCCGTATGGCCCTGGCGGAGGCAGGGCGCACTTCGGCGCCGCCGCGACATCCCCATATCGCTGGCCGTTCTTGATCTCGGAGACGCTACCGGGATTTATGTGGCCGCCAAACCAGGCGCGGGCGGAGTAAGACTTTGGAACGCTAAACGAAGCGCAGGCCCTGACCTGCGTCATAACAGAGCCGCACCTTGCGGCCAACCTGCTCCCCGCGCCCCGGCTGGCTGATCACGTCACAGCTCCAGGCTCCGTCGACGCAGCGCAGCGGTACGAGCAGAGGCGGATCGAACATGTCCGGCCACCCTGCCTTCACGGCCGCAACCTTTGCCGCCAGTGCCGGATCGATGACGACGTCACTGACACGTGCCGCCAGCACCTGAACCTCGGATAGGCGCCACGATAATTCCGGGTCACCGTCGCTGGTCGGATACCAGGGAGCGAGTGTCGCGCCGTCCCACCTCGCAAGACGGAGTGTGCGCTGTGGCGACCCGAGACGTGTCGGCGTGATCTGGTCGCTCTGCCAGCTACCGGTCGATCCGGCATAGCCGTCTCGCACCTTTAAAGAATTCATTTGAGCGAGCCCACGTTGCGCAGCCGCCTCTCCCTCCGCCCGCCCCGAGACAGGCAACAGCCCATCCGGCGGCACGCCTGAAAATACCCACTCGATGGGCACGCGGGGTGAGGCACTTTTCAGATTCAATCCCCCGGCGTCGCGCAGATGCTTCATGGTCAGCCAGAGCTGTCCGTGATTGCGGTAGACGTACTGGCCCTTGGGAAACATGTCGGCGAACCACTTGGACGATGCGGTCGCGACGGGGTCAGGCGCCAAGACGCACAATATCGGGATTGGGTCTGGTCTTTGGCTTCGCTCATGTCGATGCAGTCGGCCGGCACGCTGAATGAGCAGATCAATCGGCGCGAGATCGGAGATCATCACATCGAAGTCGAGGTCGAGTGACTGCTCAACGACCTGCGAAGCGACAAGCACCAGCTTGCGCTGCTCGACCTTCGAACCCTTGCCGAACCGCTCGATCGTCCGCTTCTCGATGTCGATCCTGTCGCCGAGCGCGAAGCGCGCATGGAACAGGTCCACCGCCTCACTACCAAGTTTGGTGCGAAGCAATTTCGTGGCGGCGATGGCATCATAGACGGTATTTCGTATCCAGACGCTCGCCTTACCTCGCTCGTATGCGGCGACCAATGCCGCGATCGCATCGTCTTCGGTTGCAAGTCGCTGGACCGCCAGATCGCGCCGCGTGCCACGGCCAGATGCCCGCTTGATCTCGTCAGGTCGCTCTGCGCCCGTGACCACCGTGACGAGCGGGAAGTCGTCCTTCTCGACGAGCTGCTTTGTCCATTTCGCGCCTTTGGCAAAAGCGGAAACGAGTTCCGCGCGCAGCTTTTTTGTCATAGTCGCCGAAAGCAGTACGGCTGAACCGCCGAGGCTCGCGTGGAACTCGAGCAACGCGGCGATCAGCTTCGCTACATACGGGTCGTAACTGTGAATTTCGTCGATCACGAGAACGCGCTGCGACAACGCCGCAAGGCGGAGGGCCTGATGCTTCGCCGGTAGTACGGCGAGCAAGGCCTGATCAATGGTGCCAACGCCAACGTCGGCAAGGAACGTCTTGCGCCGGTCGTCGGCAATCCAGGCGGCGCATTGCGAACTCGAACTCTCGTCTTCCGAGGTGCGGGAGCGCCCGTGCGGCTTTTCGCGCCGACCGGCAGGAAGCACCGAGCGTTTGAAGGCCGCGTTGAAGTCCCGTTTGCCGTGGGCGAGAACGAGAGACGCCTGCGGGTCAGCGTAGAGCCGGTCGTAGCTGCGGGCAAGGCGCACATAGAGCCCATTCGCCGTCGCCATTGTCGGCAGCGCCCAATAGAGCCCACCAGCAGCCCCTGCTTTCATCAGCCTGTGTGCCGCGATGAGTGCAGCCTCGGTCTTTCCCGCGCCTGTCAGGTCCTCGATGACCACGAGCGATTGCCCCACCGGATTGAAATCGTCAACGGCCCACTTCTGAAGGTCCGACGGCACGGGATCGTCGTCGCCTTCGGGTGACACAAGAGCGTCGCGAAGCGAAAACCCGGGTTGGACAGCCGGTCGTGAGAGGCCCGCCTTCTCTATCGCTTCTTGGGCGCGCCCCTGCGCCATGCTCCAATACGAATCGAGGCAGTGCTTGGGTGGCTCATAGGGAAACCATTCCTGGTTCGAGCCGATCCAGTCCGCAATCATGGCGATGCCGGCGATGAGCCAGGAGGTCGCCTTGAAATTCTCGTCTCGGATACCCGTCGTGGTCGTCGGTGAAGCTAGCGGAAACAGACGTGCACATTCTTCAACGAAGTCGCGAGCATCGGCTGCGGCAGTCGGCGTTATGATCTGCTTCAAAGGTATGCTTGGGGAGCCGACCGGTCGACCATGGTGTCCGAAGATTGCATCGATCCACGGCCTGAAGCGCGTTCTATGCGACGGGACCGGCGCGAACAGATGTCCGAACCCGCCTTCTTCCTGCACGCTGTCGAGGTCGCATTGCAACGACCAGAGTGCGGTGCCGACACTTCCGTGCCCGGGGTCGGGTCCCGGCTGCCAGGGCGAGCACCTGAGCTGCGGCCATTTCACTTGAAAGCAGTCGGCATACTTGCCGAGATCGTGGATCGCGAAGCCGAACAGCAGCCAGTTTTGCGCCACCTCTTCTGGCAACCCAACGCGCCGGGAGAGCAGCGCCAGCACATCCGGGCGGAGCGTGAGATAGGCTTCGCCCGCTGCGGCGACATCGAGCCCGTGATAGGCGATCGAATGCCAGTCGGATCGCGCAACCGGAAGGTGGCGGGCTTTGCCCCAGTACGCGGAAATGTATGGTGGTATCTCGCGAATATCGGCCAGCCTTCTCGTGAACGGCGACCCCGGGAGGGCACGATCCTCCAACCCCCAGATTAGAAGGCTGGTGCTCTATCTAATCGAGCTACGGGGCCGTCTGAAACGGTTCGCTACGCGGTTCGCATACCCCAGTTTGTCATCGTCTCAAACACCAATGCGATAACATGCGCCAGAGCACAGCCTGAGGAGGCCGATGATCTCGCGTTGGCCTGGAGGTGCGCCCAGCGCGCCTTCTCGGGCGCCCAGAACACGTTGGCGGCGAGGTAATCGTCGGGATCGTCCGGGTCGGCGTGCTCGTCGGTGGCGAGTTCGGCGTGCTTGGCCGCGAACGCTTCCGAGACGTACTTCAGGAAGATGAGCCCGTGAACGATGGGCTTGTACTCAGACGGCTTGACGTTCTGGCGCAGGTTGTCCGCCGCCTTGAACAGATCCGGCGCGAAATCGAGGTCGCCCTTGGGTTCGTCGCCATTCTTGCGGCCACCGTTGCCACCGGCCGTCTCCCCACCGTTGCCCGCCATCGTTCCCTCTACGTCGGAATCGTGCAAGCTCAACCGATAGCACTGCCCGGTGGCCACGAAATCCGGTCCTGATCAGTTTGAAGTTGGTGTCAGTGCCTCCGGCGCTGGGCAGCGATGACCTTGGAGATGAGGGCGTCCAGTTCGTCATCACCGGGGGCCGCGCCCAGCGCCTTGATTATCTCGCCCTGTCGGTGCGGGTCGAGTCGACCGTAGCTGGTGAAGGTCGTGAGCATCTGCTCGTGGCCGAGGTTCTGGCTCCAGGCTTTGAGATCGGCCGGTGTCCGGCAAACCTCGAACCCATAGCGCGCCAGCATGTGGCGGAAGCTGTGCGGGTTGTAGGACGGAAGTCCAGCTCGCTCGAAGGCCGCCCGGAACGCTCGCCGCACGGGATCGGCATTCTTCCAGTGGCGCCGCTTTATGCCGATCGCCTCGAAGTGACGCTCGGCGCCTTGCCGGACAGCGGTCGCCGGGAACAGGGGATCGTCGTCTCCCCACAGGTGGACCGTCGTCAGTTCTCCGATCCAGTCGTGCAGGATGCGCAACGGCTCGTCACCGACGGGGAAGAAAAACGTCGTGATGGTTTTACCGAACTTCGTTTCGACCTCGCGCGCGTCCTGGTAGACGACGCCTTCCGCAAGGTCGACGTGGCGCAGTTTCAACGAAACTGCCGCGCGGTCGCGGATGCCGGTGAGCGCGAGGAACGCCATCAAGGCGCGGTCGCGGCGTTCCGGCGCCGTGTCGCTCGGCATGCGACCAAGGATGTGGATGATCTGCTCCAGCTTCGGCACCGGGCGCGGGCGCTGGGCGAGCGCGATGCGGCTGTCCCGATCGCTCGGGTTGAAGTAGTCGGCGTCGGAATAGCTGAAGTGCGATCGATAGCCAGGTCGACCGGCCAACCACCGGAAGAAGGCGCGCAAGGCTGCCAGGGTCGAGCGGATGGTGGACTTGCTGAGGGTGTCGCGGCCGCGCTGGCTCTTCTGGTTTGCAAGATGCCGCTTGAAGGCAATCGCTTGTTCGTAATGGAATTTCTTGAAGTCCCGGTGCTTTGTGAACGCCTCGAAGCGCGCGATGGCGGCTGCTACGGTGTCGAGCGTTTGCTCGCCGTTGCGCTGGCTTTCCTTGAGGTAGGCGAGATACTCGCGAATGACGCGAATGTTGATCTCGTTACGCTTTGTCATTGGCTGTTCTCCGATCCGGTTCAGGGTGACAATTCAGGGAGGGGCGGTCGCAATCTGTTAGTCGTTTTTGACCATGCGGAAATGCGACGGTGCAGGAGCCGCGAACGGTATCGAGCTTTTGCAGGCTCGCGCGGCGGTGCATGAGGCAGGAGCAGACGGGGCAAAGAGCGCGAAGGTTGCCCGATATGTTCGAGATTGGGATGTAATCGAGCATGCCCCCTGCGGCTGGGCGTGCGGATCGGCACTTGAGGCAATACAACTCGCCGGGTCCGCAATGGACTTTGCCAATGGCACGCCGCTGTTCGAGGAATGCCCGGAGTTCGGCCCCGTCAATGAGATGCGGGCGCGCGCCCGTCATCGCGGGAAGGCCAATCCTAATCCAGTTTCGGACGGTTTGCCGATCGACGTCGTAGAGCCGGGCGACTTCCTCAACCGTGTAGGAGCGGTTGATCTTGGCCCGGCGCGGATTGAGGCGCTTGCCGGCCATGGTTCAGGCCGCCCCCGTCTCGATGAGACGACGAATGTCTTCCACGCGCCATGCCGTGATGCGGGGGCCGAGCTTGACCGGGCGGGGATATCGGCCCGATTTCACGCCAGCCCACCACGTCGAGCGCGACACGGGGATCGGCCCACGAGGCGCGAGGATGGCGGAGAGCCGGACGAAGCCGGCTTCGGGGAGTGCAGCACGTTGCGACATGGGGCGTCTCCGTTCGTTTGAGGACGAGGGAGACGTAAGTCATCCGGGGGAGCCGTTGGCCGATCGGCCAACGCCTAACCCGATTTCGGATTCCGCTTGGCCGATTTCGGTTTCCGACGCCCCATGTCCGGGGCAACAAATCCCGGCAGTTTAGCTGCCTCTTTCAGGTACTTGAGGACAGTTTCGTCGGTCATCCTCAACCCGAGTTCTGTCGCTTTGTTGGCAATGTCCTGAGGGGCAGTGTTTCTCTTGCCTTGTGGATCATAGCCGTAGCCATCAACAGCGGCAGCGATTGCGATCGTAAGGAGGCTGTTACGCTCGGTGGTTCCGAGCGGCTTGTTGGTGCCCCGCTGATTTAAGATTTGTTGCTCAAGGTCAGCAATCAGCGTCTGTGCGCGGACAAGCTGTTCTTGTAGGGACGCTTCCTTCTTCGCGTGGTCGATCGTCAGTCGATCCAATTCGTCTTGCGCCGCGAGCCACTCATCAAAAGAGCGTTGCTCAGCCAACTCCTGGTCAACCTCGAATCTCTCAAGCGCCTCATGCTGTGCTTCCAGAACTGTGCGGGTTGCCTCCAGTTCGGCTTCGATCTCGGCGCACAGGTCGTGCCAGTACTTGATCGGCTCTCCCCGATCGAACGTGCAGTTTATGAAGGCATCGGGGACATCAACTTTGTACTGGTGCGCCCAAGTCAGGAAATCCAGCGGCGTGAAGAGCTTCGGAAGCTCTCCCCACGAGATGGCACGATCGACCAAGTCAAGCCGTTTTGCGTATTGCTCAGCGAAAAGCGACTCCCCGAGATAAGGTCTTACTGTGCTCCAGCTAACGTAATTGGGGTCTTTTCCAAGCGAAAGTGCCACAGCCTCATCCACTGTCAGATATGCGCAGCGGCCGAAATGCTCGTAATCGGCATCTGTTCCAAACTTGTTGAACGGGCGCGCCAGGTCTTGTTCCATCAGCGCCTGACGGACCTCCCGAGCCAACTCATCGGGTGGCATCTCCCGCAATCCATCCAAATAGGCGCGGTGAAGATTGAGCAGCGTCTGGACTGCCTGCTCGTGAGGTTCCGCCGGCTGCGGCACCTTCGACCACCAGTGCTGTTCGAGAAAATCGATCACTTCCTGGGGATGGGTCAAAACGCTTACTCCGCAAGACGCAACGACTGTCTAAGTTCGGTTGCTGCGGATTAATAATGTTCAATGTCGTGGTTTTGGCTGGGTGGCGGCGGATTCGTGGCACCCCGCGCCAGCGCTGGCAGTCCACCACCGCCGCAAGGCTGGTGGATGATATGGTGGATGAGTGCCGCAATTTTGAATAAAATTGATAAAAAACAATGATTAGTGGCGGATGGGGTGGGATTCGAACCCACGGTGGGCGTGAACCCACGGCGGTTTTCAAGACCGCTGCCTTAAACCACTCGGCCACCCATCCCAAGATTTGCACCTGCTCTAGAGCCTGATCGACTGAGATGGAAGCATGGCTGCTTCCATCGAAGGCGTGAATCAGTCTCTCAAACAACGAGGTAGATCAGGTCACAATGGTCAGACGTGATTCAATCTAAATCGGACCTGCTCTAGCGCAATGGGCGGCAGCAATCCAGTGCGGCGACTGAAGGCACCACCAGAGCGCGTCTCGATCCGGTGGCGGTCGTCGTTCGGCAGCCGACGAAGAGCGCGGCTGTGCGCGACGGGCCGTGCCATTTCTGCCCGCGATACCCGCTTGTTCACAGGGGCCCCAGCCTCATCCAGCAAGCCGAGCCGGTAGTTACTCACAGCTCCGCGGCCGCAGAGCCAATTTACGGAACTATAAGGCTATTTTGTCATGGTAAAGCCTATCTTCCGCCATGCTCGCAGCCGAGCTTGCCGGGATAGAGGGGTTGCGCGATTCGGCGCACGCATTCACAGCGGATCCAAGCAGGCGATGCAACTTGAGGGACGCATCTTGGTACGTGCTGGCGGCTGCCTGCAGCTCGGCCGGCGTGGTTTGCGTGGGCCCAAGCGCGCGAGGCGACTGGCATGGGCCTGCCTGTGCCTGTTCGCATTGCCGCTTTCAGCCTGCTCCAACTCGGAGCGCGTGGCCCCGTCGTCCTGGCTGACGACCACGCAGCAATCGAAATTTCCGCCTTCGCAATATGAAGTATCAGCGAGCCCGCGTGTGGTTGAGGGGGCGCAGGTGCCGCGCGGCGGTGGCAAGTACAAGGTCGGCACGCCCTACAAAGTCGCCGGCAAATGGTACGTGCCGCGCGAGGAGCCGGGCTATGATCATTCGGGCCTTGGCTCCTGGTATGGCGACGACTTCCACGGCCGCAAAACGGCCAATGGCGAAATCTTCGACAAGCACGCGCTGACCGCGGCACATCCGACCCTGCCGATGCCGTCTTATGCTTATGTGACCAACCTTGCCAATGGTCGCACCGTGCTCGTTCGAATCAACGACCGCGGACCCTATTCCGGCAATCGGATCATCGATTTATCGCACGCAGTTGCACATCAACTCGACTTCGAGGGCAGGGGCTTGACGCAGGTGCGCGTGCAATATGCCGGCCGAGCCCCGCTCAATGGCGATGATAGCCATGAACGGCGCTTTCTGGCGAGCCAGCCGTGGTCCAAGCGCGGGCCGCGTTTGGCGAACATAGCGAACTGAGTGCCGCACAAACAGCGATGCGCTGAGGATGCAGACGCCGCGTCCGTCGCCGACACATGCTCGTGATCGTTGGACATCAAGCGCTGACGAGTGCTCCAAATCCGTCAAAATGTCGTGCACCTTTCTGGGCAGACGTTGACATGCGCGTAGCCTAGCCTCGATAGTTCGGCCAAAACACGCAAGGTTACGACAAGGATTGGAATGTGTTGATGGGCCTCAGATTGTCGATCGTGCCCGCTTTTCATCTACGGCGTTTTGGTTTTCAAGCGGCATCGATACTTCTATTTGTTTGCCTCACCTTGGTGAGCGGTGCGGTTGGTGCACAGCCTGCGGCACAGCAGACTGCCATTACCACCAAGGCCAAGCATGCCGTGCTGATGGACGCCGAGAGCGGCGCGGTGCTTTACCAGCATCAGGCTGACGAGCTGACGCACCCGGCCAGCATGAGCAAGCTGATGACGCTGGCGCTGGTGTTCAAGGCGCTGAAGTCGGGCAGGCTGAAACCGTCTGACGAAATCACCATGTCGGAAAACGCCTGGCGCACTGGCGGCGCGCCGTCCGGAACTTCGGCCATGTTCGTGCCCATCAATGAAAAGGCGAGCGTGGAAGAGTTGCTGCAAGGCGCCATCGTGCAATCGGGCAATGATGCCTGCATCGCATTTGCAGAGTATTTGGCCGGCAGCGAGGAAGCCTTTGCGCAGCAGATGACGGCGGAAGCCCGTCGCCTCGGCCTCAAGAAATCGACCTTCAGGAATTCCACCGGCCTGCCCAATAGCGAGCATCTCGTCACCGTGCGTGAACTCGCCGATCTCGCCCGCTATATCATCCGCGAATTTCCCGACCGCTTCCCGATGTTCGCCCAGCGCGAGTTCAAGTATCGCAAGCACCGGTTCATCAACCGCAATCCGCTGCTGTTTCTCGACATCGGCGCGGACGGCATGAAGACCGGCTACACCAAGGAGGCCGGCTACGGCATCATCGGCACCGCGACGCAGGAGGGCAAGCGCCTGATCGTCGTCGTCAATGGCCTGGAGAACGGCAACGACCGGCGCGACGAGGCCAAGAAACTGCTCGAATGGGGCTTCCGATCGTTCGCGGCATTCAAACTTTTCAAGCCCGAAGAGGTGGTCGGCTCGGCGCGGGTGTGGGGTGGGGACCGGTTCTATGTTCCGCTGGTGGGCAAGGATGGGGTGGCGGTACTGCTGCCGCGCTATCCGGCGAACCAAAGGTTGACCGCTGAAATCATCTACCAAGGGCCGCTGAAGCCGCCCATTAAGCGCGGCGATCAGGTCGCCCGATTGCGCGTTACGTCCTCCTCATCGGCAAGCAACGAGGTGCCGCTGTTCGCGGCTGAGGATGTCGAGAAGGCCGGCATCATGCGCCAGGGGCTGGATAGCCTCGTGCATCTGGCTTTCGGCTGGATCAAGCTCAAGCTGTGACGAGTTATGAGCGGGTCGGGGCGCCGCCGCCGACACTCCCGCATACGGTGGCAAACTAGGCATGCCGCTCGCTCTGTCACGCAATCAGCAGCGCGATTTGCATCAGGGCTGGCGTCTGCCGTAGTGTGCGCCACCCACGCGGGGCCGTGGGCAGCACAAGTCCAGGTTGCCATGCCAGCACGCAAGTTCATCACATTCGAAGGTGGGGAGGGTTCGGGCAAGTCGACCCAGGCGCGGCTTCTGGCCGAACGGCTGCGCGCTGGCGGCCACGAGGTCGTGTTGACGCGAGAGCCCGGCGGCACGCCGCTGGCAGAACGCATTCGCGATCTTGTGCTGGCGCAAAAGCCGCAATCGCCGAATGCTGAGTTCCTGCTGTTTGCGGCCGCCCGCGCCGAGCACCTTCGCGCGGTGATCGAGCCGGCGTTGCAGCGCGGGGCCTTCGTCGTGTGTGATCGCTTCATCGATTCGACGCGCGTGTATCAAGGCGTGGTCGGCGGCGTCGATGACGGGCTGATCATGGAATTGGAGCGACGCACGGTGGCGCCGAACCTGCCGGCGTTGACCTTCATCGTCGATATTGATCCCGCGGTCGGACTGGCGCGTGCGGCTGGTCGCGGCGAGCTGTCACGCTATGACAGTGCGCAGAGCGAGACGCACGCCGCCTTGCGCCGCGGCTTCCTCGCCATCGCCCACGACGAGCCGCAGCGCTGTGTGGTCGTCGATGGAGGCCGCAACATTGAAGCCGTAGAACGCGACATCTGGCAGGCAGTGTCCGCGCGCATGCTCGGCAAGGCAAGTTGACACATGGCGCGCGCCCCCGCCGTGCAAGAAATCGAGCCCGCGCCGGAGATCGACCGGCTCGAGGGCTTTGCGCATCCTCGTGAGACGCTCGCGCTGTTCGGCCACCAGCACGCCGAAGCTGAATTTGCCAGCGCGCTGGCCACAGGCCGCATGCATCATGCCTGGCTGATCGCTGGGCCAGATGGCATTGGCAAAGCGACATTCGCCTATCACGCGGCGATGTGTGCGTTGGCAGACGCCAGCGAGCGTGACGCCTTTGGCATGTCGCTCGCCGTCGATCCGCAAATTGGCGCAGCCCGGCAGGTGCGAGCCTTGTCGCACCCGGGCCTGCTCGTCATTCGCCGCCAATACAACATGAAGGACAAGCGCTTCCCTCAGGCGATCTCGGTGGAGGAGGTGCGCCGGCTGCGCGGCTTTCTCGGTCTGCGTGGCGGCGAAGGCGCTTGGCGGGTCGTCATTGTCGACAGCGCCGACGAACTCAACATCAACGCGGCCAATGCGCTGCTGAAATCGCTCGAGGAGCCGCCGCGCCAGACACTGTTCCTGCTGGTCACGTCAGAACCGGGCCGGCTGCTGGCGACAATCCGCTCGCGCTGTCGCACACTCGATCTGAAGCGGCTTACGGCTGCCGATCTGGAACAGGCGGCGCGTCAGGCGCTGCAGACGGCGAACCGTCAATTTCCCGATGCGGCCGCCTGGACCAGCCTTGTCCGACTGGCCGACGGCAGCGTGCGCCGGCTGCTCAGCCTGGAAGGCGGCGGCGGGCTCGAGCTTTATAACGAAATCTACGCCATCGTGGCCGGTCTGCCGGAGGTGCGCTGGGCCAAGGTGCATCAGTTGGCCGATACCATCTCGGCGGCGGCGCAGGAAGTGCGCTTCGAGCTGTTTTTCGAGCTCTTGCTGGAGTTGCTGGCGCGTCTCGTGCGGGCTGCGGCGACCGGGGTGGGGGAGCGCCAGGAGCTGGCCCTTGCCAATCGGTTGATCGGGCCGGCCCGGCTTGCGAGCTTTGCCCAACTGTGGGAAACAGTGGCCCGCGAGAAGGCGGAGACCGTTGCCCTCAATCTCGACCGGAAGACGCTGATTTTGCGTACCGTTTCCCGGCTCGAGGCGACGAGCCGCTGACGGCGCCGCGACTCCCTGCGGTGACCGGAGCGAGGAGCACGTCCGATGAGCAGCGCCAGCAGCGCCAAGCGGTTCTATATCACCACTGCGATTTCCTATCCCAACGGAGTCCCGCACGTCGGTCACGCCTACGAAGCGATCGCAACGGACGCGATCGCCCGTTTCGAGCGCTCAGACGGCAAGTCCGTGCTGTTCTTGACCGGCACCGACGAGCACGGCCTCAAGATGAAGCAGACAGCGGCCAAGGAAGGCGTGGGCGTGCGCGAACTCGCCGACCGCAACTCGGCACGCTTCAAGGAGATGGCGCTCGCACTGAACCTCTCCAACGACGATTTTATCCGCACCACCGAGCCGCGCCACTACGCAGCCTGCCAGGAGCTTTGGCGGCGCATGGAGGCGGCCGGCGACATTTATCTGAAAAAGTATGGCGGTTGGTATTCGGTGCGCGACGAGACCTACTACAAGGAAACCGAGACCGAGGTTCGAGACAGCCAACGCTATGCGACGCCCACCGGCACGGAGGTAGCATGGCAAGAGGAAGAGACGTTTTTCTTCCGCCTGTCCAAATATCAAGACGCGCTGCTGGCGCACTTCGAGGCCAATCCCGATTTCATTTTACCGCCGGAGCGCAGGAACGAGGTGGTCAGCTTCGTGCGCTCGGGATTAGAGGATCTGTCGATCTCGCGCACCACGCTCGATTGGGGCATTCCGGTGCCGGGCCATCCCGGTCACGTCATGTACGTGTGGGTCGACGCGCTCAACAACTACGTGACGGCGACGGGGCTACTCGGCGGCGGAGACACGCGCCAGCAGTTCTGGCCGTGCGATGTTCATGTGATCGGCAAGGACATCGTGCGCTTCCATGCCATCTATTGGCCGGCGTTCCTGATGTCGGCGGGCATCGCGCTGCCCAAGCGCGTATTCGGCCACGGCTTCGTGCTCAACAAGGGCGAGAAGATGTCGAAATCGGTCGGCAACGTGCTCGAC
>CAZLHQ010000038.1:0-13277 GCA_964559355.1 uncultured Hyphomicrobiaceae bacterium
CACCGCGTGCTCGTATTCCTCCAGCACCAGTAGGCCGGCGCCTTCGCCCAGCACGGTGCCGTTGCGCTTCTTGGAGAAGGGGAAGCAGCCGTCGGGCGAAAGCACGCGCATGGCCTGCCAGGTGCGCATCGAGCCGTAGGTCAGCACCGCTTCAGAGGCGCCTGCGATACCGACGTCGACCAGACCGTTGCGGATATAGTCGTAGACGAGGCCGATGGCGTGCGTGGCCGTCGAGCAGGCCGAGCAGGTGCCAAACGTCGGTCCCTTGATTCCATACTCGATGCCGACGTGGGCAGAGGCCGACGAGCCGATGATGCGCAAAAGCGTCAGCGGGTTGGTGGCGCGCTTGTTGTGAATGAACAAGTCGCGATAGGCATTCTCGACCGTGGAATAGCCGCCTGCACCCGAGCCGATGATGCAACTCGAACGGTAAGGATTGCCGTAGGGCGTGGGCAGGCCCGCCATCGTCCAGGCTTCGTCGGCGGCGCGGCCTGCGAACCAGGAGTAGCGCTCGCCGTACTGGATCTTCCGGCTCTTCACATGCTTGGCAGGGTCGAAACCTTTGATCTCGCCGGCGATGTGAATGTAGAGGTCATCCAGCGGGAAATTCTCGATGCGACTGACACCGCTCTTTCCCTCTTTCATCGAGGCCCACGTCTCGTTCATATCGAGACCGATGGGAGTGACGACGCCAAGACCCGTCACGACGACACGGCGCAAGCCGTCCGCTCTTTTCATATCGTTACGCTCTTCACAAAAGTGGGGCCCGTCTCGCGGACCCCACACTGCACCAAAAGGGTGGCACGCCGTGCACCGGCGCGCACGTCGAAACCCAAATCAGGCCTTTGCGGCGTCTGCCGAGGCAGGACCTGACGCGATCAAGGACTTCACGCGATCGACCACTGAGCCGACCGTCTTGAAGTCTTCCACGTCCTCGTTCGCGTTGTAGGGGATTTCGATCTGAAACGAATCCTCGATGTCGAACACGATCATCGCAAGATCAAGTGACTCGATCTTGAGATCCGTGAGCGGCGTCGACAAAGCGATGTCGTCGCGTGGCTCCTTCATGTGCTTCTTGAGGATCTCGATGATCTTGGTCGCGACTTCGTCCATCTTGCTCTCCCATCCGCGACCATAGGGCTCCGCGGATCAATGTTACTCTCTACCTACTAGGTGCGTGCTGCTGTGCAAACAAGCTCTGGCCGTGCTTATACTTAAACGTTGAGGCCGTCCAGCTTCGCCATTTGTCTGACATCTCACAACGACTTACCGACGTGACAAAGCAAAGACTGTGCCGCCAACCCGCCTGGCGCTTGCGTGCTTTTTGCGCTGATAACCTTCAGAGCAGCCCTCCAGACCGGCAGCGTGTCCTAGCCTAAACTCCTGAAAAAGTGTTCAATAGCATTAGCTAATCGGGCTGTTCGACAAACTCGGCAGAGGATCGGTCGTAGCCGTCAATTTACTACGAAATGGCGACCCGCACAGGCAAGCGCGGGCTGAGGTAAGGGAGGCCTTGAGCATGACCGTCAGCGGCGGACCAGTGCGCGCATTTGCAGACCAGAACCCCCGATGGCTGCGGTCCTATCCAAAAAACGTCAATTGGCATCAGACATTTACGCCAGCCCCCCTGTACAGCCTGCTGGATCAGGCGGTGGCCAAGCACCCCAACAACACTGCGACCAATTTTCTCGGCAAAACCCTGACCTATGCTGAACTCGGCCAGCTCGTCGAGCGCGCCGCAGCCGGACTCCAGCGACTCGGCGTGCGCAGCGGCAGCAAAGTCGGGCTGTTTCTGCCCAATTCTCCGACGTTCATCATCTATTACTATGCCATCCTCAAGGCGGGCGGCATCGTCGTCAATTATAATCCTCTCTACACTGTAGAAGAGCTCGCCTTCCAGGTTCGAGACAGCGACACCGAAATGATGGTGACGCTCGACCTCAAAATCTTGTTCGACAAGGTCGAAACGCTGATCGATCAGGGTGCGCTCAAGCTCGCCGTCGTGGCCTCGTTCACAGCGCTGTTGCCGGGCGCCAAATCGGTGCTGTTCAAGCTGTTCAAGGGCAAGGAGCTGGCGCATCCCCTCACGTCGAAGGTGCGCGACAAGGTCAAGCTCGAAGGTCCTCTGCTGGCGGACCATGGGCCGCGCATGCCGGTTCCCGTTGACCCGCTCAACGACATCGCCGTGCTGCAGTACACCGGCGGCACCACCGGCACGCCCAAGGGGGCGATGCTGACCCATGCCAACGCCTACATCAATGTCCTGCAGGTGGTGTCCTGGGCGCCCGACCTCGTGATCGGCGACGAGCGGGTAATGGGCGTCCTGCCATTCTTCCACGTGTTCGCCATGACGGTGGTCATGAACTTCGGCATCGCCAAAGCGGCCGAGATCGTGATCATGCCGCGGTTCGTCCTCAACGACGCACTCAAGCTCATTCACCAGACCAAGCCGACCATCATGCCGGGCGTGCCGACACTGTTCAACGCCCTCATGAACCACCCCAAGATCAAGAGCTTCGATCTGTCGTCCCTGAAGTTCTGCCTGTCGGGCGGCGCGCCTCTCCCGGTCGAGGTGAAGCAGAAGTTCGAGCAGATGACCGGCTGCAAGGTGGTGGAAGGTTATGGCCTTTCCGAAACCTCCCCCGTCGCCACCTGCAATCCGATCGAGGGGCCGGTGCGCATCGGCAAGATCGGCATTCCGCTGCCGGCGACCTATGTTTCACTGCGTTCGCTCGATGATCCCGACAAGGAGGTGGCGCACGGCGACAAAGGCGAGGTGTGCATCGCCGGTCCACAGGTCATGCTCGGCTATTGGAAACGGCCCAAGGAGACTGCCGATGTCTTTACCGCTGACGGCTTCTTGCGCACCGGCGATGTTGCCCGTATGGACGACGACGGCTTCTTTGCCATCGAAGACCGTATCAAGGACCTCATCATCTGCTCGGGCTATAATGTCTATCCTCGCCAGATCGAAGAACGCATCTATGAGCATCCGGCCGTCGAGGAAGTCACCGTGATCGGCATCAAGGACAAGTATCGCGGCGAGGCCCCCAAGGCCTTCATCAAGCTCAAATCGGGTGCACATGCGAGTTCTGCCGACATCATGGCGCACCTGGAAAAGAAGTTGTCGAAGATCGAGCTGCCGGCCGAAATCGAGTTCCGCGAGCAATTGCCCAAGACCATGATCGGCAAACTATCGAAGAAAGAGTTGAAGCAGGAAGAGGCTTTACGGCAAGCCCAGCAATGACAGGCGAGCACGACACCCGTAACGGCAAGGCCGAACTGGATCCGCCAGGGGATGCAGAGCGGACCTTCACGATCGGAGAGCTCGCTGAAGAGTTCTCGATCACCACACGCACCATTCGCTTCTATGAGGCGCGTGGCCTGCTGACGCCACGGCGCGCCGGCACCAACCGCATTTACTCACGCCGCGATCGTGGGCGGCTGATCCTCATCCTGCGTGGCAAGAACCTCGGTTTCACTCTCGAGGACATTGCCCAATATCTGGGCCTTTACGATCTCGACCCGACCCAGCGCCAACAAACCGAGATGCTGCTGGGCAAGGTCGAGGCCGCGATCGCAGACTTGAACCGAAAGAAGGCCGACCTCACACGCTCGCTTGCCGACCTCAAGGAAATCCGCACCAAGTGCGCCGATTTCCTGAAACGTCCACCTGAGACATGACCAACGCTACGCAGCGACGGCCCGTTCTTAGAGCAGGTTCAACTTACGTGGAATCGCCGCGTGCCTTGGTGGCCAGCTCTAAGACTTTGTATGAGAGTCTGATTCACGCCTTCGATGGAACCCGAAGTAGTTCCATCTCAGCCGATCAGGCTTTAGCACCTATCAACGATAAAGATCGGCGCGCGTCGGCGGCAATGGCGGCGGACGCTTGGGCGTCTTGGAGCACAGCGTCTGGAACAGGCGCGCAGTGCCGCGCTCGAAGCTGATGGCGCACCCCGCCAGATAAGCGACGTAGATGCGGTATTTCGCTTCGCCGACCAGCCTTATGGCTTCCTCCTTGCGCGCCATCAGGCGCTCGCACCACAGAGTACAGGTGCGCGCGTAGTGCATGCGCCAGCCTTCGACGTCGTGTACCTCGAAGCCGGCCAGTTCCATCGCAGCGACGGTGTGGCCGATATCGTCGAGCGCACCACCGGGGAAGATGTATTTTGCAAGTGCCTTCTGCTCGGGCCGCATGCGCTCACGGCCAAATCGCGTGGGGTGCTTGGCGCGCCGCGAGATCGCGTGATTGAGGAACAGGCCGTCGTCAGCCAGCAGCGAGCGCATCTTCTTCATGTAGGTCGGAATGTTGTTGAGGCCGATCGCCTCGTACATGCCGACGGACGCGATCTTGTCGTAGGTGCCCTTGGCGTTGACGTAGTCGACCAGCTCGAAGGACACGCGATCCTCGAGCCCTAATCGCTTCACCTTTTCGCGCGCGAACGCCAACTGCTCCTCAGACAGCGTGATGCCATGCGCCTTGACGCCATAGTTGCGCGCCGCATGACAGACGAGCCCACCCCACCCTGAACCGATATCGAGGAAGCGCTCGCCGGGCTTCAAGCGCAGCTTGCGGCACACCATGTCGAGCTTGTTCTTCTGTGCGGTGGCGATGTCCTGTTCCCATTCGTGGAAGTAGGCGCAGGTGTAGACCATCTCGTCACACAGAAAGAGCGCATAGAAGTCGTTCGACAGATCGTAGTGAAAGGAGATGTAGTCCTTGTTGTCGGCAACCTTGCGGCGATCACCCACGATGTCGCCCGCAAAGGCGCCCTGTTCCTGCGGGGCACTGCCCGGCGCAAACAGAAACGGCGAAAGCTTGCCAGCCAGACGCACGACATCGAGCGCCTTGAGCTTGACCGAACGCCCGCCGCGATTGAGCTGGCGGCCGAAATCGATCAGCGAGCCGCCGGCAAAATCGATGCGCTTGTCGACATAGTGGCGGATGATGGTGTCGAGGCTTGGACTGCGCAGCGTCGAGGCGATGACACCTGCGTCGGCGATGACGATCTCGAAGGGGCCAGAAACGCTATGGCCGAGCGGAATGCGGCTGCCGTCCCATAGTCGCACACTGGCATCCAGATCCAGCTTTTTCGCCAGCTCGCCGACCAGCGCCCTGGCCGCGCCAATCTGCTTATCGTCAGCCGCCACGCTCGCCATCGCTCCTGGGCCCCTTCTTCATCGGTCGAGCCTCAGATAGCCGAAAAGGGCGCACCTGTCTCCCCTAGAGCCGTTCCGCGATTCCATCAAAACCGGAACGGCTCTAGGCCTTTGTTTTGTCGTGCTTCTTATCGGAAAACCGGTTCCCACTTTTCCGGAAGCACTCTAGCCCGCGCGCCGTAACGGCCGCTTCCGGCCAGAGCAGGTTCAACTTACATGGAATCGCCTCGTGCCATGGTCGCCTGCTCTAAGTCCTAGATTGAGAGTCTGATCGACGCCCTCGATGGAAACGCCAAGCGTTTCCATCTCGGACGATCAGGCTCTAAGTCCTAGATTGAGAGTCTGATTCACGCCCTCGATGGAAACGCCAAGCGTTTCCATCTCGGACGATCAGGCTCTAACGGATGCAGGTACGCACCACAAATCACGGGACAAAACGCCTCGCTACTCGATCGCGGATCAAAGGCCCGCCCCTGGCTCACGCGGCTTTGCGTGCCTCGGCAGCCTTGGCGCTTTCCATGATTGCAGCGACTCCCATGCCGCCGGCAGTGCAAATCGAGATCAGCCCGCGGCCGCCATGTTCGGCCAGCAGTTCGGCGAGGCTGGCCACGATGCGCGCGCCGGTCGCCGCGAACGGATGGCCAAACGCGATCGAGGACCCCCTGACGTTGAGCTTGGCGCGATCGATCGAGCCCATCGGCTGCGAGCGGCCAAGCCTCGTGCGGCAGTATTCGGGATCCTCCCACGCTTTCAGCGTCGCCAGCACCTGCGCTGCGAACGCCTCGTGGATCTCGTAGAAATCGAAATCCTGCAGGCTCAAGTTGGCGCGCTCCAGCATCTTCGACACGGCAATCGTCGGCGCCATCAGCAAGCCTTCGCCGGCAACGAAATCGTTGGCCGAAGTCTGCGAGTAGGTGAGATACGCCTTCACCGGCAGCCCGCGCTTGGCTGCCCACTCCTCCGAGGCCAGCAGCACCGTGGAGGCGCCATCGGTGAGCGGCGTGGAGTTGCCCGCCGTCATGGTGCCTTTGGCGGACTTGTCGAAAGACGTCTTGAGGCTTGCCAGTTTCTCCACCGACACGTCCGCGCGAATGTTGTTGTCACGAAAGACGCCCGCGCACGGCACAATCAGCCGGTCCATGAAGCCCGATGCGTAAGCCTCGGCTGCTTTCTTGTGGCTTTCGTAGGAAAGCTGATCCTGCTCCTCGCGCGGGATGTGCCATTCCTTGGCCATCAGCTCGCAATGCTGCCCCATGCCGAGCCCCGTGCGCGGCTCTGACGTTTGCGGCGGCAACGGCGCCAGCTCAGCCGGAGACATGCCTTTGAAGACACGCAACTTGTCCATCGTCGATTTCTTCTGTCCGAGCTCGGCCAGCCGATGCGCAAACTTCTTCGAGAACACGATCGGCGGATCGGACGTGGTGTCCGAGCCCGCAGCGATGGCGCATTCGATCTGCCCGGTTGCAATTTTCGCCGCCGAACCCATCGCCGCCTGCAGGCTGGTGCCGCACGCCTGCATCATGGTGATGCCCGGTGTCGAGGTGGCAAGCTTGGTATTGAGAACGGCCTCGCGCGCCAGGTTCCAATCGCGCGAGTGCGTGACGACAGCGCCGCCCACCACCTCGTCGATGTGCGCGCCCTTCAATCCATAGCGATCGACGAGCCCATTGAGAGCCGCCGTCATCATGTCGAGGTTGGAGAGATCGGCATAAAGCGTGTTGGAACGGCAGAATGGAATGCGAATGCCGCCGATGATGGCGACGCGGCGCAGTTGATCGGTCATGTCGTCGTCTCCGCTGCCCTTAACCGTGTGCGCGGCCATCGGGGCTTGAATTGATTTGCGCTTGAACAGCGCGCCCCTTTTCGAGCGCCACTGTGGAATTGATTGCGTGCTACTCGGCGGCCGCCCGTTGCTCGCCACCCGCGCGCGGACCACCGCTCGAATTGCGGTAGTGCAGCGGGCCGCCGCGGAACGGCGCAAAGCCGGTGCCGAAGATGACACCCGCATCGACCAGGTCGGCGTTGGCGACGACACCCTCATCGAGCGCCCTTTGCGCTTCGCGGATCAGCGGCTCGACGAGCTCGCGCCCCAGCGGTTCCAGTTCGCTCGCGTTGTAGGTCTCGACCTTTTTCTCGGGCTTGCCGTCTTTCCAGACGTAGAACCCCTCGCCCGTCTTCTTGCCGAGACGGCCTGACGTGACGAGCCGTTCGAGCCGGCCTCCAGAGCCCTGGGCTTCGAGACCCAATATCTTGCCGACGTGCGCGCAGACATCGAGGCCCACCGTATCGGCAAGCTCGACAGGTCCCATCGGCATGCCGAACGTGCGCGCGGCCTCGTCGATCTTCTGCATGTCCTCGCCCTTGTCGACGCGAGCCAGCGCCGACATCATGTAAGGAGCAAGCACGCGATTGACGAGGAAGCCCGGCACGCTTTTCACGATCAACGGGAACTTGCCGATTGCGGTGACGAAGGCGCAGCCCTTCTCGACCTCGGCTTCGCGCGTGCCAGCGCCGCGCACCACTTCGACCAGCGGCATTTGCGCCACCGGGTTGAAGAAGTGGATGCCGATCAGGCGCGCGGGATCGCTCATCGCCTTGGCGATGTCCTCGATCTGCAGCGATGATGTGTTGGATGCGAGCACCGCTCCGGGCTTGGCCTTGGCCTCGACGTCCTTGAACAGCGCCTGCTTGATGTCGAGCTTCTCGACGATTGCCTCGATGATGACGTCGGCGGATTTGAGACCGATGCCTTCGGGATCGGCAATGAGGCGCGCATTCGCTGCATCCCGCAGCGCCTTGGTCTTGAACTTTCTCGCCAACAGCCTGCCCTGGGCCTTGATACCGCGCGCAATGACTTCAGGCGACAGATCCTGCAGTGTCACTTCCATGCCGGACGCGACGCAGAATCCGGCGATGTCCGCGCCCATGGTTCCCGCACCGATAACGTGTACGCGCACCGGCTTCCAGGTGATATCCTTCGGCGTCTGCGCCTTCAATTGCTCCGACAAACGGAACACGCGGCGCAGGTTGCGCGAGGTATCCGATACCATCAGCGGCGCAAAGCTGCGCGTTTCATGCGCCTTCATGGCGTCGTAGCTGCCACCGTGGCGCTCGAACAGGTCGATCAGGCGGAACGGTGCGGGATAATGATCCTCGCGCGCCTTCTTTTTGGTCTCCTCGCGCATCTTGCCGGCGATGAAACTGCGCGCCGGCCACTTGCCGAACATCGCCTTGCTCTGCGGAGCTGGCGCCGACTTGCGCTTCTCGAGCACCGCGCGACGCGCCGCCCAGTGCAACGTGCCGCGCGAATCCACCAGTTGATCGATCAGCCCCATGCGCTTGGCGGACGACGCTGAGATCATACGGCCGGTCAGCATCGCTTCCATGGCCGCAACCGGGCCGGACTGACGGATCGAGCGAGCTGTGCCATTGAAGCCGGGGAAGATGCCGAGCTTGACTTCGGGGAAGCCGACCTTGGTGGCGTCGTCGCGCGTGGCGATGCGGTAATGGCACGCGAGCACCAGCTCCAGGCCACCGCCGACGCAAACGCCGTGAAATGCCGCCACCACCGGCACCGGCATCTTCTCGATCCTGTCCAGCATGGCATTGACGGGCGAGATCGCGTCGATCACGGCCGCCTCGGTCGTCATCTGCTCGAACTCGCGGATGTCGGCGCCGACGATGAAGCCCTTCTCCTTGCCCGACGTGATGACGAGGCCGACGATCTCGCCATTGCGCGCGCCTTCTTCGACACGGCCGACAATGCGCATCAATTCCTCGAGCGGGCGGCGGCCCAGCGAATTGGCGCTTTCCCCCTCGCGGTCGAATTCGGCCCAGGCGATCGACTCCAGATCGAGTGTCAACCGCCAATCCTTCAGATCGTTCAAAAGCTCACTCATTGCTTCACTCCTTAAGCGGCGGTTCTATTGGCGCCGGCCGAGTTGTGGCCAACCTTGGCGTAGTTCGGCTTGACTTCGGCGGGATCGAAATGGTCGACGGCGATGACGCGCTGCACCAGCCTCTCGACCTCGCGCAGCTGTTCGGCTTCTTCCGCGCTCAACACTTGAGCCGCCACCGCGTCGGCAAACCAGTCGACGCCATGATAGCGGCGAACCTTGCCATCGCGGATCGCCTTTTCGAGTTTCTTTTCGGCGGGTCCAGCCGCGATCACCTTGTCCAGCGTCACTTCCAGAACGCCGGTCGGATCGTTGACATCGCGCGACACGAAGATATCGCGCGTAAGCCGGTCGCGTACCTCGCCGGGCTCCAGTGCGAGCTTGGCGACTCGGCGCGCGAGACGATCGCCTGCCGGCTTCATGCGCCGGCCGAGCGGGAACACTGCCACCTGCATCAACAGCCGCGCCCAGGCGACGGGGAAGTTGTCGATCACACCGGCCATCGCCTGCTGGAAGCGGTAAAGACCATTGCGGGCAGCCAACTCGACGATCTCGATGTCGCCCGCCGGCTTGCCATCATCCTCGAAGCGCTTCAGCACGCACGACAGCATGTAGAGTTCGGAGAGTGCATCGGCGAGCCGGCCGGTTATACGCTGCTTGGTCTTGAGGCCGCCGCCCAGCAGGGCAACCGTCAAATCGGAAACAAGCGCAAATGAACGGCTGGCGCGCCAGAGCTGGCGATACCAATCGGCGGTGCCATAGGCCTTTTCGGGCGCGTCACCGAAGGCGCCGCCAGTGAGATTGTGGAAGAAGGCGCCGGAGACGTTGGAAACCGAGAAGGCGATGTGCCCGTTGAAGGCTTGCTCGAATGCGTCGAGGCCAGCGCGAGTGTCAGGGTTCTGCGCCGCCTGCACCTCCTTGTAGAGATAGGGATGCGCCCGGAGCGCACCCTGCGCGAACGTGATGAGCGTGCGCGTCAAGATATTGGCGCCTTCCACCGTAATACCGACCGGCACCATCTGATAGGCGGACTGCAGGTAGTTGGAGGGGCCATCGCAGATGGCGCGGCCGCCATGAATGTCCATGGCGTCGTTGACCGATTGGCGCATCTTCTCGGTGGTCGAGTATTTCATCACCGCGGAGATCACCGACGGCTTTTCACCGCGCGCAACCATCGCGGCCGTCACCGCGCGAGCCGCCTCGTTGGCATAGGCGGTCTCGACCATCCGCACCAGCGGCTCCTCGATGCCCTCCATGTGGGAGATCGGCAAGCCGAACTGCTTGCGGATACGGCCATAGGCGGAGGTGAAGCGCAGCATCGCCTTGGCCCCTGCCGTCGCCGAGGACGGCAGCGAAATGGCGCGCCCCGCCGACAAGCACTCCATCAGCATGCGCCAGCCCTGCCCCACCATCTGCTCGCCGCCGATGATGTAGTCGATCGGGATGAAGACGTCCTTGCCCCAGTTGGGACCGTTGGGGAACGCAGCACCCGAAGGCAAATGGCGACGGCCGATCTCGACACCTGGATGATTGGCGGGGATCAGGGCCACCGTGATGCCGATGTCCTCGCCCTTGCCCAATATCTTGCCGGGATCAAACAGACGGAACGCCAAGCCAACAAGCGTCGCTTCTGGTCCCAGCGTGATGTAGCGCTTGTCCCACGACAGGCGAATACCGACCGTCTCCTTGCCCGCGTGCACGCCGCGCACGACCGTGCCGATGTCGCGCATGGTTGCGGCATCCGATCCAGACGTCGGCCCGGTCAGCGAGAAGCACGGCACCTCATCGCCGCGCGCCAGTCGTGGCAAGTAATAGTGTTTCTGCTCGTCGGTGCCGTACTTTTCGATCAGCTCGCCCGGCCCGAGCGAGTTCGGCACCATGACGATGGTCGAGACATCGGGCGAGCGCGAGGCGATCTTGCCCAGGATCAGCGATTGCGCCTGCGCCGAGAAGCCAAGCCCGCCATGCGATTTCGAGATCAGCATGCCAAGGAAGCCGTGCTTCTTCACGAACGCCCAGATCTCGTCGGGAATCTTCTTGTCGTGAAAGCGCACCTGCCAGTCGTCGATCATGGCGCACAACTGTTCGGTCGGGCCATCGAGGAAGGCGCGCTCTTCCGCAGTGAGATTGATTGCGGGAATGGCGCGCAGCTTGTTCCAATCGGGTTGGCCCGAGAACAGCTCGGCATCAAAGCCCACGGTACCGGCGTCGAGCGCTTGCTGTTCGGTATCCGACACGCGGGGCAGGATGCCCTTCACCATGCGGAACGCCGGCGCAATCATCAGGCTGCGGCGCAGCGGCGGCACGGAGAGCACGCCCAACACGACCACTGGAAGCCACGCAAGCCAACCCAGTAGGCCAGGCTCCGGCATGCCAAAATCGCCATAGAGCAGCCCGGACTGCCATGTGAAGACGGCCGCGCCGACCAGCACCGTCCACAGCCACAAGGACGCCCGGTGCATCGCCAAAGCCAGCGCCAATGCCAAAAACAGTACGACGAAAATCGCTTCCGCCATGTCTCACTCCTCGCCGCAACACCGTTCAGATCATTCTCAGGTTGTGACAAGGTGCCGCGCCGCGCGACACCGCCACGTCTCGCAGTTCACCTACATTAGGTTGACGTTTACGTCAACAATGAACTCGATTTGAAGCCCAATTTCCGCCCCAGGATGGTGGCGCCACCGTCATTGGACGTGCGACAATTCGAAACCCTATCGGACTTTCTGGTAATTTCCAAAAAGTTAACTGAGACGGAGGCTGATGCCTGCCCCGTTGATCCATTCGTGGCAAAGCATTCTGGCGTGAACTCTCTCGCTTTTCTTGCGGCAAGCCGAACAGGGCTTTATCTTGGAGAGGAAAGGGGCACCCGATTCGCTCGCACGGGTGCTGCAAGGACAACAATGACAAGCGGCAACATGACCACAGCGGCATCGGCTGATGAATTCGACTATGACGAGACGGAAGTCGACGGCTTGGTCGATGGCATGCGCATGGCGGCAGGTGAAGCGACCAAGCTGCTGCGCTCGATCGGCAGCCCGCATCGCTTGATGATCCTGTGCCTGCTGATGGATGGTGAGAAGACCGTTACTGAGATTTCGGACGCCATCGGTGCACGGCAGAGCCTGACCTCGCAACACCTGACGCACCTGCGCCTGCATGGACTGGTGCGCGTGCAGCGGCGCGGCCACTTCGCCTACTATTCGCTGAAGCATGATGCCGCCCGCGAGATCGTCGGCACATTGTATCGCCATTACTGCGCAGACGGCGTTACCACCAAGGACGCCAGCGAGGAATAGCCCGCCAATTCTGGCTTGTTTGTTGCGCATGCGCTTTGTCGGCGTTTGGGCGCTGTATCTGTGCGCGCATGATCCATGCGCTGATGACACCTGCATAAGTCGATACCCGCATGGACCGAAGGCTTTTGTGTCCGCTGGCCGCGAAGCGTTGGGATTCATCCCGCTGTCGCGCGCAGAAGAGATGCAGATGAGATCCAGTAGCGCGCTCGATGGCACGATCAACTTTGCAAAACCGCATCGAACGACGTGGGTCTACTCAAAGTCGGTTACATCCAGTTTGAGTAAGCCTAAACAAGCCGCCAAACCCGATCACTGACCGGTCGATCGCGCACGCGCACGAGACGCTTGACTGGGCCCTGCTCCCTCTCATGTTGGCGACGCATGCGCAGGCCTGTGCAATCAAGCACATGGTCTTGTGGGGCGCCAAACTGCAAACGCTTGTGCTCGACGTGCGCGAGGCGAACAGCGCGAGCCGGCGGAACTTGTCGTTGCGACCGAAACAAAAATCGGCCCGGACGCTTATCCGGGCCGATTCGATGCGATCACAATAGGAATGACAGCGGGTCAGCGACCTTGCATGCCACCCATGCCGGACATTCCCTGCTGGCCACCCATGCCGGACATTCCCTGCTGGCCACCCATGCCGGACATTCCCTGCTGGCCGCCCATGCCGGGCATCCCCTGCATGCCGCCCATGCCGGACATCCCTTGCATGCCGCCCATGCCGGACATCCCTTGCATGCCGCCCATGCCGGACATTCCCTGCTGGCCACCCATGCCGGACATTCCCTGCATGCCGCCCATGCCGGGCATCCCCTGCATGCCGCCCATGCCGGACATCCCTTGCATGCCGCCCATGCCGGACATTCCCTGCTGGCCACCCATGCCGGACATTCCCTGCATGCCGCCCATGCCGGACATT
>CAZLHQ010000038.1:13377-22652 GCA_964559355.1 uncultured Hyphomicrobiaceae bacterium
TCCCTGCTGGCCACCCATGCCGGACATTCCCTGCATGCCGCCCATGCCGGACATTTCCTTTTCGGGGGCTTCCTTCTTATCCGAATCCTCGTCTTCGTCCTTGTCGCCTTCGATGGCCTCTTTGGGCAATTTGTGCGCGACGCCCTTGTGGCAATCGATGCAGGTCTCGCCGCGCTTTGTCGCGGCCGCGTGCTTGCGGCTGGCGAACTTGTCCTGCTCTTCTGCGTTCATGTGGTCGAAGGAGTGGCACGTGCGGCATTCGCGCGAATCGGTAGCCTTCATCTTGGCCCACACCCGCATCGCCATATCGTGCCGATGAGCCTCGTACTTCTCGGGCGTGTTGATGGTGCCGATGATCTCGTGGAAGACGTCCTTGGCGGCCATGACCTTGGCCACCATCTTGGGTCCAAAGGACTTGGGCACATGGCAATCCGCACAGCCCGCATGCACGCCGGACTTGTTGTTCCAGTGCGTCTTCTTTTCCTTCAGCTCTTGGAGATTGGTCTGCATCGTATGACACGACGTGCAGAACTCGGTCGTATTGGTGAAGTGCAGCGCCGAGTTGAAAACGCCAGCGAACACGAGGCCAGCTCCAAAGATGGCAAAACCTGTCAGCACAGCCTTCGACAACAGCCATCCGCGTAGCCGGGCCATTCGCGGTTGCTCCGACATGATACCACTCCTCCCATATCGCGGTCGTTGACACCAACGAGTGCCACGCCGCCTTGCGCCGTCGGCCTGCGAAAGTCCGGGGGCCTGCGAAAGTCCGGGCAGCTCATTGAAGCCTGCTGGACAAACCCCGCGCCAGACGTTCACGCCAAGGCTTGCGGCGCAACGCTGCTCGATAGGTCGAAGACCACGAACTTCTCACGTTCAATGTATGCAGTTTCCGCAGCACGCTCGCCGCCTCTTCCCTCTGCGTGGCACCTTGGCTATGGGAAAAGGGCTTTGAGATTGCCGGGGATCGCCGAAGGGGCGATGCCTCGTGGCACCGCCCCTTCGATCTCGTGGGCAACCAACAGCGTCAGCCGAAGATGTCGTCGGTGACGTTGGCAAACCAGCTGTGACCGTAGATCACCTCGCGCTTGCGGAACTCGGCAGTGGCGTCGGGGGGCGCAGTGCCACCCGAGCCTTTTACCTGGTCGAGCTTGCCGTCGATGATCTTGTAGACCGCGGCGACGGACACGCCGTAGTCGGGGCCGATCAACGAATAGCAGGTGTTGGTGTAGGCCGGCGTCGGCGGCGTTGCCCCATTGAGGGCCGAGACGACCGCCGCCGCGCAGACCTTGGCCTGCGAGTTGGCCGAGTAGGCAGACTTCGGCATCGGCGGCGCCGCACAGGCGTCACCGATCACGTAGACGCCCTTGTGGAGGGTCGACTCGAAGGTCGCCGGATTGATCGGGCACCAGCCCTTGTCGTTGGCCAGACCGCTGTCCAATGCGATCTTGCCAGCCGACTGCGGTGGGATGACGTTGATGACGGCACCCTTGTGCGCGCCTTCCAACTCGCCCGCATAGACGGTCATCTGGGCGACGTCGATGCGCTTGATGGCGCCTTCCTTGGAGGGCGGCACCCACTCGACCATATCGCCGTAGAGCTGCTTCCATCCAGCCTTGAAGAGACCTTCCTTGGCGAACTTCTCCTTGGAGTCGAGGATCAGCACCTTGGACTTGGGCTTCTTCTGCTTGAAGTAGTTGGCAGCAAGGCTCGCCCGCTCGTACGGCCCAGGCGGACAGCGGAACGGATCGGCCGGCGCTGAGATGATGAACACGCCGCCGTCGGGCATCTCCTCGAGCTGCTTTCTCAAAAGCAGCGTCTGCGGACCGGCCTTCCAAGCGTGCGGGATCTTCTCTGTTGCGGCTTCCGAATAGCCACCGACCTTGTCGAAGTTCAGCGTCACGCCCGGCGAGACGATGCAAGCATCAAAGCCCAGCGTTTCACCGTTATCGAGTGTCACCTTCTTGCCCGCACCATCGACAGCCTTGGCCGAGGCGTGAACGACCTTGACACCACGCTTGGCCAGTTTTTCATAGCCGAACTTCAACGTGTTCATGTCACGCAGGCCACCGATGACCTCGTTGCTCATGAAGCACGTATAGGTTTCCTTGTTTGGCTCGATCAGCGTGACTTCAGCGCTGGCGTCCCACATCTTGACGTATTTGGCGGCTGTCGCGCCACCAACGCCGCCACCGACGACGACGACGCGCTTTGACGCGGCACGCACGATAGATGGAAACCCCGAAACGCCAACGACGGCGGTTGCCGAGGTCAGAAGACCGAGCTCAAGGAGCCTCCGACGAGAAATAGTCATGATTTGCTCCTCCCTCACTTCTGGCTTGCGTAGAAATTCATCAAGGCTTCGAGGCCACCGGGGTCCTTTTTCTGGACGTCCTCGACCTGCGCCTTCATCTTCTTTTCCATCTTGCGCTTGCCGCCCGTGAAATCCTCCATCGCGAACTTCAGATAGGGCAGCCACTGGCCCGCAAGAACATTGGAGCCGTCTTCATCCTTCTTGCCGTTGTCGGCATGACACTTCTTGCAGAACTCGCCGTGCAGCTTTTTGCCGGCCTTGACCTTCTCCGCATCGACCTGGTTGGGTGCGCGGCCGAACGGCAGCTTGCCGAAGTAGCCGGCCAGCGCTTTGACCTCTTCCTCGGTATAACCCTTGGCGATGCGGTCCATCACGGTTGCCGGGCGCGAACCGTCTTGAAAGCCCTTCATCGCGTCGACGAATGTCTGCTCGGCCATTCCCGCAATGGTCGGGCTGGCCGGGCCGCGGCTGGTGCCGCCTGCGCCATGGCAGCCTACGCAAGTTCCCGCAATCATGGTTACGGCATCGGGTGGACCGGCATGTGCGCTGGTCCCCAAATACAGCAAACCCGCAGCCGCGAGCGCTGCTCGTGCACCTCGTATCGATCTCATGGGATCAATCCTCGCCTGGTTGGTACGTTGTCTCCCCTGTCGGGTCGTGGAGGCCCCCGACAACTGTTCTTTTTGAGAAATGAGCGGGTCGAGCCGCTCACCCATCAGATTAAAAGCGTATGCGCAAACATTACGATACGCAAATATTGAGTTCATTCAGCACCCCAATTGAATCTTTTGCTGCTCAGATTCAGATCGGGAAATTCATGCGACTTTCGTTTAATAGAAAATGCCCAGACAATGTTTGTGTCGCCCAGGCATTTCGAAAAAACCGAAAACCACAGAACCAAACCTTCGCCTTCCCCTTCATGCTAGCACAAAACTGTTGTATCATGTCATCCGCGCGCAGTCCTGTTCCACCCTGCCCACGGCGCCACTCTCTCGGCATTCACGCCAAGTTGCAATAGTCATTTCGCATCTGCAGTCAGGAAAAATATCGCCTTCGAAATTACTGCGGCGCAGCATGACGAACTCCGCCAGAAGCAGGTTCCTCGCGCTGCTTTCGCATCATCTCCGAAAGCATGGACCAGAAGAAGTCGGCTCCGGGATAGCCGACGATCCGGCCTTTCTCCACACCGTCGCGGACCAGCACGAACGTCGGCGTGTAGACGATTCTACCCAGAGTTTGCGCCTCTTTCGACCAGCGATCGACCATCACCAGCGGGGCCATGCGCCCCTCCTCGCTGAGCGGATAGCCAACCCCCACGTCACGCTTCCAGCGCAGGCAAAAGCTACAGCCCTCCTCCTCGATCATGACCAGCCGCAAGCCACTAAGGTCGGCCTGGGCAGCCATTGCGCTGCGGTCGCCACCAGCCGGCATCGCGCACAGCACGAGGCCCAAGATCAGGCATGCCGCCCGCTGCACGCGCCCGATCGCGCGGCGCAGGATAAAGCCAGCACCAGATCCCAACCCACACCATCGCCCCGCCATTGCATCCGTCTTGCTGCCATACATTCGGCCGGTCCTCGACTTATACCGCTGCAAACAACGTGAAGCTGTAAACGCACAGCTGCCACGCAGAAGTTCACCAAAGTTGGCAAATTCTCGTCTCGCACTACGCGATGAGTGCGTTGCATTCGCCAGCATGAATATGCTACGAATTTTCAATCTCGAAAAGAAGCGTCCAACTCGAAGGCGCATGAGAGTTGCGCGCACGCAAGCAGTTCGCGAGCAAGCCGCAGAAAAAGCCGATGGGGAGGCATGCTCGCTGATGAGCAGGCGGCCCTGACAACGAAGCCAATGTTAGGGGGAAGGAGACGCAGGAATGACCCAACGCGTGAAGTTGGAAGTCGTGGACCGTCGCGACTTCATCGTCGGCGCAAGCGCCGCGACCGTTCTGGCCATGCTGCTCGGCAAAGCCGGCACGGCATCGGCGCAAGACAAGCCGCCGACGTTCGACGATGTGATGAAAAAGATCGTCGGCGACAAGAAGCCTGAGGAAGGCAAGATCGCGATTGATCTGCCGGAGATCGCCGAGAACGGCAATACGGTGCCCTACACGGTCGGCGTCGAAAGCCCGATGTCGGACAGCGACTATGTGAAGGCAGTGCATGTGCTTGCCTCCGGCAACCCCGGCCCCAACGTCGCCAGCTACTATTTCACCCCACTGGCAGGCGAAGCGAAGGTGTCGAGCCGCATGCGGCTTGCCAAAACGCAGGACATCTATGCAGTCGCCGAGCTTTCGAACGGCAAGGTTCTGATGAGCAAGCGCACGGTGAAAGTGACCATCGGCGGCTGCGGCGGCTAGGCGAGAGAGGGAGATAGCGTACCATGGCAACCAAACCCCGCATCAAATTGCCCGACTCCGCCAAGGCTGGCGAGATCATCGAGGTGAAGACCCTCATCACGCATGTGATGGAGACGGGCTTCCGCAAAGGGCCCGATGGCAACATCGTTCCCCGCAACATCATCACCGGATTCACGGCGACGTTCGGCGGCAAGGAGGTCTTCAAGGCCGACCTGTCATCAGGCGTTTCCGCCAACCCCTACATCGCTTTCAAGTTCAAGGTTCCCGGCCCCGGCGATCTCGAGATGACCTGGGTGGGCGACAACAACGAGAAGGTGGTCGAGAAGGTCCCGGTCAAGGTTGGCTGAACGCATTTCGCAACCCGCCCGCGCACGCACAATTGCGGCGACGAGCCGGTATGACGAAAAGCCCCTATGACGAAAAGCCCCTATGACGAAAAGCCGGTACGACGAAAAGCCGGTACGCGGAAAACATGACAGGCGGCTCGCATGCGTAGTGCGGGCCGCTTTTGTTTTGCTGTAGGACCGCCCGCAACGAGACAGGCTGCAAAACGACCGCGCCAGCAAGATGTTGGCGTGGATCAGCGCGATAGACAGTACGCCAGCACCTTAGCGGTGAGAGTGACGTCCTGGCGGCTTGCCTATCGGCAGCATTCGGTCTAGTACCCGCAATCACGAATGGCTGGCGCGCATCTCGAGCGCACTCGACCCCTGGCCGGCAGCGAGGACGCAGGAGATGCAGGTCGCCTCATCGGCAATGCCTCGCGACGCCGTCAGCGGTCGATTGCGTTCACCCGCAGGGTCGCAAGTCCCAAGCCCCTGGTTACGTCGCGCGGTGAAGAATCGGGACTTGAGGAGATACGCACCATGGCAGACGATCCCGTCATCGCGCAGAAGGGGCCATTCCAGGTCGAGCTGACCGCGGGCAAGCCCTATTTCTTCTGCCGCTGCGGCCGCTCCAAGAAACAGCCGTTCTGCGATGGCGCACATAAGGGTACCGGCCACGAGCCGATGCGCTTCACGGTCGAGAAGACAGCCACCTACAATCTGTGCGGTTGCAAGACGACCGACGACGAGCCGTTCTGCGACGGGTCTCACAACATCCTGTGATAACGCCGCCAACCGACGGTGGCGCAGGGGTGGCGGGGCGCTTGCTCGTCGGCCTGCTGGCCGGGCTGCGCAGCACACGCGCAATATGACCGCAACGCGCCGAGGTGGCGCGGCGCACGGGGCCGTTGCGTGCACTGCCCGTGCGTGTGCACTGAGGTAACGCTCAAGCGACCGCAAGCAAGGTTGCGTAGCGAAGTCCTCGACGCTTGGGGGCAAGAGCGGCTAACGTTCCGGCCGGGTCGATTCCGCCGGTGCGCCAGGATTGGCGAGCCCGTGGCCGTGGCGTCACTTGATGGCGAGGCGGTCCATGTGGCCCGGTCGAGCCGTGGTGATGCTTGACGTCAATCCATGGCGCGGACGCGACCCCTGACTGCCCGGCCGGGCCGACGCGAGGGGGAGAATGGATTATTTTCTGCAGCAGATGATCAACGGGCTGACGCTCGGATCCATCTACGGCCTCATCGCCATCGGCTACACGATGGTCTACGGTATCATCGGCATGATCAATTTCGCCCATGGCGACGTCTTCATGCTGTCCACCTTCATCGGCCTCATCGTTTTCGTGCTGATCTCCTCGCTCTTCGGTGCGCTAGGGCTCGCATTGGCGCTGCTGCTGGTGCTGATCGCGGGCATGGCATTGACGGCCTTGTGGAGCTTCGTCATCGAGCGTGTCGCATACCGGCCATTGCGAGGCTCGTTCCGGCTGGCGCCCTTGATCTCGGCGATCGGCATGTCGATCTTCCTCATGAACTTTGTGCAGGTCGTCCAGGGCCCTAACAACCGATCGGTGCCGCCGATGCTGCAGGGGTATATCGAGCTGCCCCTGGGATCGAGTTCGATCACCATCGCCTACAAGCAGCTGCTGATCTTCGCCGTCACCGCGGCGCTGCTGGCCGGCTTTTGGTTCATCGTCCAGAAGACGCCGCTCGGCCGCGGCATGCGCGCCGTCGAGCAGGATCGCAAAATGGCCTCGCTGCTCGGCATCGACGTCGACCGCACAATCTCGCTGACATTCGTGCTGGGCGCCGCACTCGCCGCTGTCGCCGGCGTCATGTATCTCGTCCAGTACAACGTGGTGAACTTCTCCGATGGCTTTGTGCCGGGCGTGAAAGCGTTCACGGCGGCCGTGCTGGGCGGCATCGGCTCATTGCCCGGCGCTGTGCTCGGCGGTATCCTCATCGGCCTCATTGAAACCATCTGGTCGGCCTATTTTTCGATCGACTACAAAGATGTCGCCGCCTTCTCGATCCTCGCCATCACGCTGATCTTCATGCCCTCTGGGCTGCTCGGCCGGCCCGATGTCGAGAAGGTGTGAGCCGATGGCACGCGGGGGCGCAAGCGAAACGGGAACGAGCGCAATAGAAGGCGCACACGTAACCACCTCCGCCGCCCTCATCGACGCACTCAAAGTCGCCGCTCTCGTTATCGGACTTGCCACACCGATCGTGCTCATCGAGACGCAGCAGTCGGGCGCCGGCGTCACGCTGGTTTGGCGGTTCGAACTGGTCGCAGCGCTCGCCGCCCTGGCCTTCGGGCTACGCCTCGCCTACCTCCTCGCCGTCAAGCCTTGGTACATCCGAAGCCGCAGCCAAAGCACAGCCGCCACACACCATATCCTTTCTCCAGCGCAGTCGACTTGGTTGAAGTTCGCGAGCCTCGCCCTGGTCGTCTTCTATCCCTTCATCGCACTCGCCTTGGCGGGACCGGGCGGCGCCATCAAGTGGATCGACAATTTCGGCATCCAGCTTTTGATCTACGTGATGCTCGGCTGGGGGCTCAACGTCGTCGTCGGGCTGGCAGGACTGCTCGATCTCGGCTACGTCGCCTTTTATGCCGTCGGCGCTTATTCCTCGGCGATCCTCGCCAAGACGGTTGGCTTGTCGTTCTGGCTCACCCTGCCGTTGGCTGGCATCTTCGCCGCCCTCTGGGGTATCCTGCTGGGTTTTCCGGTGCTGCGCCTGCGCGGCGACTATCTCGCCATCGTCACGCTCGCGTTCGGCGAGATCATTCGTCTCGTCCTCATCAACTGGGTCGATTTTACCGGCGGCTATGCCGGCATCTCGGGCATACCGCGACCAAGTTTCTTCGGCCTGCCTTTCAATGCCACCGATGGCGGCTTTGCAGCCACATTCAACCTCGAGTTCTCGCCGCTGCACCGTCTGATCTTTCTGTTCTACCTGATCCTGGCGCTGGCACTCGTCACCAACTACGTGACGATAAGACTGCGCCGCCTGCCCATCGGCCGCGCCTGGGAAGCCTTGCGCGAGGACGAGATCGCCTGCCGATCACTCGGCATTGATACGGTCAAGACCAAGCTCACGGCATTCGCCATCGGCGCCATGTTCGGCGGCTTTGCCGGATCCTTCTTTGCCGCGCGACAAGGCTTCATCTCTCCGGAAAGCTTTGTGTTCATGGAAAGCGCGGTGATTCTGGCGATCGTCGTGTTGGGCGGCATGGGCAGCCAGTTGGGCGTGGCCATCGCCGCCATCGTCATGATCGGCGGCACCGAGCTGTTGCGCGAACTCGACTGGATGAAGCAGGTCTTCGGTGACAGCTTCGACCCGACGAAATATCGCATGCTGCTGTTTGGGCTCGCCATGGTCGTCATGATGCTTTGGAAGCCGCGTGGCCTCATCTCGACGCGCGAGCCCTCGATTTCGCTTGGTCGGGCCAAGGCCGTCTCGGGTGCCTTCGTCAAGGAAGGGCACGGGTGATGGCACCAGGGGCCCCGTTGCTCAACGTCGAGCACATGACGATGCGCTTCGGCGGCCTCGTCGCCATCTGCGACCTGTCATTCGCGGTGCACCGCGGTGAGATCACCGCACTCATCGGACCCAACGGCGCCGGCAAGACCACCGTCTTCAATTGCATCACCGGTTTTTACAAGCCGACCGTCGGGCGCATGGCGCTGGCTCATGCGACGACCGCGACGGACGCTGATCTGGAGCGCCTGACGCGCAGCGGCCGGCGCTGGATGAAAAGCACCGGTGGCCCGCTGTTTCTGCTCGAGCGCATGCCCGATTACGAGATTGCCGCCAAGGCCAAGATCGCCCGCACATTCCAGAACATCCGGCTGTTCACCGGCATGACGGTGCTCGAAAACCTGATCGTCGCGCAACACAACGAGCTGATGCGGGCTTCCGGCTACACGGTTCTGGCGCTGATTGGCTCACCACGTTTCAAGGCTGCCGAACGCAACGCGGTCGAGCGCGCCAAGCTCTGGCTTGATCATATCGGTCTCACCCACCGCGCCGACGATCCCGCCGGCGATCTGCCCTATGGCGACCAGCGGCGGCTCGAGATCGCGCGCGCCATGTGTACCGAACCGCGACTGCTCTGCCTCGACGAGCCGGCCGCCGGCCTCAACCCCAAGGAGAGCTTGGAGCTCAACACGCTGCTGCGCACGATCCGCGACGAGCACGACACGGCTATCCTCCTGATCGAGCACGACATGAGCGTCGTCATGGAGATTTCCGACCATGTCGTCGTGCTGGAA
>CAZLHQ010000039.1:0-15901 GCA_964559355.1 uncultured Hyphomicrobiaceae bacterium
GCCACCCGATGGGCATCCAGGCAGGCGCCACGGCCAACCGCGTCGCGCTCGAGGCCATGGTGTTCGCGCGCAACGAGGGTCGCGACATCAAGAACGAGGGTCCGGAGATCCTGCGCCGCGCCGCCAAGTGGTGCAAGCCGCTGGAAGCCGCGCTCGACGTTTGGGGCGACATCACCTTCAACTACACCTCGACCGACACCTCCGACTTCGTGCCGACGCCGGGCGTCAGCGGTTGATCGGACGAGAGCACAGGAGACACGACACAATGCGCATTACACAAGGTTGCTTCTCGTTCCTCCCCGATCTCAAGGACGACGAGATCTCCTCGCAGCTCGAATACTGCCTGCGTAACGAGTGGGCGGTCGGCATCGAGTTCACCGATGATCCCCACCCGCGCAACACCTACTGGGAGATGTGGGGCCACCCCATGTTCGACCTGAAGGACGCCAAGGGCATCATGATGGAGATCGCGGCGTGCAGGAAGGCGCACCCCGAGGCCTACATCCGCATCAACGCGTTCGATTCGACGCGCGGCTGGGAGACGGTGCGGACGTCCTTCATCGTCAACCGTCCCAAGAAGGAGCCCAAGCTCGACATGACGCGCACCGACGTGCGTTCGCGCTCTCAGGCCTATTCCTGGAAGGCGATTCGCTGACGATCGACGACATCGACGACACAGGGGCGGGCCATGCACTTGTCAACGGCCCGCCTACTCCCGACATCAGGTGAAGGTTTGAACCTTCATGACCATCGTAGATGACCACTGACGCCAGGAGCAGCCCTGCCTCATGTCGACTGAAGCCGCGACAGCCCCGACGATCACCCACGTCAATCTTGCCGAGGAGTTTCAGAACTCAGGCGTTGCCGACATTCTCGCAGAGCTCGATCGTGAGCTCGTCGGCCTGAAACCCGTGAAGCAACGAATTCGCGAGATTGCCGCACTGCTGATCGTGGAGCGCGCTCGCAAGTCCATGGGCCTCGCCCACGATACGCCGACGCTGCACATGAGCTTCACCGGCAATCCCGGCACCGGCAAGACCACTGTAGCATTGAAAATGGCGGGTCTGCTGCACAAGCTCGGCTATGTGCGCAAGGGCCACCTCGTATCAGTCACCCGCGACGACCTCGTCGGCCAGTACATCGGCCATACGGCGCCCAAGACCAAGGAGGTTTTGAAGCGTGCGATGGGCGGCGTGCTGTTCATCGACGAGGCCTACTACCTCTACCGTCCGGACAACGAGCGCGATTACGGGCAAGAGGCGATCGAGATTCTGTTGCAGGTGATGGAGAACAACCGCGACGATCTCGTCGTGATCCTTGCCGGCTATGCCGACCGGATGGACAAGTTCTTCACCTCCAACCCTGGCTTCAGATCGCGCATCGCGCATCACATCACGTTCCCGGACTACGAGGACACGGAGCTGATGTCGATCGCGACAAGTATGCTCGGTGCGCAGAACTACACCTTCGACGGTCCTGCCAGGGCGGCGTTCGAGGAATATATCGTGAAACGGCGTGCGCAGCCGCACTTCGCCAATGCACGCTCGATTCGCAACGCGCTCGACCGCGCGCGGTTAAGACAGGCCAATCGCTTGTTCGAGACCGCCACGGGTCCGCTGGACGCGGCCGCACTTTCTACGATATCTGAGGTGGACGTTCGCGCCAGCCGGGTATTCTCCGGCGGTCTCGACGATCCGATGGGGCCGGGACGACCGGAGGCGTGAGGCGGTCGGCCACGGGCCCACCAACCAGAATTGAGCAGTGCGCGCTGGCACGTCACCAGCGATGCAGCATGGAGACATAGGCGATGAGCAAGTTCGACCGCAGCATCAAGATCGCACCGTCGATCCTATCGGCGGATTTTGCGAATTTCGGTCAAGAGATCCAGGCGATCGAGGCGCAGGGCGCCGACTGGGTGCACGTCGATGTCATGGATGGCCATTTCGTTCCCAACCTGACGTTCGGGCCACCGGCGGTGAAGGCATTCCGCCCGCACGTCAAGACGTTCATGGACGTGCACCTGATGATCGCGCCTGTCGATGCCTACATCGAGGCCTATGCGGAGGCTGGCGCAGACCTCATCTCAGCGCATATCGAGGCCGGTCCGCATATCCACCGTACGCTACAGGCCATTCGCGCGCAGGGCGTCAAGTCGGGTGTCGTGCTCAATCCCGCCACACCGGCCGAGAGCATCGAGCATGTGCTCGATCTTGTTGACCTCGTCCTGATCATGACGGTCAACCCCGGCTTTGGCGGCCAGAATTTCATTCATTCTTGTGTCGCCAAGACGCGGCGTGTGCGGGACATGATCGGCGACCGGCCGATTCACATCGAGATCGATGGTGGCGTTACACCCGAGACGGCGCCACTTGTGGCGGCGGCCGGCGCAGATGTCCTGGTCGCCGGCTCGGCCGTATTCAAGGGCGGCTCGGTGATGAAACCGGACGTCTATGGCACCAACATCAGGGCTATCCGCGAGGCGGCAACCAAGGCGATGCGGTCGGCTGCGGCTTAATCCGAAGCTGACAAGACCGGGTGCGAGGGGGTGTGCATCTGAGGCGCAGAAGGTGCTGGCGGCCGGATGGCGGTTTTGTGGCGCGGGTGGAACCGATTGGCCCTTACCGCAACCCTCTTCCTCGTTGGCCAGGGAAAACCGGAGGCATTGAATAGATGGCGGTCGAAACGCCCGTTTGCGATTTTGGTTGGCCGGCTCCGGCATTCTCCCTTCCGGGAATCGACGGCAAGGCGTACACGCTCGACGACATCAAGGGACCGCGCGGCACGCTCATAGCCTTCATCTGCAACCATTGTCCCTACGTGACCGCAGTCGTCGATCGACTGGTTCGCGATGCGCGCGAACTGCTTCCGCTCGGAATCACAACCGTGGCGATCAGCTCCAACGATGCCACGCGATACCCGGAAGATTCGTTCGCCAACATGAAAGGCTTTGCCGAACGGCACGGCTTCGCATTCCCCTATCTGTATGATGAAACCCAGGATGTCGCGCGCGCCTATGGTGCCGTCTGCACGCCCGATCTGTTCGGTTTCAATAGCGATATGGGACTGCAATACCGGGGGCGCATCGATGCGTCTCGCAAGGAGGCGGGGCCGTCTGATCTGCGCCGCGATCTCTATCTCGCCATGAAGCAGGTTGCCGAGACCGGCAAGGGCCCTTCCGAGCAGGTTCTCTCGATGGGGTGCTCGATAAAATGGAAGGACGTGGCGTGAGCGCTGTTGTCGTTTTCGATCTTGATGGAACACTGGTCGACAGTGCCGCTGCCATTCGCGATATTGCCAACATACAGATGGCGGAACTCGGTCTGCCGCCGCTCGACCTCGACGAAGCGCGCAGCTACATCGGCAATGGCGCACCGACCTTCCTGGAGCGCGCACTCAAGGCGCGCGACGCCGAGGACAAGGGTTTGTTTGCCGCGCGCTTGCACCGCTTCGAAGAGCTCTATGCGACGGCTCCGGGAGAGGCCAACATTCCTTTTCCTGGTGTAGACAGCGCCATGCGCGCGTTGCGTTCGGCAGGCAATGCGTTGGCCTTGTGCACCAACAAGCCAGCCAGCCCAACCGAGGCAGTGCTTTCGGCGCACCGTTGGAACGATCTGTTCGCAGCGGTCGTCACCGGAGACACGCTGGTCGAGCGCAAGCCCCATCCGGCTCCCCTGCTCGAAGCGGCGCGTCGTGCAGGCGGCGGCCGTGTAGTCTACGTTGGCGACAGCGAAGTCGATGCAGCAACCGCCGAGGCCGCCGGCATTCCGCTGCTGCTCTATGCTCATGGCTACAGCAAGATCCCGCCGTCTCGGTTGCCGCATGCGGCGATCTTTTCAGATTTCGCGGAAGTGCCGGCCTTGGTCAGCGCCCATGCGCGCCCCATGCAGGCAATCGTCAGTTGATGCCAGTTGTTGTGGGCCAGAGCCTGATCGGCTGAGATGGAACCACTTCCGGTTCCATCGAAGGCGTGAATCAGACTCTCAAACAAGGGCCCAGAGCCTGATCGACTGAGATGGAACCACTTCCGGTTCCATCGAAGACGTGAATCAGACTCTCAAACATGGGCCTATAGCAGGCCGCCACGACCCAAGTGTTTCCATCATGATCAGACCTGCTCTGGACAGTCGCCATCCGCACACGCGGACTGTAAAGTGGGCGCCTGCAGGTATCAGCGCGAGTGGCGAATATGATCGATCTTTATTATTGGACCACGCCCAACGGTCACAAGATCACGATTTTTCTGGAAGAGGCTGGCCTACCCTATCGGCTGCACCCTGTGAACATCACGACCGGTGAACAGTTCAGGCCCGAGTTTCTTGCAATCGCGCCCAATAACCGCATCCCCGCAATCGTCGATAACGCACCTGCCGACGGTGGCGCCCCGCTGCCGGTTTTCGAATCCGGCGCCATCCTTTTCTACCTTGCGGAGAAATGTGGACGGTTTCTGTCCCATGAGCCGCGCCTGCGACTCGAAACCATGCAATGGCTGTTCTGGCAAATGGGCGGCCTTGGGCCCATGGCTGGCCAGAATCATCACTTCCGGCTGTTTGCTCCAGAAAAGATCCCATATGCAATCAAGCGCTATGAAACCGAGACGGCTCGTCTTTATGGCGTTCTCAACAAGCGGCTTGCGGACAGAGAATTCATTGCCGGCGCCTACTCGATTGCCGATATGGCCTGCTATCCGTGGATCGTTCCCTACGAACGTCAGGGGCAGAATATTGCCGATTTTCCTCACCTTGCCCGGTGGCTTGAAACGATCCGAGCGCGCCCTGCCGTAGTCGCGGCCTATGCCTGCGCGTCGGCGGTCTCTGCAACTCCTGTGGCTGGTGGTGGGGCGGCAGCCGCCGCAAATAATCAAATGTCGAAGGATCGACCCTAGAGCCTGATCGTTTGAGATGGAAACGCTTGGCGTTTTCCGTCGAGGGCGTGCATCAGACTCTCAAGCAAGAGCTTAGAGCAGGCCACCATGGCGCGCGGCGGTTCCATTTTAGTTGAACCTGCCCTAAAGGCGCGATTGTGAGACCCGCTTGTCTCGTGTTGTGCGCGGAGAATCCGCACGCTGATTGGTGCCAGCAATATCAATGGCCTAGCCAGATTAAGATCGAGACTTTCGACGCCCGATCTCGTCGGGAGATTGCGTGCGGACGACTCGAATCATCACGCATCCCAGCCCGCCAGTCCAAAATGCCCAATGTCATGAATAGCCGAGCATGTCAGCCATGAGCGTTGCAAATTCGCGACGCATGCCTTTGGATCTTCGACTACATTTGAATAAAAGGCATCGTCGAGTTTAGCAAATCAGCTAATGGTGGACGAGTTCCTGTTTTCGGTTGACAACATAACTCTGTCTTGTTGTCACAACCATAAGTTGGGAGCAGTGTTCACGTCGAGTCTGTGTGTTTGAGCAAGATACACGACAGCCGACGGGGAGCGCTGTGGGGATTTCGACTGCAAAGGCATTTGCCGCTTGTTCGGTTGCCGCGCTGCTTGCGGGGTGCGCGGTGCGGCCGGAGCCGTTGTCGGCCGTCGAGATTTCGATCAACGCCGATTTCAATCTTGCCGAGGTTGCTGCCGGTCAGGAGCCTGTGGTCCGTGCGATCGGGCTGCATGAGGCGATGGCCCGCGCGCTGAAGTACAATCTCGACTTCCGTGTCGAGGCCATGCAGCAATCGTTGCGTGTTGCTGAGCTGGATTTGGCGCATTGGAGTCTATTGCCGTCGGCGGTCGCCAATTCCGGCTATGCATCGCGCGACAGCTATCACGCGTCCAACAGCCGTCAGGTTCTGCCGGGTGACAAGCTGGCGCCTGGCGCTCCGCAGCTCGTGAACTCGACATCTCAAGAGCGGCATATCCATTCCGCCGACATCGGCTTCAGCTGGAATGTGCTCGATTTCGGTTTGTCCTACGTTCGTGCGCGGCAGGCTGCCGACAAGGTGCTGATCGCGGAAGAGTTGAAGCGGAAGGTGATAGCGCGTGTCATAGAAGACGTGCGGACGGCCTATTGGCGTGCGGTGAGTGCAGAGCGCTTGATGCGTCGCTTGTCGGCGCTCGAGCAGCGTGCCGAGCGGGCGCTTCGCGATACGCGCAAGCTCTACAGTGCCCGCGAGACTTCGCCCATCACGGCGCTGACCTATGAGCGCGAGTTGGTCGAGATCAAGCGGACGATCAACGAGCTCGAGCGCGATCTCAAGGTTGCCAAGACGCAGCTCGCCGCATTGATGAACCTGAAGCCTGGAACGAATTTCGCTTTGGTTGTGCCGCCCCGTTCGTCAAAAGCGCCCGATCTTCCGATGGGGCTCGACGAGATGCTGGGGGTTGCGCTCAAGTTCCGTTCGGAATTGCGTGAAGTTGCCTATCAACGCCGCATCAACCGGCATGAAGCGGATGCGGCCATGCTCGAGCTGCTGCCGGGCTTCCAGCTTTATGCAGGCGCGAACTTCGACAGCAACTCCTTCCTGCTGCACGATACCTGGAACAACTGGGGCTATAAGGCGGCATGGAATCTGCTGAAGGTGTTCCAGTATCCGGCCAAGCGTGAAGTCGTCGCAATGCAAGACGATGTGCTTGGGGAGCGCGAGCTGGCGCTTACGATGGCGGTGATGACGCAAGTTCACGTCAGTCGCACGCGCTATCTCCATCTGCGCAAGGAGCTGGCTACGGCGAACGAGTATCTCGATGTGCAGCGCAGGCTGCTCGATCAGATGCGGGTCGAGGCGTCTGCTGATCGCATCAGCGAGCAAACACTCATTCGCGAGGAAATGAATACGCTGGTGGCCGAGGTCAAGCACGACATCGCTTTTGCCGGGCTGCAAACGGCGTATGCCAACGTGTATGCCTCGATGGGGCTCGATCCCTACGCCGAGGAACTCGCCAATCAGTTGACTGTGTCAGAACTTGCCAGCGGTCTGAGGGCCGCGGCGCTGGAGAAGGGGGCGGCGGGTGTTCCCAAGCAGACAGCATCAATCAAGAAATGATGAGTCAGGCCGCTCGGGAAGCTTGAACGCTGTGAGGTCGGGTGCGCGCGCCGCGGCAGGCTTGGTTGTGGTCTTGCTGGCGCCTCTATCGGCCAATGCGGACGATGCCGATCGCCTGGCGATGCCGGCTCGCGGCGTCGTTAGACCCGTCGATCAAGCGGCAATATCGACTGATCTTCAGGTACCCGTCGCTGCCATCGGCTTCAAGGAAGGCACGCGTTTCAAGACGGGCGATGCACTGGTCGAGTTTGACTGTCGCCGTCATCGTGCGGAGCTGGCTGCGGCTGACGCACAGCGGCGCGAGGCAGAGCTGGCCCTGGAGAACAATCTGGTGCTCAACGATCATCGCGCGATCGGCAAGCATGAGGTGGAAATATCGCGCGCCCGCGTCGACAAGGCGAAGGGAGAAGCCGATTCGCTGCGTGCGCGTGTCGAAAGCTGCCGCATCCTCGCGCCCTTCGATGGTCGCGTTGCAGAGCTTGTAATCCATGTGTTCGAGACGCCCGCCAGCGGCAAGCCCATCATCCGAATCATCGACGATCGGCAACTTGAGATCGAGTTGATTGTGCCGTCGAACTGGCTGAGCTGGCTGCGCAAGGACATGGCATTCGACTTCGTGGTGGACGAGTTGAAGCGGCCGCTTGCAGCACGCGTCACGGCAATCGGTGCTGCTGTCGACCCGATCAGTCAGACGGTCAAGATCTTCGGGCGGTTTGCCGATGGCATCGATGTGGGGGATGTGCTCGCTGGCATGAGTGGATCTGCCGAGTTCGCCGCGGTCAAGGGCTGAGCCAATGTCGGATCAATCGGCACGCGAGCCTCGAAAAGTCTCGGCGCCGCGACAAAAAGTAAAGGTGGACGTTGCATCGTTGACGCCGGGTGCCAGTATCGCCGGGGCGCCGCAGGCCATCGAGAAGCTTCTGAAGTTGCAAGCTGAGGCCGCTGCTGCAAGCGCGGCAAGCGTGGGCGATGCCGTCGCGGGAGAGATGCTTGGTGAAGTTGAGCCGACTGTACATCACGGGCCAGCAAAGCAGTCACCGGCTGATAGCGAGCGCGAAGCCGGTCTGCTCGCGATTCTGAGCATTGAAGCCGAAGCTCGCGATGCCAAGGAACTGGGCGAACTTTATGTGCTGATGGCGAATGAGCCGCGACGGCTTCTCAAAGCACGTCAGATTTTCGTTCTACGACGCATCGCCGGATCGCTGCAGGTTGTGGCGGTATCAGCGCTTCCCGCTGTCGATCGCACGTCTCCGCTCGTTCGCTTCATCGAGCGCGCAGTCGAGCGCCTGACAGCCGATGGACATGGTGCTGGTACGACGGATTTTCACCTTTCCGCCTACTGCTACGCAAACGATGAAACGGCGCGCGCTTATCCTATGCAAGACGCCTTGTGGATAGCGTTGCGCGATCGTGATGGCGGGGTTCTCGGTGGCCTTTTGGCGACGCGTGAGCAGGCATGGACCGAGCGTGAGATCGTCGTTGCAAAGCGCTTGGGTGGAACGTTTCAACATGCCTTGCTGGCGCTTGCCGGGGCTGCGCCGCTCTGGGCAATGGTGCGTCCGCGGCGCCGCACGGTTGCTTGGCTGGCGGCAGCGATGATGGCGCTGGGGTTGCTGCCGGTCTCGCTGACCACGCTTGCGCCGGTGGAAGTCGTGCCGCGCGATCCCTTCGTGATTTCGGCTCCGATCGAGGGTGTGATCGACGAGTTCCCGATCAATGCCAACAGCAAGGTCGAGAAGGGCGAGCTGCTGGTCAAGTTTGACGATACGACACTTCGCAACAAGTACGAGGTGGCTGAGCGCGAGGTTCTGGTTGGTCACGCGCGTCTCAAGACGACAACCCAACTTGCGTTCGGCGATGAACGTGGGCGGCACGAACTCGCAGTGGCGCGTGCCGATCTCGTGGTTAAGACGGCCGAGCGTGATTTTGCGCGCGATCTTCTCGCCAAGACGCAAATCCGTGCGCCGCGCGCCGGCATTGCAGTGCTTGGCGATAAGAAGGAACTCATCGGCAAACCCATGCTTGTTGGCGAGCGAATTCTGGAAATCGCCGATCCGGATAAAGTCGAGCTCCGTATCGATGTTCCGGTCGCCGATGCGATCATCCTGAAGGAAGGAGCCGCAGTGAAAGTGCTGCTCGATTCCAGTCCCCTATCTGCAACTGCCGCGCAAATCGTGCGCTCGGATTATCATGCGAGACAGAGTGATGCGGGGGTGTTGTCGTTTCGAGCCATCGCCGAGCTGGCGTCATCAGCGCCAATCCCGCGGCTTGGCGCACGCGGCAGTGCGCAGATTTATGGCGATAAAGTCATTCTCGGGTTCTATCTGTTGCGCCGGCCGTTTGCCAAGCTGCGGCAATGGACGGGGTTATGATTGGTCCAGCCAGCATGGTCGCCGGTGCGGAGCGCCTGCCAGAGCTGCGCCAGGACCTGTCGCTCGTTGCCCCCGAAGGGACCGGCCGGCGTAGGGATCAATGGTTGATCTACGATCCTGTGCGGCATCGCTATTGCGAAGTGGATCGCACCACATTCGAGGTTTTGTCGCGCTGGCGTGCGGGCATCACTCCCTCACAGTTGATTGACGACATCGGACGCGACGTGGGAACACGCATAGACGGGGAAGATGTTGCTGCTCTCGTACACTTCGCAGAGCAGGAATATTTGTTGGCTGAGCCGCTCAAGAGCGGATGGCGACAGATTGCCGATCATGCCAAGCGGTCGCGCAAGGGGGCCGGCGCATGGCTCATTCATAACTATCTGTTCTTCAAGATCCCACTGTTTTCGCCACAACGCTTCTTGCTCACGACGATGGATGTTGCGAGGGCCCTGGCCTCGGGCGTGGCACTCAAGATCTACGCACTACTCGCATTGATCGGCCTTTATCTCGTTTCGCGCGAGTGGGACGAGTTTATGAAGGCCGTTGCAGGCGCCATGTCGCTTGAAGGCATGTTGGCCTTCGGCATCGCGATCATCATCGTCAAGACGCTGCACGAGCTGGGGCATGCATACACCGCGGTCGCACTTGGCTGCCGCGTTCCGGCAATCGGCGTTGCTTTCATGGTGTTGACGCCGATGCTCTATACCGACGTCACGGATGCGTGGCGCATCCGATCGCGACGGAAGCGGTTGATGATCGATGGCGCAGGCGTCGGTGTCGAGTTGATGCTCGCGGCGGTGGCAACGTTCATATGGCCTTTTCTGCCGGCGGGAACCTTGAAATCCATCGTACTCGCCATTGCGACGACAAGCTGGATCATGAGCCTTGCCATCAACCTCAATCCATTCATGAGGTTCGACGGCTATTACATGCTGAGCGACTTGATCCGCGTGCAAAACCTGCAGTCGAGGTCGTTTGCGCTGGCCAGGTGGCGGATACGCGAGGCACTGTTCGCGTTGGGGGAGCCGCCACCCGAGATCATGGCTACGCGCAAGCGAGGATGGTTGATCTTCTATGCAATTGCGACGTGGCTGTATCGTCTTGCGCTATTCATCGGCATCGCATTGCTGGTCTATCACTATTTTTTCAAAGCGCTGGGCATCATCTTGTTCGCAGTCGAGATCGTGTACTTCATCGCAAGGCCTGTCTGGAGTGAGATCATGGAATGGAGCAAGCGAGCCCAACGCATTGCAGCAAGCCCTCGCAGCCATGTTTCAGCCGTTGCAGCGATGACGCTTCTGGCTCTGGCTCTTTATCCATGGTCGGGCAGGGTCGACGTTCCCGCCGTGATTGAAGCCGCGACGATGACGCGGATTTATCCGCCGCGTGCCGCTGAGATCGTCGACTTGAAAGCTAAGCCTGGCGACGACGTGTCCAAGGGCGATGTGCTTGGCGTTCTGCGGTCCGAGCAGATCGAGCAGGAATTGCGCATCGTGGAGAACGAGATCGGCGCGATACGGGTGCGGTTGGCGCGCGGTGTTGCGGACGCTTCCGATCGCGAGCAATCCGTGGTGCGCGAACGGGAGTTGCGCACCTTGCTCGAGCGCCGCAAAGGACTGGTCGCCGTGCGCGATGAGCTGACCATCCGGGCGCCCATCGCCGGGCGTGTGGTGGAAGTAGCGCCGGCCATGCATCCGGGCCGGACGATCGGGATCAAGGATCAGATCCTGGCAATCGCAGACCCCGCGCGTGCCCAAGGTCGAGGCTATGTTGCCGAGGCAGACGTTTCGCGGCTGGCGCGAGGTGCGAACGGACGCTTCCTTTTCGACGATGGACGCATCTCGCACTTCGACGTCACCGTCGACGAGGTAGGTGTGGGTGGCGTTGCTGCGCTCGAAGTTGCGGACCTGTCCTCGCTTCGTGGCGGGCCGATCGAGACGAGCGAAAACGACAGGCGCGAGATGGTGCCGGCCAGTGCTCAATACCCGGTGCGACTGGTGGTCAACGGCACTGCCGGTATGCTGCAACATCGCGTGCGCGGACTGGCCGTCATCGACGGTGAAAAAGAGAGCTTCGCGGCAAGCGTGTGGAGGCGCGTCATGCGCATTCTCGTGCGCGAGGGCGGCTTCTAGAGTGCTTCCGGAAAAGTGGGAACCGGTTTTCCGATAAGAAGCACGACAAAACAAAGGTCTGGAGCCGTTCCGCGATTCCATCAAAACCGGAACGGCTCTAAAAGCGGTTTGCGCGGACGCGGCCTTTTTTGGATCAAGTTCGGCTTTGACGGGATCGCAGTGAATACCGGCCGCCAGCTTTGGTTCCTTGATCGAGCGTCTGGCTCACGCCTGAGATGGCAACAATAGAGCAGGTTCAACTTACATGGAATCGCCTCGTGTCATGGTGGCCTGCTCTAAGTCCTTGATTGAGAGTCTGAATTCACGCCCTCGATGGAAACGCCAAGCGTTTCCATCTCAGACGATCAGGCTCTAGCACTTTCATGTCAGACGATCGTGTCTGGTTGTGGATAGTGTGACACCGTATAGCCGTTGCAGGATTGCCGGCTGAGGAGCGGAGAAAAAAGCGCCTTTTGGGAAATGACCGCTGCGATGCTGCCGTTTCATTCATTGGCGGCTGCGTAAAAATTGAATGACAAAGCCGCCGTTGTTTTATTTAAAAATGTAATGTGTCGATACATTGTTTGCGAACGCGCAAAACAGAAAAACGTTCCATAGCATGAGTTTTGAGACATTAATTTACAAGATAGTAAATGTGTGCGGATGAAACTCCCGTTTAACTTGCGCAATCCCCAATTGCGCTCATGTGCAGCATCAGCTGTGGAAACGGCCATGAATTATCCGTTCGGTTTCAAATTTTTCAAGCAATTTCAGCGTCCTGCTAAAAAGCGCGGGACGGTGGAAACGCTTCGAAAAGGCCTGCGCGAAAGCCTTTCATATAGGGCGTTGGAGCAGCGAATCGCCTTTGATGCGGCAGGCATGGTGACTGCGCAGCAGGTGACAAACGATGCTGCCGACGCTGTGGCCGCCGATCTTGGCCATGTTCCCGATCATGCTGCGGAGGCAGCTGTTGTGCTGGCGGATGCGGCAGCAACTGCGGGGTCGTCCACGACACGTCAATCGATCGTGTTCATTGATGCTGCGGTTGGCGATATTGCGGGCGTTCTCGGCTCGCTCGATGCCGGTGCGGAGATTGTGTTCCTGGATTCGTCGCGCGACGGTGTGGAGCAGATTGCGGCGGCGCTTTCGGGTCGCACGGGCGTGGATGCGATCCATATTATCAGTCACGGCGCTGAAGGCGCCCTGTGGCTTGGCAATACAACGCTCGATGCGACGAGCATGCAGGGCGAACATCTCGACGAGCTGACGACCATCGGCGCCGCCTTGTCGGCTGATGGCGATATTCTGATCTATGGCTGCGATTTCACCGGCGGCGAGGCAGGTCTCGAGGCCGCGATGATCCTCGGCGGCATCACCGGTGCCGACATAGCGGCTTCGGTCGATGCCACGGGCCATGCCGACCTCGGCGGCGACTGGGATCTCGAAACAACGGTAGGTGAAATCGAGGCATCGGCGGCAACCGCGGAAGAGTGGTTCGGGCTACTTGCTCCACCGAGCCTCGATCTAAATACGACCGACTCCAGTCCAGTCGTTGTGGTGGCGAGCGACGATTTCGCGAATGGATACCCTAACGGAGGTACGGGATCGGGCTGGTCAGCCGCATGGCAGGAAAACGTCGCGCCCAACGATATCAACGTCGTCGGCGGTGCTCTTGAGTTGCGCAATCCTGACGGTCTCGCCAATGCCTCTCGGGCGGTGAATTTGTCCGGCTACCTCAACCCGACGATCTCGTTCACCTACGCGACGGCCAACCTCGACAATGGGGCGGGCGGCGATACGTTTCTGATCGAGTACTCGACGAATGGCGGGACGACTTGGACGACGATTGTCGATTCCGATTCAGACGGCGACAACAACAACGGCGGTACGATCACGAACTTCAGCCTGGGGGCGACGGGCACCGCCAGCACAGTGTTCAGGGTCCGCTTCGACGGTGGCAATGGCAATAACCAAGAAACCGTCACCATCGACAACGTCGTTGTTCGCGGCACTCCCGTGCCTACTGGCTATTCCACGACCTATTTCACGAACGGTATCACGAGCAACGCAGCCGTGGCTATCGCCAGTACCAATGTTGGCATCGTCGACGTCGACAGCACGACAATTCAGTCGGCGACGATCACATTGGCCAATCACCAGGCGGGCGACGCGCTGAGCCTCACCACCGCGCTACCTGCCGGTATCACCGCATCGGCATACAACTCTGCGACTGGCGTACTCACGCTGTCGGGTGCTGCCAGCCTCGCAAACTACGAGACCGCGATCGAAGCGATCGGCTTTTCGTCCAGTTCGTCAATCGAGGGTGTTAGACTCATCAATGTGACCGTCAGTGACGGCGCGACCTCCTCCAACATAGCGGTTGCGCGCGTCAATGTTCTACTCGACAGCGACTCCGACGGCGTGGTGGACACGACGGACATCGACGACGACAACGACGGCATCATCGACACCAACGAAATGGCGCTGGGCACATCTGCTCCGGTGACGACGAATTTGTCGTACGATGCCGCTGCCTCCGCTGCTGCCACTCAGGTCAACGGGCAACCGGTCATCATTCTGACAGACGGGATCATCACCGTCACCGTGACCAACAGCTTGGGCGCTACGATCTCCGGCAACTCGGTGACCACCAACAGCAGCTCGGGCGCTCCAGAAGCACTTCGAATTACGGCGACCTCTCCATCGGGCACCGTCAACATTCAGGGACTGCAATTCACGCGCCTGGATGATTTTGATCCCACGCAATACGTCGATGCACTGGCGCTCGATCAGTTAGGCGTCTGGAGCGGTCTCGGTAATGCCAACGGTACTGACGCCTTGGTCGCCTATTCGCTCGATGCTGCAGGCGCAGCGGCGGCGACAGCAGCTACAGGTGAAACGGTTTCGTTCGATGGTCTCATCGCGTCTGGCGCTGCTGGGCCTGTCCTGCTCAATCCCGCCAGTGCAACGCAGAACGGCTACTTCGCGACGTATACATTCAACTCGGCGGTCAGCACATTCCAGCTCTTCGGTACCGACGTCGTCGCGCCTTTGGACCAGGTGACCACTTTTGTGTTCAATACGTTGCCGATTACGTACACGCTGACGACGTTCCAAGATCTACAAACGGATTCTGACGGCAGGCCCGACCGCCTGGACATCGATTCCGACAACGACGGCATCACCGATAACGTCGAGGCGCAGACCACGGCTGGCTACATTGCGCCGAGCGGCAGCGACACGGACGGCGATGGTCTCGACAACGCCTACGATGCGACGGTCTCTGGTGGAGCGGCGGGATCGACCGGCTTGACCCCCGTCAATACCGATGGGACCGACGCTGCCGACTACCGCGACGCCGATAGCGACAACGACGGTCGCGCCGACATCACCGAGCGCGGCGATGGCCAGCCGACATCCATCACGGCGACAACGGATACGGATGGCGACGGCCTACTCGACATCTTCGAAGCGGGCACTATCAGCGACGGCTACGACGTTAACGACGCTAATCTGGACGCCACCAGCACGACCTTCCTTTTAGCGGGCGCCGGAGATACAATTTTCGCTGACGGTTCAAACGCAGTTCCGCTGGTTCAGGACCTCCTGTTCCGTGCCGATCATGTTCCCATCGTCGATCTGAATTCCAACGCCGCGCCCGGAGACACGAACACCAACTGGTCGGCCACCTACACCGAAGATGGTCCGGCGGTTGCCGTCACCGACACGGATGCCGACGTTCGCGACTGGAACGAGAATGACATCACGCGCCTGACGATTGTTGCCAGTGGCATCGTCAATGGCGCCGCCGAGGTGCTGACGGTTGGTGGCCAGAGCTTCGCGCTGGATGCGAGCCAGGCTGTCAATGTGACGGTGGGCGGCACAACCTTCAACATTTCGTACGTGGCTGGAACAGGCACGTTCACAATCACGAACGCGACTGGCGCGGCAAATCCGATGGTGAACTCGGATCTCGACGCTCTTATCGCAAGCGCAACCTATGCCAACACATCGCAGTCACCGAGTGTAGGAAATCGCACTTTCTCGTTCACCGTTCGCGATGCCGGCAATCATGACTCCAATACCGCTGTAGCCACGATTGCTGTGGATCGCGCTCCGGACCCAGTCAACGACTCGTTCTCGGGCAACGAAAACACATCGATCTCGGGCAATGTCGCGGCCAATGATACGGATCTGGGCGATGGAGGCGGAGCCTTCGCGCTCGTGAGTGGACCGGCAAGTGGCGCGTTGACATCGTTCGACACAGCGACCGGTGCATTCGTGTATGTGCCAAATGCCGATTTTTACGGAACGGATTCGTTCACCTATCGCTACACGGATGCGGATGGCGATACCAAAACCGCAGCCGTTACGTTGACGGTGAACCCGCAGAACGACAACCCGGTCGCCAACGACGACACGGCGACGGTCGCGGAAG
>CAZLHQ010000039.1:16001-22596 GCA_964559355.1 uncultured Hyphomicrobiaceae bacterium
CCGACACCTTCACCTACACCATCTCCGACGGCAACGGCGGCAGCGATACCGCAACTGTGACCGTCACCGTCAATCCGCAGAACGATCCCCCGGTTGCCACCACCGTGCCACTAACAACGCCGGAGGATACGTCTGTGACCGGGAGCGTCACGGCCAGCGACATTGACGGCGACGGGCTCACGTTCACGCTTACATCGCCGCCACCGCACGGCACGGTGACGCTCAACCCCGACGGCACGTTCAGTTATACGCCGGACGCCGATTACCACGGTGTCGACAGCTTTGTCGTCACGGTCGACGACGGTCACGGCGGCACTATCGACGTGACGGTGCCTGTCACCATCACGCCGGTCAACGACGCGCCGGTCGCCAACGATGACTATACGGCAACCGATAGCGGAAATCCGGCGACAATCGACGTTCTTGGAAATGACAGCGATGTCGATGGCGATCCGCTGGTGGTCATCGCGGCCACGGCTGATAACGGGACCGTCATGATCAATTCGGACGGTTCGCTGACGTTCATGCCGAATGCAGGCTTCGAAGGCACTGCGCTCATAACCTATGTTGTCAGCGACGGTCATGGAGGAACCGATACAGCGACGTTGCAGGTTCTGGTGAATGCTCCTCTGGTATCGACACTTCCCTTGGTCGATGGGCCGGAGCTGCCGCTCGCGCTTCCTGAAGTGACGCCGTCGCTGACGGTCGATGGTATCATCGTCGATGCCGTGAACGATATCGCAGATCTCGGCGGCATCAGCGGCCAGATCGGAACGACCGGAATCGTGGTGGCGGCAACCAATGGCGTGAAATCTCTGGATGGCACGACAGCACTTGAAGCACGTCAGGGCGCGATAGCGAGCTTGATCGAGGGCGAACGCCTGCGTCGTCTCATCGACTCCTTGGAACAGAGCCTCAGTAAGCGATCGAGCGAAGCATGGGAGTTCAGGGGTCTCACGGGCTTCTCGCTTCGGTTCACGCTCGAAGGACGCGGCGGTAATGCAGCCGAACAGCTTGTTTTCGAATCGCTGGTGCACGAGCAAACGCTGGTGTTGCGCGTGACGACCGAGGATCACCGGCAGACCGAGGCTGGTGTCGAATACCGCGTGATGCAGGCGGATGGACGTCCATTGCCGAGCTGGTTCGATCGTGTCAGCGGCGATCTGATCGTCGGCAGGCATCCCCCGTCGGTTGAAGCGATCGACCTCAGGGTCACTGCGATTCTGCCGGATGGCAGGACCGTGACGCGCTATGTGACGATCCAAACAAACACCGGCGAGATCCTGCCGATGAAGGACCGCCGTGCCGACGCGGCCCCCGCTTTGTTCTCCGACGAGTTGAGGCGGCAGGCGCAAGCGCGCGATCATGACGTCGAGCAGCTCTACCGCTCGCTTGGCACACGATAAGCCAGTCGGCGGCATGCCCACGGCAAGATTGGGAACAGGGGCGTTACGTTCCCCTTCCTCATTTCTAGAACAGGTTCGAATTATATAGAATCGCCTCCTGCCACATTGGCCTGCTCTGAGTCGTTGTTTGAGAGTCTGATTCACGCCCTCGACGGAACCGGAAGCGGTTCCATCTCAGACGATCAGGTTCTATTGCGGCCGCAACCGGAAAGTTCAGCCGCCGCCAGATCTCAAACGCCAGACGAATGCTGCGCCGTGCCTTTGCCGAGGTAAGCATCGAAATTGGCGCAGATCGAGCGCACGAAAATGCGGCCGTCATCGGTGACGCGAAATCCATCCGCTTCTTGGCCGCGGGCCACGATTCCATCGGTGTCTGAGTCACGCAGCGCGTTGGCTTGAGCGATGATGGGCTCTGCAACTTGTGCGAAGCGTGCGCGCAATTCTTCCGCCGGGAACGCAAAATCGCACATCAAGCGCTCGATGACGAGGCCGCGCGCCGCATCCTCTGCGGTCATGGCGTGACCGCGCACGGTGGCCAGACCGCCTTCGCTCACGCGCCGCTCATATTCGCCGATCGGTGTTGAGTTCTGAACATAGCCCTGTGGCAACCGGCCAATCGAGGAGGCGCCAAGACCGATCAGGGCGGCCGCATCGTCCGTCGTGTAGCCCTGGAAGTTGCGGCGCACGGTGCCTGACGCCATCGGATCGCCCGGGCGGGCATAGTGGTCTAGACCGATGGTGACGAAGCCTGCCTCGGTCAAGCGGTCGGCGGCGCGCGTCGCCTGTGCGAAACGTTCGTCGGTATCGGGCAGAACATCTTCATCGATCAATCGTTGGTGCGCGATGCGTGAGGGTAGATGTGCATATCCGAACAATGCGATGCGATCGGGCGCCAGCTCGAGAACATGCTGCATGGTGCGGTCGACGCTGTCCTCGGTCTGATGCGGCAGGCCATAGACGAGATCGATATTGATGCCTTTGATGCCATGGGCACGGAAAGTATCCACGACCCATTTGGTTGTCTCGAACGATTGCATCCGATTGATCGCCGCCTGAACTTTCTCATCGAAATCCTGGACGCCGATACTGACGCGATTGACGCCGGCTTGAGCAAACGCCTCGATACGCGCCGCGTCGAGACCGCGCGGATCCATCTCGACGGCAAACTCCGCATCCTTGGCAAACGAGAAGTGGCTGTGCAGCGCGGAGGCAAGGCGCACGATATCGTCTGGCGCGAGAATCGACGGGCTGCCCCCGCCCCAATGCATGTGTGTCACGCGATGGCCGGGCTTCAACTTTTTGCCAACGGTCTCGATCTCGACAAGCAGGGCCTCGAGGTAGCGCGTGATCGGCGCCGGCTGCTTGGTGATCTTGGTCGAACAGCCGCAATACCAGCAAAGCTCGTTGCAGAATGGAATGTGCACATAGATCGAGATCGGCATTTCACCATCGAGCGCGTCGAGCCAGCGGGCGTAGGTTGCGGCGTCTACGGCAGTGGAGAAGTGCGGAGCTGTCGGATAGCTGGTGTAGCGCGGAACTGGTGCGGCGTAGCGCTTCAGTAAGTCAGGACGCATGCGGCTTCTCTCGCTCGCTTGTCTGCTTTCGTGTGCATCGATGCCGGAAATGGTGGCCGCGCCGGCGATGAGGCTTGCAGGCCCGACACGGGTGGTGCATTGGCCGAAGCCTCCCGCGGCAGATCTGCACGCTGTCGTCACCAGACGCGGCTTTGTTCAATCTAGGACGTTATAGAACCCACCCGATTGATCTTCGTCAACGCTTCGCGGGTGGCAAATTGTCGTTGCCGGTGGCCGGAAAATGGGCAATTTCCGCGGTGGCGCCGCGCATCAGGCGAACGGGTCGGTGTGGCGCAATGCGGCCGAGTATGCGCGGCTGGCGATTAAAGCCGCCGATCAGACGGTTCGGCCGGCGCGGGCGAAGCTGGATGATCTGCGCCGAGCGCCCGACGATGCGGGATTGTCGCCGCGTCGGCGGCAGCACGATGACGGGTCGCAGCAACACGGGGCGACAATCGGCCTTGATGCGGCTGGTGCGCACAGCTGACTGATCTGCGCTCATGAGCCCCCAGACCAATCCCAGCAGCAGGTAGAGGTGACGCCAGTGATCGGTATCGATCAGCAAGCCCTGCAGGGCGGTGGCGACGAGCGCGGCATAGGCGATCACGAAATAGCCCTGTGTCTTGGTACGGCGTAGCGCATGACGCAGACCGACGAGCGTCGTCACGATGATGAGCAGAAGGTGAACGCTGCCGCCGATCCAGCCCGCATTGAGATACATGCTGAGATAGACGTTGTGCACGTCCTCGTGGTGGAAGCGCTGAGGAAATTCGAGCGCGCCGATTCCGAACGGGTTGTCGATGAGGACGCCAAACGCCTTCTCGTGACCGCCGAAGCGACCTTCAGGACCGACATCATAGGATTGTGACAAGCTGGCACGTTCGGCAAGCAACTTCTCGACCTGGTCGAATTGCAGGGCGGCAAACAGAACGAGCACGATCGCGGCTGCTCCCGCGAGTACGAGCGCCACGATGCGTAGCCGGTCGAGATCCCGCCTCGTGGTAACAAAATTGATGTAGAGATAGATGAGCACGGCGATGCCGCCGCCAAACCATGCACCGCGCGAGAAGCTGAGCAGCAATCCGAGGCTCAGCACTGCAAAGAGCGATGCCGCAATCAGGCCGCGACCCAACGGGCGATTGAGCCAGACATGCAGCGTGTAGACGATGGCCGGCACCAGAAACGGTCCGAATACATTGGGGTCTTTGAAAGTGCCGCTGGCGCGATCGAATTTGGTGAAGAGATCGTGTGCGTAGGGAAGGAGATCGAAATAGCCGGCGATGCCGGCAAGTGCTGCCAGTAGCGCGCCGGCCAGGTGGGCTTGCAGAAGCAGGCGCGCGTGGGCTTGCGGGTTGCGTGCGACGAAGGCGCCGAGAACGACTGCGGCGAGCGCGAGATAGAGCGAGATGGCCATATGCGTCGCTGCGCGTTGCAATTCGCTGGCGTTGAGAGCAGCGATGAAACCCGCTGCGCAAATGACGAACAACACGCCGCCGACGACCAGCAGTGGCGGTCGGAAAGCGGCAAGGCCGACCACCGGCAGTAAGACCAGCGCGGCAATCGTCAATAGGTCGGTCGGCGCGGGTTCGGTGAAGACGATGGCGCTGGAGGCGACGGCCAGCCAGACGAGGCCGAGCACGAGTGTGTGAACGAGGCTGCGCGGTGCGGCCGCAGTGGGGCGTGTGCGTGCGCCGGCAAGGCGCGAAGGAATATGCGGACTGATGAAATGCCGCTTGCGAGGGGTGATCGTGGTTATGCTTGCCATGTCACGCGGGTCCGGAGCATGTCGGGCCGGCCTGGTGGCGGTCAGCGGCGATGATGCCCCACACGATTGCCATCAGGAGATAGACGTGCCGCCAGTGATCGAGGTCGATGATGATGCCCTCCATCGCATTAGCAACGAACGCGGCATACGCAATGAGCAGCAAGGGCTGGGCGGGCGTGCGCGTGAGCGCGTAGCGAAGGCCGAGTACGATTGTCAGCAGCGTCATGATCCAGTAGATGCCGCCGCCTACCCAGCCGGCATTCAGGAGAATCGATAAATAGACGTTGTGCACCTCCTCGTGGTGATGGACGGCGGTGAAGATCGTGGCGCCGATGCCGAACGGATTTTCGGCGATGAGGCCAATGGCCTTCTCCTGCCCGCCGAAGCGGCCTTCAGGCCCGACATCGTAGCTTTGCGTCAGGCTGGCGCGCTGTGTCAGCAGCTCGACAATTCCGTCGTTCTGCAGGGAGATCATGATGACGGCGCCAATCAGTGCAGCACCGACGGCAAGCAGGAGAAGGATTCGCGTTCGGTATTGCTCGGACTGCGCGGTGACGTATGCAAGCCATCCGTAGATCGCCAGGGCAAGGGCCAGGCAAAGCCAGGCGCCACGCGAAAAGCTTAAGAAGACGCCAAGCGCCAGAACTCCGGCGATGGCAAGCGGCAGGATGGCGCGCAAGTGAGCGCGGTTGATGGCGACATGCAACGCGTAGAGGATTGGCGCGACCAGGAATGGCCCGAAAACGTTCGGGTCCTTGAACGTGCCGGCGGCTCGGCCAAAGCGCGTGAACATGTCGAACGCGCCGGGCAGTAGATTGAAGTAGCCTACAAGTCCAGCGGCTGTGGCGAGTAGCGCGGCAAGCAACCATGCTCGCAAGATCAGCTCGGTGTGTGCGAGCGGTTGTTTGGCTATGAATGCGGCGATGACGAAGCTCGACAGATATAGATACAGCGAAACGAACGTAAACGTTGCGGGCGCTCCTGCATCGCCGGCCATGGTGGCTGCGAAGAAGCCTGCTGCCGCGGCAAGCAGCCATGCGGATAGGTATCCCGTCAGCAACGGCGTGATGGCGACCAGTCCGACGGTCGGCAGCAGGGCCACGAGACCCATCGAAATGGCATCCGTCGGCGAGGGCTCCGTGAATACGATGCCAGAGCTTGCTACCGCCAAAAAGACGAGGGTCAGGCACATCTGGTGAATCAGGCTCTTGCGATGAGCCGCCAATGTACCGACGGGATGGCGGCGCCCGGCGGTGGGCGGCAGCGCATGCGCGCCGGCGTGGACGCTGACGGCTCTCGCGATCCGAGGTCTCCGGCCGATTGTTTCAGACTGGGGCTGCATCCTGTCCCTCGCAACGGCTGCGGGCGTCTTCCGCAAGCTTCGTGCAGGCGCATCGCAAATGCCGTGCCGCCGGCGCACGTCGCGATACGCAATCGGGTCGTGATGCGGCCTTGTGCAAATCACCCAAGCGCGCACAAGTTCGCGCGCTGTGCACAACGCTGTGTGTGTCGGACGCGCGTCGCTCAGTAGGCGTTTTCGGCCTTGAGCAATGCGAACGGGGTCTTCAACAGGATGTACATGTCGAAGAACACCGACCAGTTCTCGATATAGTAGAGATCGAACTCGACGCGTTTCTGGATCTTCTCAGGCGTATCGGTTTCGCCGCGCCAGCCGTTGACCTGCGCCCAGCCGGTGATACCGGGCTTGACCTTGTGGCGAGCAAAATAGCCTTCGACGACTTCGTCATAGAGTTGGTTGGCGGCCTTGGCGTGCAGCGCATGCGGGCGCGGCCCGACCAGGGACAGATCGCCCATGATCACGTTGATGAGCTGCGGCAGCTCATCGAGGC
>CAZLHQ010000040.1:0-22306 GCA_964559355.1 uncultured Hyphomicrobiaceae bacterium
GCTGCCGCTGTCGATCGGCGGCGCCATCGTCGCGCTGGCCTTGACCAAGAACTCGATCAGCTTGCCGGTCGTCATCGGCATTTTGATGCTGATGGGCATCGTCACCAAGAACGCCATCATGCTGGTCGACTTCGCGGTGGAGGAGATCCGCCGCGGCGTGCCCCGCTTCGAAGCGATCGTGGACGCAGGCCGCAAGCGTGCGCGCCCGATCGTGATGACGACCATCGCCATGGTCGGCGGCATGCTGCCGCTGGCGCTGGCGCTCGACTCGGGTGGCGAGTTCCGCGCGCCGATGGCGATCGCGGTGATCGGCGGCTTGATCTCCTCGACGCTGCTGTCGCTGGTGTTCGTGCCCGCGGTGTTCATTCTGATCGATGACATCGCCGGTTTCATCTGGCGTCACTTCAGCCGGCATATCGGCCCCGACGAGATCGGTGCACGCACCGCTGGCGACGTCGCCGTCACAGACGTTGTGACAGCGGCGAAGACAAGCACGCCGAGCCGCGATAAGCCTCTCGCCGCTGAATGAGTTTTTCCTCATATCGAATAGGATGTGCGCGTGCTAACCCTTATGTGATGTGCCCCGATGTTGGGGCCGCAAACGAAAGGGTTGCACGACGATGTTTGACGCAAAGAGTCTACTTGAAGCCCTGGTGACGGGCGCTGGTGCTGGTCAGCGTCAGGCCCCTGCCGGTGGTGGTGGCATGGGTGGTCTGGGCGATCTGCTTGGCGGCCTGTTGCAAGGCCAGCAGGGTGGCCGCGCGCCGGCCGGTGTTCCCAATCAGACCGGCGGCGGCATCGAGGACCTGCTGCGCAACATGCTGCCTGGCGGCCCTGCCTCGCGCGAGCCATCCGCGCATGAGCCGGCCAAGCAGGGCAGCCTCGACGATCTGTTTCGCAACATGCTGCCGGGTGGTGGTGGCGCGCAAGGCGGGCAGGCCGAAGGCGGCGGGCTCGGCGATCTGCTCGGCAAGCTCAAGGATCAGTTGGGCAACGCGGCGCCCGGCGCCTCCGGCGGTGGTGGCGGCATTGCCGACATCCTCGGCCAGGTGCTGGGGCAGGCCACGTCCGGCGCCAAGGAAGGCGCTTCACGCATCGGCGAGGCCACCGGCGCTCGCGAAATGCTGGAGAAGATGAGCGGCGGCAGATCGGCCGACGACCTGATGAACCAGCTGAAAGACTTGATCGGCAACAACCAGCTCGGCGCCGGCGCGGCACTTGGTGGCCTTGGCGCACTCGTGCTTGGCACCAAAACCGGCCGCTCGGCAGCCGTCACGGCGGCCAAGCTCGGTGCGCTGGCGTTGATCGGCGGCCTCGCTTATCGCGCCTATCAGAACTACTCGGAGGGCAAGCCGCTTATCGCCGACCGCAACTTCGTGCCGAGCGAGGCGCCGAGCGGTTCGGGCTTTGAGCCTCAGGCGACCACCAATGATCAGGCCGCGCTCTACATCCGCGCCATGATCGGCGCTGCAGCCGCTGACGGCCGCATCGACGCCAATGAGCAGCAGAAGATTATCGGCAGCTTGGGCCAAGTGGGTCTCAGCGCCGAAGCCGAGGAGTTCCTGGCGCGTGAGTTGAACAACCCATCGACCGCGGAAAGCCTCGCTGGCGACGTCAAGACCGGACACGAAGCGGTGCAGGTGTATACCGCAGCGCGCATCGCCGTTGACCCTGACACGCGCGGCGAGCAGATGTTCCTGGCCGAGCTGGCGCAGCGACTGGGTATCGACGACCAGCTCAAGGGCCACATCGACATGGCGGCGACCCAGGCGACGTCGTAAGCGCCCGCAGTGGCCTGCAGTGGGCATGAACAAGGGCGGCTCGACCGGCGTCGGGTCGCCCTTTTTTATAGCGTTGCCACTTGTGCTACGTGGCGTGACAAGTGCTGCCGCCGCCTCAGCGCTTCTCGCCCGATGCCGTCTCCGGATTGGCGAAAAACACATCGACACGCATGCCCGTCAACAATTCGCTGCCGGCGTCCAACGTCGCCACCACCTCGAGCACGTCGACATCGTTGGGCCGGCGCGGCCCGCGCGTGACGATGTGCGGCGCGCCGAGCGCGGACGCGATCTGCGTCACCCGGCCGGAGAAATCCTTGCCCGGGAATGCGTCTGAGCGAACCACGACCCGCTGGCCGACCCGAACCTTGTTGACGTCGCGCTCTTCGACCTCGGCGCGCACCTTGAGCGTGGAGAGATCGCCGAAAGCCAACAGCGGATGCTCACCTCCAGGACCGGCGAGCTCGCCGACCTTGGCGCCGACATGCAGAACGGTTCCCGCTGACGGCGCCCGCACCCGCGTACGCTCCAAAGCCTGGTAGGCAAGGCGCAAGTCCGAGCGCGCCTGCGTCAACGCCGACTCCAGGCGATCGGGCAACGGCATGTCGCCGCGCGCGGCGACGCTTGCGAGCTGGGCCCGCGCGTCATAGAGCGCCTTTTCCTTGTCGACCACAGTCTGCCGCAAGTTGACGAGCTCGGTGGCCGGCGATGAGGTGGTCTTGCGCACCGTCATCGCCGCGTCGAACACCTGCCGCGCCTTGAACAGCTCGCGCTCGGCCGCTTCCACCGCATCGGCAGCTTTGCGCCGGTCCAACGCCACGCCGGTCAGCTTGGACTCGTCGTCGCGTTCACGACGGCGCACCTCGGTCTCGGACTCAGCGGCGGCAATACGCGCGATCTGGTCCTCGTCATCCAAGCGCACCAGCAGATCGTTCATCAGCACGCGATCGTTGGCATGAACCAGGACTTCGGCAATCTCACCGCCGATCGGCGCCATGATGCGCAACTGGCCATCTTTGGGCTCGATGCGCCCGGTGGCAGAGGCCGCCCAGATCGACTTCGACGCCGCCGCCGCATCGACATCCGGCGAGGCTGTCGAGCCGGTGGTCACGGGCGCGCCGGCCTGGCGCGGGTTGGGTTGCCAGGTCAGCATCGCGCTGACAGCGGCCGCCGCAACGAACGCCACTGCGATCGTCGCGATGGTGGAATCGATCTTAGCCATGTGCTTTACGCCTCTTCGTGAGATCCGTGATTTCGGGAGCGTCGAGCCCTTCGGGGCGCCGCTCCTCGCCGACAATGCGACCGTCCTCGATATAGACCGTGCGATCGGCGAAGGGCCGCGTGCGCGGGTCATGCGTCACAGCGAGGACGGATCGGTTCTGCTCCTTTGCGATGCGCGACAAGAGCGCCATAACCTGCTCGCCATTGGTGCTGTCGAGCGCCGCTGTCGGCTCGTCGGCAAGCACGACGGATGGCGATGTCGCAATGGCGCGGGCGACGGCTACGCGCTGCTGCTCGCCGCCCGACATGTTGCCCGGATAGGATTTGAGCCGGTGCCCGAGCCCGACTTCGCGCAGGCATTCCTCGGCGCGGGCGGCCGCCTTGAAGCCCTTCTCGCCGCGCACATCGAGCGCGATGCGCACGTTCTCCAGCGCCGATAACGTGGGGAACAGGTTGTAGGACTGGAAGATGTAGCCGATGTGATCGCGCCGGACGGCGGCGAGCTTTTCGGGCGACAATCCGTCCGTATCGCGGCCGGCAACGCGCACCCTGCCCGACGTCGGCGTCATGATGCAGCCCAGGATCGACAGCAACGTCGTCTTGCCGGAGCCCGATGGCCCCATGAGCAACGTCAGCTCGCCCGCCTTCAGCGTCAGCGAAACGCCTTTGAGGGCCGTGATCTTGCCGGCGCCGGAGCCCAGCTCCTTCACGATATCTAGGGCCTCGAGTACAGCTTCGCCGCTCATCGATTGAACACCATGGCTGGATCGATCTTGGTTACTTTCATAATCGCCGACAGGGCAGAGATCGCACACATGAAGAGCGTGATTGCGAACAGCCCGGCAGCGAGCGAGGGGGTCATGACAAGCGGCAGCGGTGAATCGCGGCTGGCGAACACCACAGCCATGGCGATGATCATGCCGAGCACGTAGCCGATGACCGCGCTCAAGCCGGCCTGGCCGAGGATCACCTTATGAATATAACCCGACGATGAGCCCAGCGCGCGCAGCGTGGCGAACTCGTTCAAATGATCCTTGGTCGACGAGTAGAGCGTCTGCGCGACAATCACCGTGCCGACCAGCAGGCCAAGCAGCGCGCCGCCGATCAGCGCCACGCCCGCGCCTGTCTTGAACAGCCACGTCGTCAGGCTGCGATCACGGAATTCCTCTTTCGTCAGCACCTCGGCCGATTCCAGGCGCCTTTTCAGGTCTTGCCGCACGGTCTCGACATTTGCGCCCGGCTTCAGCTTGATCAGCAGGAAGCTGGTGGCATCACTCGATTCAGCGAGCAGGTGGCGGGCCCGCGCCAGCGTCGTGTAGACGTACGGCGATTGGGTGAACGAGCGCACACCCTCGGTCAGCGCCTTGACGCGCACGCGGCCGGCGGAGACCTGCGCCGTATCACCGATACCGCTGATGTCGAGATCGCGCAGATACGAGGCATCAACGGCGACACCATCGGGCGACTTGACCTCTTCCCACGAGCCATAGCGCACGGCCCAAGGCACCAGCCCGCCGTCCTCAGGATCAGTGCCGACGACGACGACGCGCGTGGAGCCGCCACTCGGCCGGCGCCACTCGGCGAACGAGACGACGATCGGCACGACATCAGCGACACCCGGCGTCGCCAGCGCCTGATGACGCTCACCCGATTTCAACAGCGTGCCGCCATCCTCGAAGCTCTTGGCGCCGAAGGTCGTCACCCACAACTCACCGTTGGCATGATCGATGTTGGCCGTGATCATGCGGCTGGAGCCCAGGTAGAGACCAAGCTGCACGGCGACCAGAACGATCGAGAACAGGATGCCGATCAACGTGACGGCCAGCCTGACGCGGTCGTGAAACAGATTTCGAAAGGCTAGCGTCAAGATCATCGTGTCGAACCGCATGTTGCACTGGTGCAGGCGCGCTTTTGCGCACGCACCAATTGAAGAAACCAAGTCGATCTGCCAGTCAAATTGCGCCCACTAAGTTCATGAACAGATGAACTAGGGCGCAACGGCGGCGTCAAGTATCGTAAAGTCGATCGGCCGCATATCGAACGAAGTGGTCGATCGTCGCAGGCTCGCAGCGCCATCTTAACGACTTCACTGACGAACGGTTGCATTTCCGGGCAACGTGGTGGCCAAACTCTTTGCACGTTAAATTTCTGCATCTTCCACCTCCGGCGCAGCTTCACCGTTTCGCCTCTTTGCTGTGGTTCGACTGCTCACCCTGAGATCAGAAAAACCGAAGTAGAACATGCGTATCATGGACATCAGCTGCGTACGTCGCGAGGCCGCTGGAAAACGTGCCGGCGCTCTCGCCACCTTCGCCGTTGGCCTTGCCGTACTGGCGTGGCCATCATCGAGCGGGCTTGCCCAAACAGCCGCACCCAAAGCCGCCCCGCCGCCGGCCAAATCTGCCCCGCCACCAACCAAAGCTACCCCTCCGCCGGCCATAACATCCACTTTCAAGGAAGTGGGAACCTGGTTCGACGACACCGGCAAAGGTGCTGTGCAGATCTTCGAGTGCAACGGCAAACTGTGTGGCCGCATCGCATGGCTCAAAGATCCTCTGGGAGAGGACGGTCGCCCGTTGCACGACGGGTACAATCCCGATCCCAAGTTGCGCGTGCGCCCCATCTGCGGTCTGCAGGTGATCGGCGGTTTGAGCCGGCAGCCCGATGGCACATGGGACGAAGGCTGGGTGTACGATCCCAAAGTTGGCAAATCCTATGATGCCGCGCTGGCGTTCAATGGGCGCGACCTCGTTTTGACCGGCTACCAAGGCGTTCGCTTCCTCAGCAAATCCTTTACGTGGACCAAGGCACCGCCTACCTTGCCGGTGTGTGAAACGTCAGCGCGCGCCTCTCGCTGATCGTTGCGACCCCGGTGCTTTGCTTGCGCCGCTACGTTCCATCGCGACCGCAGCGGCGCGCAAAGTATTATCATGATCGTCGGAGTGGCGCCGACGCGTCCAACGAACGCGCGATCACTCCATCAATTTCGACGCCCAGTTCGGCACCAAATGTTGTCGCGCCGGGATTCGCACCGTCAGTTGCCGTTGGTCGCAATAAAGCTGCGCGTCCTTCGAACGACCGACTGGCGCTTCAACATCGCAAGAGAACAGGGCCAAGCTGAAAGCCCCCGAGGCCATGCAGCTCCGGGGGCTTGTCTCTTGCGACGACCGCTTACTCCGCAGCGCCCGAAATCGCCCTGTGCCTGGCCACCATCGGCTGCACCTTGGTCGCCCTATGGACGGCCACCATACGATCGATGAACTCTGTGGCCCGGTCGACAACGACGTGGCGCTGCCTGTCGAGCGTGATCATGTGATAGCAGTCCTCGAGCACAACGGTTTCCACCGCGCCACCAAGCTTGCGCTGCAGGGTGAAGGCGTTGCTCAAATCGCTCTGATCATCGAAACGCGGATGCATGATCAAGGCCGGCTGCTTGATGCCGCCGAGTTGTTTCTTGACCTGCGACACCAAGCGACGGAACTGGAACACGAGGCCGCCACCGCGCCCGAACAGGTCTTCGACCGGACGGTCGTCCGCGGCAAAACTCTCGATGACGAATTTGCGGATACGCTCGTCCTTGATGCCGTAAGGCGCACGCTGACGGAAATGGAACATGCGTGCGATAAAGCGATCGCGCACCAGCCGGAAGAAGTTGAAATACCACGGTATCGCCCAGCCATTCGGCCACAACGTGGGAGCGAAAAGCATTACGCCGCGAATACCTTGCGGTTTGCTGGCGGCAAGACGAAGCGCCAGAATTGCACCGGCCGAAAGTCCACCGACGTAAATGGTGTCACAGGTCCGCGAAAGCTCCTCATAAGCCCGCTCCAGACCCGCATACCAATCCTCGTAGGATGAGATTCCGGAAATGTCGGTGCCACCCGTCATGCCCGGAATAAACGGACAATTCACGGTGTAGCCTTCGCGAGCGAAAGCCTGCGCGAGATAGCGAAGCTCGACTGGCGTGCCACCAAGGCTATGCACCAACAAGACGCCGACTGGACCGCCTGCGACCTTGTAACTGCCCTGATGTCCCTCAGTTTTTTCTTTCTTGCTCATGCAGTTAACAGAACTCGCTCTAACGCTACTCAAAGTAAGGAGTAGCCCAAAACCGTCCCTATAGCCAACCCCCGTATAGTCGGAGATCGCTACGCTCAGCCCTGACGAATCCGGTGCTTCCTCGTTTCGGACTTCTTGCTGGAACCTAAGTTCCAGTGAAGCCTCTGCATTTCATCAAAACCAGTATTGTCGGCCCCGTGCCGGACGTTGCCGGCAAAGCGTTTCACTGGTTCTTCGTCGTGGCTGCTGCACGCGAGGTTCACTCCACGAGTGACAGGTGCAGCCCACCCACTCAGTCCTTCTGACAGAGTTGGGGCGGAATACGATATGTCAGTCTGACGCAACCTGATTTCACTTCTGCAACAATCAGAAACATTTGACAGAAACCCAATCGAGGTGCGGCCGAATGACATATGGGTTCGGCCCCTATTTTCCGCAGTTGCGCGTCTTGCGAGGGGCTTGTGGCACCAACAAGGCAGGGGCGCATATTGGCCTAATTGCCAGTGGGGATGATGCGCATAATGACGATGACAACCGCCATTTGCGAGATGCTCCCCCCAAGCCGACATGACACCGTCTCCCAAAACCGTACCGGCCGAGCTAACCCCGAACTCGGCGAATACATCGGCCAGGGTAAACGCGAAGGACCAAAATGCCTCCCCGCTTCACTGCGTATGCTTAAGCATTGTTTACCGTCTGCCCGAGTATCATTGCGGTTTGCGGCAAGCGCCACGCGCCATCGCTGAAAGAGATGGCTGCACGCGTGCGCTCACCGCATTCGATGAACCTTGCCGCGATCCTCGCTGCCGGCGACGCGCCATCGCATGAATTGGAAAAGGGGAATTGCAAAACCCCATGGGATATGGCGCGGCAGTGCCATGCTTACCGCTCATTTTGCGCTATACAATCACAACACGTTTTTGCGCGGGCCCGAACCACCCGTAGTCCCTTCAAGGAGTCCTGACGAGGAGCCCTGACGTTGCAGCCCAAAGCCTCACGCGCGATTGCAAGCCTCGCGGCTTTTGCCGTGGCCATGGCCGCCGTGCCGCTAGACGTGATCGCCGCTGCAGGCGCCACGAGCATGACGAAGGCCGATTACGAGGCATGCCAAACGCGTGACGAAGCCTCCTTCCGCAGCGCGATCGAAGCCATAACCCTCAAAGCATTGTCCGCCGGCATCGCCGGCCTCGACTACAACGTGCTCGTCAAGGACCAATGGCGTGAAGGCAACCTCGACCAGGTTCTCGACACGCGCGTCGACATCGCCGTCGGCGAGGTGCGCGACGAAACGAGTTGGGGGGCCCTCATCAAAAGCCTCGCCTCCAAGGAGAAGGCTCAGGAGCTGGCGACGGCGGTGGCCGAGCGCGTCTACCGATCCGACGCCATGAAGACCGCCATCGAGGGCCTTGCCGTTGGCGTGGCCAAGGATCTGGGCCGGCACCTGGAGCTCGCCAGCGGCAATGCGGCCGAACCGGCGCTGAATTGCCTGCAGGCGTTCCTGGGCCCGCGCTATGGCGCGGCGGTGGCGCGCTTCGTCACTAGCGATGCCGAAAGCCAGGTCGCCCTGGGCGCCGAGCAGGGAGCGGCGGAAGTTACCTCTGCGGACGTCTTGAAACAGTCAGGCAGCGGGCTCGCTGGAGCCGCCGTTCTGGTGCTGCGACGGCAAATGGCAAATCTGGCGCGCCGGCTCGGCCAACGTATTGTCGGCAGTGTGCTGTCGCGGCTCGTGTCGGTGGCGGCTGGCGGCGTTGGCCTGGTGCTGATCGCCAAGGACATCTGGGATCTACGGCACGGCGTCTTGCCGATCATTGCCGACGAAATGAAATCGCAGGCGACCAAGGAGAAGGTGCGCGAGGAACTGGCAACCGTGCTCGCCGAGCAGGTCCGCGAGCACGTCAAGGAGATCGCGGCCAAATCCGCAGAGCATGTCGTGGAAGTCTGGCAGACCTTCCGCCGCGCCCACGCCAAGGCGTTGGAGCTGGCCGAGAGCAACGAGCGCTTCAAGACCTACCTTAATGGATTGTCGGCTGCGCAATTGCCGCGCCTCGACCAGATTGTCGCATTGATCCTGCCGCGCGAGGGCGAGGCGGGTGTGCTGCATCGGCTGGAGGATGGCACGCTCGACCAAGGCGTGGCGCGCATGCCGGCCGCGGCGTTGGAGATCGCACAGAGCTCGGGGTCACTCGATACCGGTCTCAAATGGCAAGCGTTGGCGGGCGAGCAGATCGGTGCGGTTGTTGCGAACGAGATCTATCAACGCGCGAAACCGGAAGATTTCACCTCCGCCAGTCTCACTCGGCTTTTATCGATCGGCGACCGGCTTGCCATCACGCGGCTGGCCAGCGTGACGAGGAGCGCCCGGGACAGCCTGTTCGATCTGGAGCCGGGCGAATTGAAATCGCTGGCGCGCTCGTTGACGGATACCGAGCTCGAAACGCTGGCGAGCTACCTTTCCGGGTTGTCCAAGCTGCCACGCGATCGCGTACTGAAAGCGGTTGCCAGTGAGCCTGGCACCATGCAGTTGCTCGCCTCGGAGCGCGTGCGGCGGGCGGTGACCGAAAGCCGCGACCAGATGGCGGCCGTCGAGATGATGCTGCGGCCGCAGGGTGTGCTGGATCCGCTTGCCGCTTACGATGACATGCGGCGCGCCTTCGACGGCAAGGTGAGCCCGATCCTGGTGTGGGAAAAGCATCCCGCTGCCGTCGTCATCCTCGCCATTCTGGCGCTTATCGTGCTGGCCTTTTTTCGCCGCCTGTTTGCGCCGTCTCGGGCGCGTCGCAATAGCCGATCGGACACCGCGCCCCCCGGCCCGCCGGCGGCCGGCTCGGGTGGCAGAGCCTCGCCCGCCTGATAGCGGCATGCGTGCACCAGCGGCAACATGCCCCGGGCGCAATAATGCCGTGTTCTCAGGGATCGATCGGCAAAGGCCTCAAGTTGCCCACAGGATCGCGCCTGAGTTGCTGCGGCACTTCGATCTGGCTGCTATAAGCCGCCAGTCGAACATTCGAGTCGGCGCGTAAGAGGACCATCCCGGCGGGGATGGTGTGCGGCAGCGTCACCTTTTGGAGAAGCATGATGATGGCCCTCAAAGCCCCAAGCATTTTGACATTCGTGTTTGCCATCGTAGTGACGGTTACAGTGCTGATCACCAAGTTCTTCAACGCCGAAATTCCGTTTCTGACGGGGCACGAGTTCTGGGCATTGCTGTTTGCCCATGTCGTGCTGCTGGCAGGCTGCATGATGCGCGGGCTGTGAGCGGCGCGACCGCGTCTGCGCCAACGTCCGCAGCTCGGTAGAATTTGGTCTACCGGGTCGCGGTCTCCCTCACCCAGAACGTTCCCTTGCGATGTCGCACTGCAACCGCAGTGTGCTGGCTGGCGCGCTCGCAGTCGAAAATTGCGATCAACGGTCGCGCGCGGCTCCATGGACGTATTTGTGCACCCCACAGTGACAATGGTCACACGTGTGCTGTTCTGTCGCGCGGCGTTCAGCGCCCTGGCGAATTACGACCGCGATTGCGACCTAAGTTACATGATGCGGAAACGTTATATGACGAGCGCCTACTATCGGCGAATTTGGACGTCCCGGCGCGGCATTGCCATTGCGACAATGCTGACTCTGGCGGCGTTTGCGCTTACGCTTGCGACCTTGATGAAAGGCACGCCAGTGCGCGATAACTTGCAGCCTGTTGCTGTGCAAAAACCTGTTTCCCAATAGATATCTGCGACGTACACACGTCCCCACGGCGGCTCGCCGCGCGACACCGCCAATCGCCAATGAATCAGGCTCGCTCAAGAGTGCTTCCGGAAAAGTGGGAACCGGTTTTCCGATAAGAAGCACGATGAAACAAGGGCCTGGAGCCGTTCCGCGATTCCATCAAAACCGGAACGGCTCTAGGAGCGCAGCGGCTCGGCAGCAACCAGTCCGCGCACCGAATTTCCCAGCAGAACTTTCCCGCCTTCGAGATCGGCAAGCGTCAAACGCGCTTCTCTGGCCCTCCCCGCGGCAATCAGCTCGGCGCGCAGCGTGCCCGGCAGCAGTCCCGCCTCGAGCGGCGGCGTCAGCAGCATGCCGTCGCGCTCCAAGAAGATGCTGGTGCGGCTGCCCTCGGCCAACTCGCCCTTCTCGTTGAGATAGATCACCTCATCGGCGCCCTGTTCGTCGTGGAAGTGCTGCCATTCGCGGTCATAAAGCTCACGCCGCGTCGTCTTGTGATAGAGGAACGGATCGCCCGAGGAGAGCCGCGTTGGCGAGATGACGTAGCGCATGACCGTGCCCGGCGCCTGCTCAGGTTGCGGAACGGCGGTGACGGTGAGACGACCGTCCTCCGCCAGCAACAGCCGCACACGCAGCCGCTCGTGCCCGCGCGCCTGCACAGCCGAATGCAGCGCCGCCGACACCGCCGCGCCATCATATGGAAAGCCGAAGTATTTGGCCGAGGCCGATAGACGCTCCACATGGCGCGCCAGCAGCACGTAGCCATTGGCGCCATCATAAAGCAGCGTCTCGATCAGCTCGAAGCTCTTGGGCGGATCAGTCAGGAACTTGAGCTTCAAGAGACACTCGGCATATTCTTTCTCGCCTTCCGAATCGTAGACGACGCCCGAGCCGATGCCCATTTCACCGCTGCCGTCGCGGAACACGACAGGCGAGCGAATGGCAACGTTGAAGAGCGATTTGGCGCCGGGTGCTCGCTCCGGTCTATCGCCCGGCCCGATGTAGCCGATGGCGCCGCAATAGACGCCGCGCGGCTCGCTTTCGTATTCGGCAATGAGCTCCATGGCGCGGATTTTGGGAGCGCCCGTCACAGAGCCCGGCGGGAAGATCGCCTCGAGTAGCTCGCGCAGCCCAATCCCCTGCTTCAAGGTCGCGCGCACACCCGAGGTCATCTGGTGCAGCGTGCGAAATGTCTCGACCGTGAACAGGTCCGTGACGCTGACGCTGCCGATCTCGGCGATGCGCCCCAAATCGTTGCGCATCAGATCGACGATCATCAGATTTTCCGCACGTTGCTTGACATCCGTCGCCAGCACGCGGCGCTGCTCGATGTCGGCGTCGGGCCGGCCGGCGCGCGATGCGGTGCCCTTCATCGGCCGCGTCTCGATCACCCGGCCATGCTGCTCGATGAACAATTCGGGCGAGGCTGACAGCACGGTTGCGCTTCCGGTATCGACGATGCCGCCGTAGGCAACGCGCTGGCGCTGGCGCATGTCGCGATAGAACGCAAGCGGCGAGCCCGACAATGAGAAGCGTGCCTTGAACGTCAAATTGAGCTGATAGATGTCGCCGGCGCGGATCATCTCCTGCACGCGCTGGAAGCGGGCGAGATAGTCCTCGCGTCCCCAGGCGTGGGTGACGTTGGTAAACTCGTAGGTATGACTCAATGTGTGCTCGGCGAGCCAGTCCGCCACCTCTTTCGAGGTCATGACGTCGGGAGCGTCATAGACGCCAAACCACAGCAAAGGCACACGCCGATGCTGCGGCATCAGCTTGGCGAGCTTGGGCTCCAGCACGTAACCCAATTCATAGGCGAGGAACCCGGCCACGTAGCGCCCAGCGGCCAATACCTGCTGCAGACGCGCGAGCGCGGCATCGACATCACGTGGCTCGTCGGCAGTGATGATCTCGATGGGATCGTGGAAGAACAGCGACGCGCCACCATCGGCCGAGCTGTTGTCCAGCAGAACGAAGGATTGGGAGAGCTTCGATTTGTATGTGTCGTCGGCCGTACTTCTATGACGCGTGTTGGTCGGGCTGTGTTGCGGCGGTTTTCCGGCCGTTGTCATTTTTCGTTGTATCCCTCGAGCACGAAGAAGGTGACATCGCGGGGCTTGCCGGCCCCAGCTGCAAGCTTACGCGTTTTGATCGCCTTGGACTGCTCAAATTTTTCCAGCAGAGCCGGACGCTTCCCACCAAGCCCGACGAGCAGCACCGGCCCCTTCACCGCGCTTGTATAGCGCCGCGTCAACTCGTAGTGATCGGCCGGGCGCGGCCCCGTTTGCCACGCCAGAACCGGCGTGCTGTCCTCGCGCATGTAGTAGAGCAATTCCGCCGTCACCGAGCGGTCATCTGTCAAAACGGCGGCGAAGGGACGTCCTGCAGCGCGCGCGGCCTGCAATTCCTGCGCTGTCGCTTCGGCCACCGCACGCCAGCCGAGCGTGCGCGCAAACGGGTCGACACCGCCCGGCAGCGCGAACCGCCCTGCATAAATCGTGGCCGCGACCAAAGCCAGAAGCAGCACCGCGTGCAGCGCCATCGAGCCACGCAACCAGCGCCAATCGAAATCGCGGATCATCGTCTGCGTGACGAGAATGCTACCCGCCACATAAGACACCGCCGCCCAGTTGGCATGTGCGCGCGATATCAGCGCCTGCAGGGTGATGATGACGAGCACGGGCAGTGCGAATGCCAACAGCAGCCTATCATTTTCGGGCAGACCATCGCGCCATGCGCGCCACGCCACCACGAGCAACGCGGCAAACAGGATCGGACCGAACACGCCGAATTGTGCGGCCAGGAACTCCAGCGCCTTGCCGGGATTGATGAGACCGCCATGCCACTTGGCGTTGTCGGCGGTGTGAGCGAAGGTGGCGAACTTGTGAGCGCTGTTCCACCACAGATTGGGCGCGATCAATGCCGCGGCGACGACGACGGCGAGCCACAGGCGCGCATCTTTCAGCAGCCCGCGCTCACGCGGCGTGGCGATCAGATAGACCGCCAGGCACAGCGCGAACCACGCCATCGCATATTTGGCGTTGAGGCCGCCGCCGAGCGCGACCCCGAGCACCAGCGCCGGCCACCACGCCGTGGTCTGCCGCAGCATCACGAGTCCAAAGAGGGCAAGCGCCCAGAAGAACAGCAGCGGCACGTCGGTGGAGATGATGCCGGCAGAGACGGAGACACCCGGCAGTGTGGCAAACACGAGCGCGGAGATTGCGCCCGCCGCCGTCGAATACAAGGCCCGGCCGGTGGCGAAAATGACCAGCGCTGTCGCGGTATGCACCAGTGGCGAAGGCAACCGCACGCAGAATTCCTGGTGTCCGCACAGCTCAGTCGCCCCGGTTATCAGCCAGGCGACCAGCGGCGGCTTGGAGTAGTAGCCCCAATCCGGCGCCAGGCTCCACGACCAGTATTGCGCCTCGTCGAAGAACAAATCCGTGGCGTTGAGGTGCAGGGCGGCGATTCGGAGCCCCAGCAGCGCCGTCAGTCCCAGCGCCATAACCGCCACCCAGCGCGCATCGCTGAGGCCCATTTGCGATCCCATGCCGCCCGGCGAATATCGCGAGATCAAGTCTTTGTCCGCAATCGACATGTTGCTCACTGCTCCGAATGTGACGGGTCGCGATCACGTTATCCCGGCCTGCATGTGCCGTCGGTCATTTACAAGGTTGAGGCGGTCTCGGGAAGGCTGGTAGTCTCCCCCCCGCGGACGGTGCCGAAACCGGTCCACATCATGCCCTGCCTAGGCGTGGTGCGATATTCCGCAAATGCCGGTAGCGGAACCGGCGCGACGCCACACTAGGTGAGCCGACCGCCGCACGTCATCATACGCGAGCGCCGACACACGAGCTCGACACCCGAAGGAAAACCAGGTCTGGCATGCGCATCACCGTCGTCATCCCGGCGCTCAACGAAGCCGGCAATATCGGCCGTCTTGTCGAGGAGACCTATGCCCATGTGCCGGCTGACCTGTTGGCCGAGGTGATCGTCGTCGACGATGCCAGCACGGATGCGACCGGCGACGAGATCAAGGCGCTGATCTCCGACGGCCGCCATCCCGGCTTGCGCTACTTGCGGCACGACCTTCGCAGCGGCCAGAGCGCAGCGCTCCGCTCCGGCATCATGGCGGCGAGAAACACGGTCATCGCCACGATGGACGGGGACGGCCAGAACGATCCGCGCGACATCCCTAACCTCGCCGCCAAGCTGGCCGAACCCGGCACCAAGGGGCCCGCTCTGGTCAACGGTTGGCGCACTTCGCGCAAGGACACCGGCTCGAAGAGATGGGCATCGAAGGCCGCAAACTGGATTCGCGATAGCGTGCTGAAGGACGACTGCCCCGACACCGGTTGCGGCATCAAGGTCTATTGGCGCGATACATTCCTGCGGCTGCCGTTCTTCACCAGCATGCACCGCTATCTTCCTGCGTTGTTTCAGACCTACGGCCACGAGGTCGCCTATGTTCCGGTCAACGACCGGCCCCGGCAAGCGGGCGTTTCGAAATACAACAACCTCAACCGCGCATTGGTCGGCCTATACGATCTCGTCGGCGTGACGTGGCTGCGCAAGCGCACCAAGGTGCCTGCGGTATTCGAGAACGAAGCGAAAGGGCGCAGCGAATGATGGCCGCGAATGCCGGCGCGGTAAAATGCGATTGCCGGTTCGGGTTGCCTGTGTGCGCCCGTTGGGCAACAGACAGCCCGTCGCGGCTCTGCTAGAACGCTGTCACTTTTTGCAGGATCGCGGCAGAATCGCGGACGTGCTCAACGCTTTATATCGCGAGCATGTTATCGACGCAGAACCGCTGACACATCGGCTCACCGTGCTGGAAGCGAGCCACTGAAGCAGACGACAAGTCTGCATCAAGACGCGAGGACCACGCGATCCCATGGACTTCATCGCCACACATCTCGGATCCATCGGCGCCAAGCTTGGTCAGTGGTGGGGCGGCATGTCCTCGCTCGACAAGATCTGGCTCGGCATCGGCATGTTCGGACAGCTCATGTTCACCGGACGCTGGTTCGTGCAATGGATCGCCACCGAGCGTGCGCGCCGCTCGATCGTGCCGGCGACATTCTGGTATTTCTCGTTTGTCGGCGGCCTGCTCGTACTGGCCTATGGATTTTATCGCGCCGACCCGGTGATCATCATCGGCCAGTTCGGCGTCTTCATCTACGCTCGCAACATCTACTTCCTGCTGCGCTCCAAGTCCGAAACCGAGACAATCGCCGATAGCTCCTCTCGCCCGCCCGACATCGCCGGACCCTAGAGCCGATCGACTGAGATGGAACTGCTTCCGGTTCCATCGAAAGCGTGAATTCAGACTCTCAAGCAAGGGCCTAGCAGGACACCACGACCCAAGTGATTCTGCATCAAGATCGAACCTGCTCTTAAAGCCCGATCGGCCCCGCAGGTCGACGCGGCCGCGCAAATTGCCCCAACCGGCTGGACCAGACGGCGAAAAATGTCAGGGAAACTACCGGTTCAAGGCGTCAAGGATGCTTCGGGTTGGTCAGGCTGAAATCTTCCCGGCAACCGGCCGTTGTGCACAGCATCAAAATTCTTGCCGGAGACGCTTCCCATGCGGGCGTAATGTGCTATAAGCCCCCTCGTCGCGGCCGCCCTAGAGGCGGCCGTTGATGTCCTGGCCGCCCCTCCCCATATGGAGACCAATGCGGCTTGCCGCCGGAAGCGGCCGTAGCGCAGAGCGCCGCGTGCAGCCATATCGGACCGGTGGTGTTTGGTGACGCGGGGTGGAGCAGCCCGGTAGCTCGTCAGGCTCATAACCTGAAGGTCGTTGGTTCAAATCCAGCCCCCGCAACCATCTTTACTTGCGATCCACCCCGCTCTCCGGCGGGGTTTTTCGTTTGCGTAGAAATCGTAAGGATTCCAGCAAGATCGCCTTGAACGTCGATCTCCACCTTGCCCTCAACAGGCGTCAGCACGATCTGATCTACCAACGAGCGAATGGTGTCCGCTGCTTCTACCCGCTTGCCCTCTTCTTCATCCTGAAGCGACTCGTAGAGCTGCTGGATGCGCTTGCGGTATTGCAGCGCCATGCTCGGGTGCAGCAGGGGCGGCGGCTCGTCAGCTTCGGCCAGGAACAGTTCCAGTTCCTTCTTCCGCTTTTCCAAGCTCACCATCTTCGCATTGAGAGCGTCTGCAGCGCCGCCTTTAAGGATCAGGTTGAGAAGGGTTTCGAGTTCCCGATCAATCTTCGCGATCTCGGCTTCCGCTGAGGCAATACCGACGCGGCCTTCCATTCGTAGGCGGTTCATCTCTTGCGTGAACACCTCGCAGAAATGGGCAAACAGCTCGGGGTCAACGAGTCTGGTGCGCAGCGCATTCAGCACGCGCGATTCCAACTCGTCGCGACGGATATTGACGCGGTTGTCGCAGGTGCCCTTGTTTCGAGCTGTAGAGCATCCGATCAGCGTTGCCGAGATCGCGGAGTACCCGCCACCACAGCATGAACATTTGGTGAGGCCCGAGAAGAGGTATTTGGGGCGCCGCCGATGATTGACGGTGCGGACATCCGTGCTTCCGTTGTCGTCGCGGGTGAGCTTGTTCTTCTCCTGCCGTGCCTTCACGGCATTCCAGAGATCGTCGTCGAGTATCCGGAGCTCTGGCGTCTCCTGGATGACCCATTCCGATTCCGGGTTGGGGCGAGCCTGCCGCTTTCCGGTGTTCGGGTCCTTTACGAAGCGCTGCCGGTTCCAGACGATCTTGCCGACATACATCTCATTATTGAGGATGCCGTTGCCACGCTTCGGGTTACCGTTGATCGTGCTGAAACCCCAGTCGCCGCCCGAAGGGGACGGAATGCCGTCCTTGTTCAGTGCAAAGGCGATGGTCTTGGCCGACTTGCCGGCGGCGTAATCGTGGAAGATGCGGCGAACGACGGCGGCCTGGTTTTCGTTGATGGTGCGGTCGCCGCGAATGGGTTCGCCATTGGCGTCCAGCTTCTTGACCACATCGTAACCATAGGAATTGCCGCCACCCGATTTGCCAGCCTCGACACGGCCGCGCTGGCCGCGGCGGGTCTTGTCGGCAAGATCCTTGAGAAAGAGGGCATTCATTGTGCCCTTGAGGCCGACATGCAGATGGCTGACCTCGCCCTCCGACAGGGTGAACATCTTCACATCCGCATAGGACATGCGTTTGAAGATTCCGGCGATGTCTTCCTGATCACGCGAGAGGCGATCCATTGCCTCTGAGAGGATCACGTCGAAACGACCGGCCATGGCGTCGGTCATCAGAGCCTGGATACCCGGACGGATCAGCGAAGCGCCAGAGATTGCGTGGTCGGTATATTCTTCGACGACGTGCCAGCCTTGCTTTTCGGCGTGGAGGCGGCACATGCGAAGTTGGTCGGCGATGGAAGCGTCGCGTTGATTGTCGGAAGAATAACGGGCGTAGATCGCGACTTTCAAAACATGGCTCCTATCCGCATCAGGAGGTGCGTTTCCTCCTTTGCCTGGATAACGTCACTTCCTCTGCAAAGCATTCCCGTGCCGCCTGCTTTGCCAGGATGCCGACCAGACGCAGAAGGCGAGGGTCGGGAATGCCGCGCGGCGTAAACGTCAACTCCGGCTCGTCCAGCAGCAAAGATTCGAGCAGCGCTTCGCGCTCGGCTCCTGTAATCTTTGCTGTGTTTTGTGGGGCTCGCAAGGTCATAACTGACAGCATTCGTCCCATGCTCGGGATAAGCAATGGAATTTACAGGCGAACATTCGGCGGCGATCAGTATGCCGACGCGTGTCATGGCGTGCGGGGGCTTAGTCTGGCGAGCCGTGGCATAGTGAAATGACCTGTCGGAATCGATCGCTGTCGCCGTCATCTTTCGCCTCGATGCTACCCCATCGGAAGCTGTTGCTTGTGGATGCGACTTTATCGTATTGTATTTAGAGATACAAGATGCCATCTTCCGACCAAGGAGAATCGCCATGGCCAACACTGCCGAACGCAAGGAATATCCGATCTCAATGCGTCTGCCCGAGGCCGATGTTGCCATGATCGATCGTGCTGCCAGCCTGCGCGGCCGCTCGCGCACCGATTTCGTGCGCGACGCCGCTGTGCGCGCGGCCGAGGAGGTCGTCATGGAGCAGGGCCTGATCCGGATGAGCCCGGAAGGCTTTGCCCAGTTCATGGATGTGCTGTCGCGTCCGGTTGCTCCTGTTCCGGAGATGGTTGAAGTGCTTAAGCGGCCTGCGCCGTGGGAGCCCGGCTACGCAGCGAAACAGTAATCCCTTGCTGCTTTCAGGACCCGAGCTGCTTTCCGCCGCCCACGATGTTTCCCAGTTTTCCTGTGGCAAGCCGACGCTCGACCACTGGCTGAAGACCCGCGCGCTCTCCAATCAGCAGAAGGGCTTTACCGCCGTTCTCGTCGTGCATGAGGCAGGGCGTGTGGTGGGATATTACGGCCTTGCACCAACAGCCGTTGTGCCATCGGTGCTACCGCGCTCCATCCGGACGGGACAGCCGCCTAATCCAATTCCCTGCATGCTGCTTGGTCAGCTCGCGACCGATATCGGCTCGGCCGGGTTGGGTATCGGGACTGGCCTTGTGAAGCACGCCCTCCAACGGTGCGTTCAGGCCGCATCGCTGATCGGTGGGCGGGCATTGATGGTCAACGCCGTCGACGGGGAGGCTGCCGAATTCTGGCAGCGCCGAGGATTTGAGCCTACCAGAGATGATGAACTGGTCCTGTTTCGCTCGATCAGCGATATTGCTGCGTCGCTCCGTGAGGCTGGAAGGTGAATAGCCCCATGTTTGGTGGACGTCTTCCTTGCTAAATTGAGGCAAGGACCTGCGCCGGACATTCAAGACGGTGACCGGCAAGGCGAGGATCTCGAAGGAAATCCGCGACCGCCTCCAGAACCACGCGTTGCAGGATGCCAGCTGCGAGAAGCATGACTGCTAGGCACTACATGGTGGAAAAGCGCGCCGACATGACGAAAAGGGAAAAGTTCGTCTCCGCCACGCTTGCCAAGAAGTGCCGGAAGGGCATGCAATAGCCCGGCGTTCGACGGCACTCAGATCCTGTCTGAAAACCGATCATAAGCATCGATCCGCCGAACCGGGGGATCGACCTCATACCGATAGATTTCCGTTCTCAAGAACCGTAGTTCGGCCTCGCACTGAGCCTCGGGAACGTCAATATACCAGGCGCGCGGGTGCGGGCCGGGATCGCCGTTCCAGCGGTACCCCCGCGCTTTAAGGACATCCTTGAGGTCAAAGGGCGCGTTCTCCGCCCAGATTCGCCAAGAAACGGTACGAGCGCCGTCCAGGAGACGGCTGAGACCTGTAGCGCCAGATCGGGGCAGCCACATCGCCAACAACTCGACCGTAGCAAGACAGTCGTGCATCGCGCGGTGGCGGTCGTAGAAGAAGCCGGCGGCCTGAGCGAGATAGGCGAGTTTCGTGCCCTCGAACCCCTCTGCTGCCCAATCGATCTGGCTGAGCGAGCATGCCCACGGCTTCGTCGAGAACACGTCGTTGAATCGTTCGAGGAAGCGGCGGTCGAACGCCGCATTGTGCGCGATGACGAGCGAAGCCGGCGCTGCGAATGAGGCTACCGCTGCGGGATCAACAATCTGGCCGGCCACCATCTCGTTGGTGATGCCCGTGATCGCGGTGATTTCCGGGGCGATAGGCTTGCTCGGCTGACGCAGCCCTTGGAAGCTGTCGCCCACGCTGAAAATGGTGCCATCCAAGCCGTAGTTGAATGGTGTCATGGCGAGTTCGATGATCTCGTCGCGCTGAGGGTCGAGCCCCGTGGTCTCCACATCGACCACCAGGCCGAGGCGCAGCGGCGTGCCTGGCGGAGGAACGATGCGAGGGCGCGGTTTGAGACGCCGGATGACCCGGTAGTCTCCCGTGGCCTCCAGCGCCTGCGCCAGGGTCTCCAGATTGTCAGAAGATGTCATCGTCTGAAGCTTCGTTTACTGCCATCGGCTCCCCTCCAGCGGTATCGGCCGGAGCGAGTCGAATGTCGGCGGCTCGACCTTCTTCGTGGAACCACAAATCGACCACGGCGGTATCGTCGCTGCGCGGCCGCGGTGATGCCTCCCGCACCCTGAATGTCGTCGGGAGATTGACCGATGTTCCGAACACCAGCGCGTGCTGCCGAGGCAATGACGGCAAACGCTTCAAGACCGAATCCGAGATGAACGGCGTCATCTGCCGAATCTGAGAAAGATCGTCGGGGTTCTGGATGCGGTGAACCAGGAAATTGGAGCACTGGCTGAGAACCGTCTTGGACAGTTCACTCGGGCGTTGCGATGCCAAGAGCACGAACATGCCGTACTTGCGCCCTTCCTTGGCGATGCGCTCGAATATCTTGGTTGCGTCGATGGAAAACCGGGAGGGCGTTGAGGCAACGTACCTGTGAGCCTCTTCGAGGAGCAGATGTATCGGGAAACGGTTTCTTGGTTCCGCATGGCGAAGGAACCGAAAAAGCATGCGTGCGATGACCGCACTGACCAACTCAACGATTTCATCTTCGACGGAGTTCAGATCAATGATAATGACTTGATTGCGTTTGGTGAACGCTTCGCCAACAACCCTTCCCAGACCGACGATGTTGGTCAAGAATTCCAGATCGCTTACAGCCGCACCAACGTCAGCTCCTTCGTGACGTAAAAAGGCATATTCGGTCCTCTCCTGGAGAGATCTGAGCCGCGTGACCATGGAAGAGCAGTAATCTCGGATTTGGCGGTTGCCGTGAGCCTCCTCATAAAGGATCGCGAAATCCAGACATTCGTGCAGCTCATCGAAAGAGAACGGTGTCCGATTGTAGGCTGGTAAGGGAGCATCCTCCCGGAGCTTCTTCCTTACTTCATCCAGAAATGCCGATTGGTTGTTGCCAGAAAAATTTCCGTATTGAAAATTCGGATTGAAGCGGTTCAACAACGCCATATTCAGATCGTTCGTCGGATACTTCTGAAGAAGAGAAACGACGCGCTGAAACTTCGACACTGGGGAGTCGCCATCCGCACCTCGAAAGCACTCGATGATGCAAGTGGCGACAAAGTGCTCGCGCAGAGCCAGAGCGTCTGGCGTGTTGGCATGAAAGAGACTTGTCAGACCTAACGCCGTCCGAAGGACCGGCAGTTGCGTTCGCTCGCTCGCCTGCAAAAGCAGTTCCCACTCTGCCATTTCCAGGAACCAATGCGGCATCCGAAAGCCAGCGGTCGTCCCATCAAGGATTACGCGATGGACGCCGATGCCGCCGTCTTTTGCCAAAGGAGAAAGCGCCTCGTGATACTCGCCATTCACGTCGAAGACGATAAACGTCGCTCCGCGAGCGTGATGTTCGTCCGGTTTGCTGAAAAGGGACTGCAAGACCGAGGCGACCGTGCAGGATTTACCGCTGCCGGTATTGCCCAGGACCGCGACATGACCGCCGAAGAACTCGTTCAGACGAACTTTGACGTCGTAGTCCTCGAACACCACCGACTTGCCGATCGGTAGAACCCGATAGCGCGTGGCCCCTTCGGGTTGGCAGGCGCCGCCATCCGGGCCGA